>NZ_BAAHYP010000040.1:0-202 GCF_054657495.1 Howardella ureilytica | reverse complement strand
CACCTGTACTGATAAGGCAGTAGCTTTGCGACCAGAACATTTCCTTCCAAAGCGATTTTTTAATGGTTGGATATTCTTTTTTAATAAGTCTACTACTAGCTGATTTATAAGCATTTATAAATTTAGATATGTTAGTGTTTGGCTGACCTCTAAATAAAATATGTACGTGGTCTGCATCGTGATTCCATTCCTCTAAAGTAAT
>NZ_BAAHYP010000039.1:0-203 GCF_054657495.1 Howardella ureilytica | reverse complement strand
CGGACTCCGTAAAGATACAGAAAAATTACACGGTACACAGAGAGCTCTCAATGATTCCGGAAAAAAAGGGCTATTGGTTCGGAGGATGGTATAAGGATCCTGAATTTAATACTCCTTTTGACATCAATGAAAAGATAGAGAATGATATGGTTGTGTATGCCAAGTGGGATAAGCAAAAGAGTGCGGATTGGAGAGTAAGGTAT
>NZ_BAAHYP010000038.1:0-208 GCF_054657495.1 Howardella ureilytica | reverse complement strand
AGCGAAGGAGCGATAGCGGGATATGCAACGGATAACAACAGCGCGGTAAACGGAGGAACGATAACAAACGTTCATACGCCTGATACCACTGAGATTACGATAACCAAGAGATGGGAAGACGGAAATAATCAGGACGGAATCAGACCGGACGCAGATGCATTCAAGGCAAAACTCCACCTTCTCGGAGACGGAGCCGAAGTAAACGGAG
>NZ_BAAHYP010000037.1:0-211 GCF_054657495.1 Howardella ureilytica | reverse complement strand
TTGTCCTTTTTAATGATTTATACTTTGGAAACTTGCAATGCTTTGAAGAAAAACAATTTCTAAATGCTTGTTCTAAGTTAAGCTGTACATTTGCAAGAGCAAGACTATCCACTTCTTTAAGAAAAGGAAAATCTGTCTTGTACATGGCAGGTGTTTGCTTACCAAAAGACTTTGTAGCTTTGTAATTATCAATCTTATCACTTAGCATAAG
>NZ_BAAHYP010000036.1:0-243 GCF_054657495.1 Howardella ureilytica | reverse complement strand
TTTAATGCCTCGTAAAAAATAAGACCGATAAATTCTGCTGAAGCCAGTTTTTACACCATGTTTAGCAAGAAAGTATCGGCCTAATTCTGAGCTACTTTAGTCCTAAAATTTTTAACTTTTCATCTTCGGTAAGGAAGTCCCATTTCCTTACCGGCTGTTTGCCTAACATCTTTGAAATGGCTTCTGCCGCCATTTCAGGATCAGTCTCCGCATAGATTTCCGTTGTGGAAATATCCTCATGCC
>NZ_BAAHYP010000035.1:0-310 GCF_054657495.1 Howardella ureilytica | reverse complement strand
GGGGAATACATACCACGTGAAGTTTACAAAGGATACTTTGAAATATGTTAAAAATGAAAAAAATAAATACCACATGGGAAAAGTATTCTATTGGGACGTAATCAGAGATAACGAGATTGCATGGAAAGCTCCTGAGATAACAAAAGACGATTCCGGCTTGAAAACGGTAAATTATACAGGAACGATAGCAACCGTAAGGAAAATGCTTAAGAAGAACACTCCGCTGCTTACCAGAATGCCGTTAGAGGATAAAGGCAGTATTGCCAATGAGACACTGTATTCAAAGGATAAGGCCAAAGAAAAAATATAC
>NZ_BAAHYP010000034.1:0-324 GCF_054657495.1 Howardella ureilytica | reverse complement strand
CGTAAGAATGAACATAAATCACATAATTATATAAAACATCAGCATAAGCTTGCAAAGCTTCATAAGCATATAAAGAACCAAAGATATGATTTTTTACATAAGAAATCTGCTGAGATAGCCAATCATGTAGATGTTGTTTGTGTTGAAAATCTAAATATGAAAGCGTTGGCAAATAAAAACTTTGGTAACGGTAAAGCTACTCTTGATAATGGATATGGTATGTTTTTGTCTATGCTAGAATATAAACTAGCTGATAGAGGAAAACACTTTGTAAAAGTAAGTAAATGGTATCCATCATCACAAATCTGCTCTTGTTGTGGTAAG
>NZ_BAAHYP010000033.1:0-337 GCF_054657495.1 Howardella ureilytica | reverse complement strand
CGGACGGAACTTACAACGATGAAGCTCTTACGGAATATGAAACTTTAAACGGCAATGTGGGAGAATATACGAAAGCTTCAGTTCGTGATTACGAGGGATTTCAGGCGCTTGAACCGAAGCAGGTAAAGATTGCGCAGAACGGAGACATAACGGTTTCGGTCTACTATGCAAGAAAGTCATATACCGTTTATTTTGATACGGGAGTACAGGGCAAAGACTTTAATGAGACATACCTCTACGGAACCATGCAGTCGGCTCCGCCGACTCCGGAGGTTCCGGGTAAGACATTCCAATATTGGTCTTATAAGGATGACTCCGGAAATTGGCAGCATTGGAC
>NZ_BAAHYP010000032.1:0-384 GCF_054657495.1 Howardella ureilytica | reverse complement strand
AAGAAAAGTATCTCGTCTTACAAATGCTGTTAATGCTCTTTAATTTTAATTTAACAGAGACTTCCGACTATGCAAATGCATAGTCTTTTTTTTTCGATTTTTACGCCGGTCGGCCGATTCAATTTTACAATTGCTCGTTATTATAGATTCTTTTGTTTATTTAAATTAATCATTGCGTTTTTCATCTATACACAAAATATAAATTAATTATTATCAATTATTAAATATAAAAAAAATGATTGACAATAAGCTTTTTTGTGTTACTATACTCAATAGTTAACTTAGTTTACTATTGATGTAGTTTATATTAAAAGGGGTTTATAATTATGATGTGTGTAAAGAACGACCTTACAGATTCTTTTTTTAAATGTATACAAAAAATAA
>NZ_BAAHYP010000031.1:0-599 GCF_054657495.1 Howardella ureilytica | reverse complement strand
TCTCTCTCCCGCTTTAAGATGAAGTTCTTTTGCGAATGCCGTTGTATCAGGTCTTACTCTGTCCTGATCGTTGTTATCATCCCACTTCTTTGTTACAACCACGTTTGTTCTCTCAGGAGTATGGGTATTGGTAATTACTCCTCCGTTGAGCGCCGTGTTGTTGTCTGTTGTATATCCGCTTACGGTATCCTCTTTTACACTGTATGTTATAGGCGTGCCTGCTGCGTTCTTTGCAAGATTTGTGTATTTTACGGTATACGTTCCGTCATTGTTGTCAACAACGCTCGGTACAACTCCCGTTACTTCTGTCTCGCCGTTCATCAAATGAAGTTTTGATGCAAAATCATTTGCAACCGGTCTGATTCTGTCTCTGTTGTTATCATCAACCCAGTTCTTTGTAACCGTGATATCAATAACTTCAGGAGTATGAGTATTGGTGATTGTCTCACCGTTCTTTGCTGCGGTTTTGTCTGCCGTATAGCCGTCAACGCCGTCTTCACTTATTGTGTATTCAATGGCATTTCCGTCTTTGTTCTTTTGTAAGTTGGCATACTTAACCGTATATGTTCCGTCATTGTTATCAATAACTTCTGCCGTTG
>NZ_BAAHYP010000030.1:0-742 GCF_054657495.1 Howardella ureilytica | reverse complement strand
TATAAGCGGTTCTGAGACGCAGATGTGGAATCTCATCAAAACTGCTTCAAATAATGAAGTAAAATCAAAGGGATTTACATTGGTAAAAGACTTTGCGGAAGGTGAATATAATATTCTTTCCGCTTCAAATTCCAACTACGCCCTTGATGTATCAGGCGGAAGCGGAAATAACGGCGCCAATATCGGACTCTGGGAGCGCAATTTTGCAAATGCTCAGAAATTCCGTATAGAAAAGGCGAACGAAAACGGAGAATATTATATAAGGACTGCATCTTCGGGATACAATTCATCTGTAGATGTGTCGGGAGCATCACCTAACAGGGGCACAAACGTAGATCAGTGGAAGAGCTATAACAATTATGCTCAGACATGGAAGATATACAGAAATGCAGAGGGTTCATATGTGTTTATCAATTCCGTAAGCGGTAAGGCTCTTGATATTTCAGGCGGAAACGTAAGAAAGGGGCAAAATGTCGATGTATGGGATCTTAATGCATTAAAGAACGCTCAGTGCTGGAAGATAGAATCCGCAACAACATTTGACGCGGCTCACCCTGAACTGGAGAAGATAACCGATTTATCTGCGTTAAATATCAACGAAAACGAGTGGATCAAGTTAAGAACTGCTGCGAATACAAATTTCAGCCTTGATATTTCAGGCGGAAAAAACACAAACGGTCAGAATGTCGGTTTGTGGAGCGCCAATGAAACAAACGCTCAGAAATTCAGAATAAAGAAGCTT
>NZ_BAAHYP010000029.1:0-748 GCF_054657495.1 Howardella ureilytica | reverse complement strand
CATAAGCGGTTCTGAGACGCAGATGTGGAATCTTATCAAAACTGCTTCAAATAATGAAGTAAAATCAAAGGGATTTACATTGGTAAAAGACTTTGCGGAAGGTGAATATAACATTCTTTCCGCTTCAAATTCCAACTACGCCCTTGACGTATCAGGCGGAAGCGTAAATAACGGCGCCAATATAGGACTCTGGGAGCGCAATTTTGCAAATGCTCAGAAATTCCGTATAGAAAAGGCGAACGAAAACGGAGAATATTATATAAGGACGGCATCTTCGGGATACAATTCATCCGTAGATGTGTCGGGAGCATCACCTAACAGGGGCGCAAACGTAGATCAGTGGACAAGTTACAACAACTATGCTCAGACATGGAAGATATACAGAAATGCAGAGGGTTCATATATATTTATCAACTCTGTAAGCGGTAAAGCTCTGGATATTTCAGGCGGAAACGTAAGAAATGGTCAAAATGTCGATGTATGGGATCTTAATGCATTAAAGAACGCACAGTGCTGGAAGATAGAATCCGCAACAACATTTGATGCGGCTCATCCTGAACTGGAGAAGATAACGAATATCGGAAAGCTCGGCATAAGTGAAAATGATTGGATAGAGCTTGGAAGCGCCGCTGATTCAAGCTTTAGACTTGATATTTCAGGCGGAAAGGATGCAAACGCAAACGGTCAGAATGCAAACTTATGGAAAGCCAACGGAGCCAATGCTCAGAAGTACAGAATAAAGAAACTC
>NZ_BAAHYP010000028.1:0-909 GCF_054657495.1 Howardella ureilytica | reverse complement strand
GGAGTTTTGAATCCGCTCCGTTACCTTCAACCGTAACCGTCACATCCTGAGGCTGCCACTTTGCATATATTGTCATATCCTGCATAGGCATTACGTAATTATCGCTGTTCAGTTCCGTTCCCTCAGAAAAATCCGGAGCGAGATACCAACCTGCAAAGATATAATCATCCGGAACCGACTGCGGTCTTACGGGATTGTTAAGGGTGTCATTCACATATGAAAGCGGAGCACCGTTTAACAATGAAACATCGTCGTTGTCGGTTCCATCAAACTTTAAATTATATGCCTGTCTTTTCCAATATATATGCAAATAACTTTTTCCGTCGCCGTCGTAGTCGTTAATCAATTTACCGTCTTCGTAGATATATATGTTATCTTTATCATGATATGCGTGCAGATCTTTATTTGATTCGGATACATCCGTTGTAAATTCATCGGCGCTGTCCGTCCAATAATAATATGCGGGATATGCCAGAGCTCCGCTGACAAACCTTCTATAATCCGTTTTTCCGTTTTTAACACTTGCAGTTTTATATATTTCATGCTTCCACGTGCCGTCCGGGCTCTGAAAGTGAAAAACCATTACACTCTCACTTATTGGTTCTTCTTCCAATTTTCTTGCATGATATTCAACATGATAGTCATCCGACATGTAAGATCCAATTTCTTCAAACAACGATGAAAACGTATATTTAGGTCCAATACCTTCACGACTGTAAAATAAATAGCGGGAATCATAACTTACTATTCCGCTTGTGAGATGACCGTATACTGCACTGAAACTCTCTCTGTGATCCTCTTCTCCCGTATCCGGATTATAATATATATACGTAATGGTCATTTCCGGTCTGTCATAATATATGTTTATAACCGTAGAGCCGTCACTTTCAACTATCTTGCCTTTATTTA
>NZ_BAAHYP010000027.1:0-915 GCF_054657495.1 Howardella ureilytica | reverse complement strand
TAAGTTTTGAATCCGCTCCGTTGCCTTCAACCGTAACCGTCACATCCTGAGGCTGCCACTTTGCATATATTGTCATATCCTGCATTGGCATTATATAATTATCCGAATCCAGTTCCGTTCCCTCAGAGAAATCCGGTGTGAGATACCATCCCATAAAAATATAATCCTCCGGAACTGACTGATGTCTCACGGGATTGTTAAGGCTCTCTTTGGCATATGAAAGAGGTGCTCCGTTTAAAATGGAAACCTCTTCATTGTCTGCCCCGTAAAACTTTAAATTATATGCCTGTCTTTTCCAATATATATGTAACCAGCTTTTTCCGTCTCCGTCATAATCATTTACCGGATTTCCTCCGTCAGCCGTTACTATGGTCTGCTCCTTACCTGCATACGGAAACAGTTCTTTATTGGAGTCTGATACATCCGTCGTAAATTCATCTTCACTGTTTGTCCAGTAATAATATCCAACATAGGCCCTGTCACTTGGATGAAATGTACTTCCACGCCTTCCGGTCCCCGGAAGATATTCAATTTTCTTGTAGCTTTCGTGCTTCCACGTACCGTCCGGATCCTGCATATGATACAACAAAGTATACTTTTTATCTGCTTCCTCTTTCAGTTTCATTCCGTTATACACAATATGGTAATCGTCCGCCATATTAGGACCAAAGTAATTAAAATAAGAAATTATCGATCCGTTTTCAGCATTTTTATCGAGATCGTAATATCTGTATTTATGATCATAATTTATTACACCGCTTGTAACATGTCCGTATACCGCACTGAAGCTCTCTCTGTGATCCTCTTCTCCCGTAACCGGATTATAATATATGAATGTAATGGTCATTTCCGGTCTGTCATAATATATGTTTATAACCGTAGACCCGTCACTTTCAACTATCTTGCCTTTATTTG
>NZ_BAAHYP010000026.1:0-1067 GCF_054657495.1 Howardella ureilytica | reverse complement strand
ATTTTTTACCGTGAAGGAATTGCATGAATTTTACCTTGAACGATTTCGAGGTGTTAAATACTTTGTCGCTCCCGATTATTCAAAATGTGGGGATATATCTGAGGTAGAGAACTATCATCGGCAGTTTAGATCAAGGGTTGCGGTTAAGGACAGGGACTCTTGGATACCGGGATTTCGTATGGAAAGCAATTATATAATGTTACTGATAATGGTATTGTTGTAAAATTTCAGCCGGATAACACATCAAATAACGGTTATCATTCTTATGAGGTATCTAAGCCGAGAGATATTCCGACACAAGTTCTCAGGCAATTATTGGAATCCGGCAAAATAACAAGAGCAGAGTATAATAGAATCAGGAAAGGAAAGTGATAACCATGAAAACCATTGTTTCAGGAGAAATATCTACATTCTCTATTAAATATGAATTTTTTGACGATAAGCACGAAACACAAATGTCAATGCTTATAAACGGAGATAATATTCTGGCTTTTGAAAGAGATAACCGCAATTTGACAACGAGGTGGAATCTTGATGAACTTGCTTTATGGCTTCGTAATTTTCTTGATCACATGGTTGATGATCCATATCCGGTTGATGTGGAAGGCGAATATGCTGCGATTAAGGACATTAATGCACGTGAGTTCGATACGGATGATGATAAATTGTTTGATATATATTATGATCAGCTTGACGAGTGGGACTTTCGTCATAGATGGCATCCGGCATCTGGAGGTGCGATTCTTGCGGATATCTATTTTCAGCAAGTTGGTGATAATGTAGAAATATCTTGGAATAACCAGGATTCGGAGGAAAACGTAAGATTCAAGTATAAGCTTGGAGGTGTAAGTATTCCTAAAGAGCAGTTCACGCAGGAGATTGATTCATTTTTAAAAGCATACGCAAAACGCTGGTTTAATAATGTTTGATATATATATGAAGATCCTACGCCTCCTTCAGGTGAAAAGCATGAAGATCCGGTATCTTCGGACAATGTAAAGAATTCGGAAAACAATACCGACAAAACAGATACAACGCCGAAAACCGGCGACAATATGCAATACGGT
>NZ_BAAHYP010000025.1:0-1839 GCF_054657495.1 Howardella ureilytica | reverse complement strand
TAAAAGGTTGGCAACCATCTGCTTTCCCATACCGTCTCCAGTATAGTATCCCAGACCGTGAAAGGCTTAACCATCGTGTTCGAGATGTGTACGGGTGTTTCCCTTATCCGTATCGCCACCAACCATTTCTTTACTTTTCAAATTCCTTTGAAAATCAAATAGTAAGACAACCCCTACTTCTTCCTCTTCTCTTAGAAAGGAGGTGATCCAGCCGCACCTTCCGATACGGCTACCTTGTTACGACTTCACCCCAGTCACCGAACCCGCCTTCGACGGCTCCTTCCTTACGGTTAGGCCACCGGCTTCGGGCGTTTCCGACTCCCATGGTGTGACGGGCGGTGTGTACAAGACCCGGGAACGTATTCACCGCAGCATGCTGATCTGCGATTACTAGCGATTCCGGCTTCATGTAGTCGAGTTGCAGACTACAATCCGAACTGGGACACTGTTTTTGTGCTTTGCTTAACATCACTGTCTCGCCTCACTTTGTTTAGTGCCATTGTAGCACGTGTGTAGCCCAGGCCATAAGGGGCATGATGATTTGACGTCATCCCCATCCTCCTCCGGGTTATCCCCGGCGGTCTCTATAGAGTGCCCATCCGAAATGCTGGCTACTATAGATGAGGGTTGCGCTCGTTGCGGGACTTAACCCAACATCTCACGACACGAGCTGACGACAACCATGCACCACCTGTCTCTGCTGTTCCGAAGAAAAGGTCACATTACTGACCGGGCAGCAGGATGTCAAGACCTGGTAAGGTTCTTCGCGTTGCTTCGAATTAAACCACATGCTCCACCGCTTGTGCGGGTCCCCGTCAATTCCTTTGAGTTTCATTCTTGCGAACGTACTCCCCAGGTGGAATACTTAATGCGTTTGCTTCGGCACCGAATCTCTATCGAGACCCAACACCTAGTATTCATCGTTTACAGCGTGGACTACCAGGGTATCTAATCCTGTTCGCTCCCCACGCTTTCGAGTCTCAGCGTCAGTTATAGTCCAGCAAGCCGCCTTCGCCACCGGTGTTCTTCCTGATATCTACGCATTTCACCGCTACACCAGGAATTCCGCTTGCCCTTCCTACACTCTAGCTGTACAGTTTCAAAAGCAGTCTTGGGGTTGAGCCCCAAGTTTTCACTCCTGACTTGTACTGCCGCCTACACTCCCTTTACACCCAGTAAATCCGGATAACGCTTGCCCCATACGTATTACCGCGGCTGCTGGCACGTATTTAGCCGGGGCTTCTTCTGTAGGTACCGTCATTATCTTCCCTACTGATAGAGCTTTACATACCGAAATACTTCTTCGCTCACGCGGCGTCGCTGCATCAGAGTTGCCTCCATTGTGCAATATTCCCCACTGCTGCCTCCCGTAGGAGTCTGGGCCGTATCTCAGTCCCAATGTGGCCGTTCACCCTCTCAGGCCGGCTACTGATCGTCGCCTTGGTACGCCGTTACCGTACCAACTAGCTAATCAGACGCGGGTCCATCTTACACCGATAAATCTTTCTTGCATAAGTCATGCAACTAATGCAAGGTATGCGGTATTACCAGTCGTTTCCAACTGCTATCCCCCTGTGTAAGGCAGGTTACCCACGCGTTACTCACCCGTCCGCCACTAAGTTTATAAGTCTTCATCCCGAAGGAATCTGTCTTATAAACTCCGTTCGACTTGCATGTGTTAAGCACGCCGCCAGCGTTCATCCTGAGCCAGGATCGAACTCTCATAAAAAACTGGCTATTTCTTTTTTAGTTAGAAATATAGAAACTTAAGTATCGTTTCATTACTGAAATTCTTTTGGAATCTTCAGGGTTGTCTTACTATTTGATTTTCAAAGAACT
>NZ_BAAHYP010000024.1:0-2217 GCF_054657495.1 Howardella ureilytica | reverse complement strand
GGTATTAGCCAAGCAGTAGTGGTTGAAGCAAGAAGCTCCGGCTTCTATAAGTCGGAGTAGTTCACTACATCAAAAAAACGCTCAGCCTTCGATTAAGACGTATATACAGTCATTAATCCGTAATAAGTATCTCGAAGACGAGCGTTATATTATTAAATGGAATCTGATATTGCCTTTTTATTTCTTTTACTTTGAATAATAAGTATTACAATACCTAAAGCTGCCGTAAATATGGCAATAAACTGTGAAGTTGATAATGTTCCGACTGCTCCTCTCGGATCGTCTCTTAAGAATTCAATCGCAAATCTTCCGACACTGTATAATATAATATAAAGACCGGCTATTAATCCCTTAAATCCTTTTCCTGATTTATTATTGTATCCGGCAACGGCAATAAGAATAAAAAATATGGCAAAATCTCCTATGGAAGAATATATCTGTGTAGGTATGAGAGCCGTTCCGCTCGGAGCAAGTCCCGTATCAGGGAAAACAACGCCCCACTCATGGTCATGAGCCTCTCTTCCGTAACAGCAACCCGCAAAGAAACATCCTATTCGTCCAAATCCCTGTGCCAATGCAACTTCCGGAATAATAAGGTCAAAATATTCAAAAAAAGAAACTTTCTTTGCTTTTACATATATAAATGCACAGATTACTCCGGTTATAAGGCCTCCGTAAACAACAAATCCCTCTGAACGAATTAATGCTCCTAACGGATCCCTGACAGTATCTTCCCACTCAACAATCATGTAGAGAAGCTTCCCTCCGGCAAAACCCGTAATTCCGCCTATGATACCTGCTATCCAAGCTATATTACTGTTAAGCTTTAATTGTTTGGCTCTGAATTCAAGTACAATAAATGCAACAACAATTCCGATTCCAATCATAAGGCCATATCCGTGTATAGGTATGTTTCCTATGTTGAAAAGCACAAAATGCATAGTTTTTCTCCTACTTGTTTTTACAATTTTAATATGTTAATATCTACATGATAAATGATTATATCATTTATATCAATATCATATACTCTGCACCCTAATCAGGTGTGGTATCCGGTCACACCCCCTCAGTGACCATCTTGCTAAATCAATGGGCTTTAATCCCATTGATTTTTTTTTGATTTTTTATCAATTTTTTATTATTTAATATAAAAACGAATTAAAATAAAAACAGCCGAAACCGGCTATGCCGATTCCGACTGTCTTATAAGACTTTTAAGTCATTAAGGTTATTAATGTTTCTTTCTTCCTGCAACGGCAGCGGCACTTATAATGCCTGTTGCGGAAATTGCAATCAATACATAGTAGATCATATTGTTACTATGATCGGCTGTGTCTACCTTTTTGTCACTCTTGTTATTTAAATTATTATTGGAGTTATTATCTGTATTGTCTTTGTTTCCGCCGTTTTCACCGTTGTTTTCCTTAACTTTATGAACATTAACCAATACTTCACCTTCATATACAACATCCTGAGATGATGAATATCCCGCAATATCATCTTCGGTTATACCGTAAACAATAATGTTGCCGTTCTCATATTTCAGAACATCGGAATAAGTGACAGTATATGTTCCGTCATTGTTATCAACAACTTCAGCCGTTACTCCGTCAACCTCAGTACCGTCGGCAAGCAAATGAAGCTTGGAAGCGAATTCATCCGCACCAGGTCTTACTCTGTCCTGATCGTTGTTGTCATCCCACTTCTTTGTTACAACTACGTTTGTTCTCTCAGGAGTATGGGTATTGGTAATTACTCCTCCGTTGAGCGCCGTGTTGTTGTCTGTTGTATATCCGCTTACGGCATCCTCTTTTACACTGTATGTTATAGGCGTGCCTGCCGCGTTCTTTGCAAGATTTGTGTATTTTACGGTATATGTTCCGTCGTTGTTGTCAACAACGCTCGGTACAACTCCCGTTACTTCTGTCTCGCCGTTCATCAAATGAAGTTTTGATGCAAAGTCATTTGCACCCGGTCTGATTCCGTCTCTGTTGTTATCATCAATCCAGTTCTTTGTAACCGTAATATCAATAACTTCAGGAGTATGAGTATTGGTGATTGTCTCACCGTTCTTTGCTGCGGTTTTGTCTGCCGTATAGCCGTCAACGCTGTCTTCACTTATTGTGTATTCAATGGCATTTCCGTCTTTGTTCTTTTGTAAGTTGGCATACTTAACCGTATATGTTCCGTCATCGTTATCAATAACTTCTGCAGTTA
>NZ_BAAHYP010000023.1:0-2969 GCF_054657495.1 Howardella ureilytica | reverse complement strand
CTATGATTGTTCCTTGAAAACTGCATATGATAAGAAAGACATCAATGCTTGGTGACGAGACTACGCTAGGTTGAGTCATCAAGGATAAAATAGAACGCAAAGCCGAAAGGTTTTGCGGGGAAGTTTTATAAAAGGTCAAGTAAACAAGAGCACAAGGTGGATGCCTAAGCACCGGAAGCCGATGAAGGACGTGACAAGCTGCGAAAAGCTGCGGGGAGGAGCAAATATCCGTTAATCCGCAGATATCCGAATGGGGGAACCCACTTAAGAGAACCTTAAGTACTGTATACTGAATCCATAGGTATACAGGGGGAACGAGGCGAACTGAAACATCTAAGTAGCTTCAGGAAGAGAAAGAAACATCGATTTCCTAAGTAGCGGCGAGCGAACGGGAAAGAGCCCAAACCATGCATGTAAGTGTATGGGGTTAGGACTGCCATAAGGCAAGATCAAGGATAGATGAATTGTATGGAAAGACAAACGATAGGCGTGAGAGTCGCGTAATCGAAATCCGAGAGAAGCCGGCAGTATCCAGAGTAGTACGGGACACGAGGAATCCCGTATGAACGAGCGGAGACCACTCCGTAAGGCTAAATACTAACCGGTGACTGATAGAGTAATAGTACTGTGAAGGAAAGGTGAAAAGGACCCCGGGAGGGGAGTGAAAGAGAACCTGAAACCTTGTGTTTACAAACTGTGGAAGCACGTTAAAGTGCGACTGCGTACTTTTTGTAGAACGGTCCGGCGAGTTACGCATACAGGTAGGTTAAGGGCTAAGAGGTCCGGAGCCGAAGTGAAAGCGAGCGTTAAAAGCGCGAAGATCTGTATGTGTAGACCCGAAACCGGGTGATCTACCCATGAGCAGTGTGAAGTTGCTGTAAGAGGCAATGGAGGCGCGAACACACATCTGTTGAAAAAGGTGGTGATGACTTGTGGGTAGGGGAGAAATTCCAATCGAACTCGGAGATAGCTGGTTCTCCTCGAAATAGCTTTAGGGCTAGCCTTTCTTTAGTCTACTGCAGGTAGAGCACTGAATTTCCTAGGGGGCGTCAAAGTTTGCCGAAGAATATCAAACTCCGAATGGCAGTTAGATGATGAGAAGGAGTCAGACCATATGAGATAAGTCGGATGGTCAAAAGGGAAAGAGCCCAGATCTGCAGCTAAGGTCCCAAAGGTAGTGTTAAGTGTGAAAGGATGTGTGACTTCATAGACAGCTAGGATGTTGGCTCAGAAGCAGCCATACATTGAAAGAGTGCGTAACAGCTCACTAGTCGAGAGGTGATGCGCCGAAAATACACGGGGCTAAAACACTACACCGAAGCTCAGGGATTCGTAAGAATCGGTAGAGGAGCGTTGTTAGTTCGTAGAAGCTGTACTGATAAAGAGCAGTGGAGGGCTAAGAAGAGAGAATGCCGGAATGAGTAGCGAGACTGAAGTGAGAATCTTCAGGACCGAATATCCAAGGTTTCCAGGGTAAAGCTTGTCTTCCCTGGGTTAGTCGGGGCCTAAGGCGAGGTCGAAAGACGTAGTCGATGGACAGCAGGTTGATATTCCTGCACTACTGTATATCAGAACTGTGAGGACGCGGTTTAAAGAGGTGAGTCAAGTGAAGGAACTTGATTGTTTGTAGAGGTCCGGTTAGGGGCAAACACCTTAACGGAAGGATAGGGATACAAACGATAGGGAAAAACAGAAGTACCGAAAGAGCTGAATAAACTGCCAAGAAAAGTCACTATAGTGTATGCAGTACCCGTACCGCAAACCGACACAGGTGGATGAGGAGAGAATCCTAAGGTCGACGGGAGAAGTATTGTTAAGGAACTCGGCAAAAATGCCCCGTAACTTCGGGAGAAGGGGTGCTGATGGATACATCAGCCGCAGTGAATAGGCCCAAGCAACTGTTTAGCAAAAACACAGGTCTATGCGAAACCGAGAGGTGAAGTATATGGGCTGACGCCTGCCCGGTGCTGGAAGGTTAAGAGGAGAGGTTAGCGCAAGCGAAGCTTTGAATCCAAGCCCCAGTAAACGGCGGCCGTAACTATAACGGTCCTAAGGTAGCGAAATTCCTTGTCGGGTAAGTTCCGACCCGCACGAAAGGCGTAATGATTTGGGCACTGTCTCGACAATACACCCGGTGAAATTGAAATGCCAGTGAAGATGCTGGCGACCTGCGCCAGGACGGAAAGACCCCATGGAGCTTTACTCTAGCTTGGCACTGGAGATTGATATGACATGTACAGGATAGGTGGGAGACTGAGAAGTATGGACGTCAGTTTATACGGAGTCGCTGTTGGGATACCACCCTTGTTATATTGATTTTCTAACCTACACTCATGAAACTGGGTGGGGGACAATGCCTGGTGGGGAGTTTGACTGGGGCGGTCGCCTCCGAAAGGGTATCGGAGGCGCTCAAAGGTTCCCTCAGAATGGACGGAAACCATTCGAAGAGTGCAAAGGCAGAAGGGAGCTTAACTGCGAGGGTGACGGCCCGAGCAGATAGGAAACTAGGACTTAGTGATCCGGTGGTAAGAAAGTGGGATTGCCATCGCTCAACGGATAAAAGCTACCCTGGGGATAACAGGCTTATCACTCCCAAGAGTTCACATCGACGGAGTGGTTTGGCACCTCGATGTCGGCTCATCGCATCCTGGGGCTGTAGCAGGTCCCAAGGGTTGGGCTGTTCGCCCATTAAAGCGGTACGCGAGCTGGGTTCAGAACGTCGTGAGACAGTTCGGTCCCTATCCGGCGTGGGCGTGGGATAATTGAAGGGAGCCGTCCCTAGTACGAGAGGACCGGGATGTACGGACCACTGGTGTATCGGTTGTACTGCCAAGTGCATAGCCGAGTAGCCAAGTCCGGAAAGGATAAACGCTGAAAGCATCTAAGCGTGAAGCCCCCCCTAAGATGAGTTATCCAATACGTTAAGTAGAGAGATTCCTTGTAGACTACGAGGTAGATAGGACAGAGGT
>NZ_BAAHYP010000022.1:0-3211 GCF_054657495.1 Howardella ureilytica | reverse complement strand
TTTAATGCCGGGTAATTAGTTATGCCGATAAATATGTGATGAAGCCTGTAAAATCGCCACGCCAAACAAAAAGTATCGGTCTAATTCTAAGCTACTTCATCCTTTCTGATATAGTGTAGGTGATAGCAAGTCACCAACCACAGAAAGGAGTCCTATGAAATTTGATGAACAAGGGTTCCGTCATCTCGTTGACGAAACCATCGCCACAATCATACGGTTAGGCACAACGTCCCATGCTGTGCTTGACCGTTACAAACGCTTTACTGAAATGCTGGTAGAACACTTAAAAAGTCTGGATCAGCCGTTTGAACTGACACTCTGCCTTGAATTGGTCAATTCTCTGGATCACGACCCGGCTTCTTTGCTTAGTGCATCCTATGTTGATTGGAAAGCACTGCACAGGTTCGTCCATCTGCTGGCAGAACAGCAGGCCGGAACGCTGACAGAATGGCGTCATTATCTGTGTTTCACCCCGGAACTTCCTGAAACTGATGAATATAAAAACCTTCTTGTTGAATTTCAGAAAGTTATGAAAGAGGAAGGCAAATATCCGGCTACCATAAAGTCGTACAGTTCTATAGCCCGCAGGCTTCTTCTTTATCTGGAAAGCGTAGGTATTACAAAGTTTTCCGATGTAAGAAACCAAAACCTTCTGGACTATTTCCAGACAGACCGGTTCAAGAACCGAAATCTGAAAGGGTTCCAGACGGAATTGTGTGTCCTGAAAAAGTTCCTGCGGTTTGCGACAGATGCCGGTTACACAGCCTGCAAGACCCTTCCGTATGCTCTGCCCAAAATCCGCCAGTCCAGAAACAAGATCATTACTACGATTGACGAAAAGGTAGAGGCAGCCCTTCTGGAAGATGAGCCGGACAGCCTTGTCAACAAGAGGGATCAGGCGATTCTCCTGTTGGCGCTGCACACCGGTCTCCGAAGCTGCGACATCCGGGCATTGAGGTTCTGCGACATCGACTGGGAAAAAGAGACCATCCATATCCGCCAGAAAAAGACGGGCGTTGACCTTGAGATTCCCATAGACAGCGCTACACAAAACGCCATTATTGACTACATCCTAAACGAGCGCCGGGATTGTGAACAGGAATATATTTTTGTCACGTCCGTAGGCCCGATAAAAAAGCTGGCCCGCAGGCATTACAGGATGAAATACCGCACACAGGGAACGGAGTCCTATGAAAATCTCCCGCACGATGGCCTCCACATTTACCGGCGCACTTTTGCGTCGCGGCTTTTGCAGTCAGGAACGCCTTTGCCTCTCATTTCCGAAATGTTAGGGCATATCGACAAAAACTCTGTCCGCGTGTATCTCTCAACGGATGAAGCAAAAATGAAGAGGTGTGCGTTAGATATCTCTCTGATCCCTTGCCGAAGGGAGGAATACTGATGTACGCAAGTAAATTTGGCCCTGTCATGGAAGAAATGCTTACCATCCGGCACCGTTCCGGCTTGCAGTTAAAGTTTATTGGGTTTTTCCTTGACGACTTTGATACTTTCTGCGCCAGAGAGTATCCAGAAGCCACCCTGCTGACAAAGGAGATTGCCGAAACATGGATTCACAGCTCCGATTCTCCATCCCGGCACCACATGGCGCGGCGGGTCTTGACAATGAAGCATATCGGGGAATACCAGCAGTCACTTGGCTTAAACGCTTATGTCCCGAATTACCGGATTAAGAGGCCAAAGGCAGAGGAACCCCATCTGTTTACGGATGAACAGCTTGCACTGTTTTTTGAAACGGTTGACACAAAGCTGATCCCAACAGAGACATATCCGTATAAAGACACGATGTTCCCGGTATTCTTCCGGCTGGTTTACTGTTGTGGCCTCCGCAGCTCCGAAGCGTGCAACCTGAAGGTGTCAGATATTGATTTTCCCAAAGGGACGATCTGTATCTACCAATCGAAGGGCATGAAAGACAGGGAGCTTCCTTTGTCGGATGACCTTCTGGATTTATGCTACCGTTTTGACCGGTATTACCAGAAGCAGTTCCCTGACCGTACTCATTTTTTCAAGCCTAACCAGGAACGGGAACACATGACAAGCGGTGATGTCAGCAAGATTTTTCAGGCCATACTCAAAAAAGCAGGGTTATTGGAACTGCCCGGAAAAAGGTTTACAACGCATGGTCTCCGCCATCTCTTTGCCGTTCAAAACATTAAAAAATGCGCTGACGCAGGAGAAGATTTCTATAACTGGATTCAGTATCTTTGCAGGTACATGGGACACAAGCACATCCGCTATACTCTGTACTATCTGCATATCACCTCACAGCTTTTCCCAGTCTACCGGGAGAAGCTGGACGCCCTTGAGAAAGGAATCGGTGTGGTCTATGCGGAAGAATAAACAAAAGCCGAAAAAGATGTTTTTCATCTACACAAAGGATTTTTTCAACCACTTGCGCTCTGAACTTCATAGCGAACGGACAATCGAAACTTACTGCCAGTCACTGAACGCTTTCCGCATCTATCTCTACGAAACCTACTCAAAAACTGTTGACCAGATCACGACTGATTTTGTCACGGAAGAAGTTATCCGCGGATTTTTGAGCAGCGTTGCCAACAGCAACAGTGTTGGCACACGAAATGTCCGGCTGTCCGGGATAAAGGCATACCTGAAATATGCCGCTACCCGTGATATGGAGCTTGTACCCCTGCAAATCAGCATTTCTACTGTGAAGCACAAGAAAACGTATCCGAAACGCCATAACTGGCTGGATAAGGCAGATATTGAACTGCTCCTCGCGCAGCCGCCCCAGACAAAGATAGGGGTACGGGATCGCTTCATTATCCTGTTCCTGTTCTCAACCGGGGCGCGGCTTGCTGAAATGCGTTCTGTCCAGTTAAAAGACGTCATTATAAATGAAAAGTATCCGTACATCCGAATCACCGGCAAAGGAAATAAGCCGCGTATCGTTCCCATCCCGGAGGATTCTTTTCTAAAAAACTACAAGTATTACTGCCATCTTTACCATCCCAAAGAGAACCCGGACGATTACCTTTTCTATCCGACTGCAAAAGGTGGCAGAGAAATGATGTCTGAGGACAACGTGCAGCGCATTCTGAAAAAGTATGGGGACGCCGCCCACTGTTCCAATCCAAAGCTGCCTTCCATTCATCCACATCTTCTCCGACATTCCTATGGAGCGCAGCTATACAGGCTTGGGGTCTCTCTCCCGGAGATAGCAAAACTTCTT
>NZ_BAAHYP010000021.1:0-3439 GCF_054657495.1 Howardella ureilytica | reverse complement strand
CAAAGATACGGAAGAAAACGGTAAGAAGAGTGAAAAATTTACAGTAACAAGAGAAAAGAATATAAATATATATAATATACTACTTAAAAAGCATGTAGACGGAATATATTCTAAACGTTCTAACTCAATAGGAGATAAACTTACAGACGGATATGAGACTTTTAAGACATTAGACCTTAACAGTCAGGTAAAGGTGATACTTGAAATTTTAAAAATTTCAAGTATCGGAAAACCGATGGCTAATCTGTTATTGGTGGGAGGTAAAGAATACTCCGGTGCTCTACTATTTAACAAAAACATAAGCAACTTTACCACATTCCAGCTTATAAACCAATCTGTCACGGGGGTCTATGAAAAGAGAATAGACCTGTTAACCGTATGAGTTGGCGTACCGTTGTCATTTCCAATCCTGCAAAATTAGATTATCAAAACGGATTTATGTATGTTCGCAGAATAGGAAGCGGCATAACGGGCGATGAACCGGAATATAAACAGGTTCATATAGATGAAATTTACATGCTTATAATAGAGACAACCGCGGCGTCACTTACCGCCGCGTTGTTAAGCGAGCTGACCAAAAAGAAGGTCAAAATAATATTTTGCGATGAAAAACGCAATCCTTCTTCGGAATTAATACCGTATTACGGCTCCCACGATACAAGCATAAAAGTACGAAATCAGATCCAATGGAAAGAGGATATAAAAAAATCCGTATGGACGGAAATCGTAGGTGAAAAAATACGAAAACAGGCAGAATATCTATTAGAACTAGGAAACGAAACAGAGTCGGAGATGCTTCTTGACTATGTTAAGGACATTATGTATGCGGACGAGAGCAACAGAGAAGGGCATGCGGCAAAAGTATATTTTAATGTGTTATTCGGAATGGATTTTACAAGAACGCAGGAATGTAATATTAATGCGGCATTAAATTACGGATACGGAATAATTCTTTCCTGTTTCACAAGAGAAGTTTCCGCCAACGGATACATTACACAGCTTGGATTGTTTCACAGTAACATGTTTAATCAATTTAATCTGGCGTGCGATCTGATGGAGCCGTTCAGGGTACTTGTGGACAGATGTGTCAAAAAAATAAATCTTTCGAAATTTGAAACTGATGAAAAAAGAGAAATATTGCGATTGCTGCAAAATGAAGTTTATATCAACGGTCGCTGTGAATATGTTACCAATGCAATAAAAATATATACGAAAAGCGTATTTGACGCATTAAATGAAAATGATTTATCAATGATTAAATTTTACAATAATGAGTTATAGATTTATGAGAATAATGGTGATGTTTGACCTTCCCGTACTCACTTCAAAAAACAGAAAGGATTACAGAGACTTCCGTAAATTTCTTATGAAAAACGGATTTTTGATGCTTCAGGAATCCGTTTATTGTAAATTGGTTCCCAACAGTACTCAGGGAGATGCTGTGGTGGAAAACATAAAAAAGAATAAACCCGCAGCCGGATTGGTACAGGTTCTGCGGGTTACGGAGAAACAATTTGCAAAAATGGATTATGTAGTGGGAGAGGGTTCAAAAACAGTGATTGATTCAGATGAAAGGCTTATTATCTTATGAAGTTGGTTTATCCCGAATTTGATATTATATTGGATATGGAAACGGATAAAGTTAATGTCTTAACATCGGAAAATCGTAAATTGTTCGCAAACCTGCTCGGAGATTTGCACGAGCAGGTTTTAGGGGGCGAAGGAGAATTTATACTTTCCGAAGGTTGTAAACCGATTAGTATGTCAAAAGTCGCAGACATTATATTTAATCCGTATTCCGTTGATTTAAATGACAGAAAAATCCAGACAAGGTTATATAAAGAAATTGCGGATATTGCAAATACAAATATGTTTAAGGAACAGGGTGATATAAATGAAGTTCTTACCGATTATGTGGAGAAATTGATTCAGTTGGTTCCTTACAATTTGGATTATTCGGCGGATATCTGCGTATCGGATTTATTGAAATTGTATGGCGTAAAGTTGCTGCCGTACGGTTCAGGGTTTCTTGACAGAATATTAAGCTATATAAAAATTATGCATCAGCTGGCAGGAATAAAATTGTTTATTTTTGTCAATTTAAAACAATATTTTGAAGAAAATGATCTGTCGGAATTATACAAAGAGTGTGCTTATGAAAATGTTAATTTGCTAATAGTGGAGGGAGAGGAAACAGCACCGATAGAAGGCGAAAATCACTGGATTATCGATAAAGATTTATGTATTATTAGAGATGAATAATGTTTTAGTTATGAAATTACGACTGCGTCGAAAACAGTGGTTTCGGTGATAACCTCAGATTTGAGGTTTGAGAGACTTGTAATTTCATAAGGTTCTAAAACAATCTCTAATGCCATAAGTACCCATCGCGTGTTTGAGAGACTTGTAATTTCATAAGGTTCTAAAACTACAGACAGAGCGATTAAATTGGCTATCAAGTTTGAGAGACTTGTAATTTCATAAGGTTCTAAAACGAACAATGCAATTAACAACATTACTTGTTGTTTGAGAGACTTGTAATTTCATAAGGTTCTAAAACTTTAACAATTTCAGGTTGTTCTATAACGTCGTTTGAGAGACTTGTAATTTCATAAGGTTCTAAAACTTCTATTTCTTTTCTTTCGCTGCTGTTGAGTTTGAGAGACTTGTAATTTCATAAGGTTCTAAAACAAGTGAGAAGTAGCTTAATATCATCAATCAGTTTGAGAGACTTGTAATTTCATAAGGTTCTAAAACAGGTGCGGGTGATGAGTAATGTCTTACTGGGTTTGAGAGACTTGTAATTTCATAAGGTTCTAAAACCTAATCTTTATTTCTGTCCTAATTAGGCTAGTTTGAGAGACTTGTAATTTCATAAGGTTCTAAAACTAACAATTTGATACTGGAAAATGTAAAAAGTTTGAGAGACTTGTAATTTCATAAGGTTCTAAAACGGTCATCCTCAGTTGCGACCATAAATGTATGTTTATAAGACTTGTAACTCCATAAAACTCTAACACATTATCAATATACAAACACTGATGAAAACAATAAATACAATTTTAATTATGTATAGAGCGGACGATTAAATCAGCTCTTTTTTTTTTTGTTCAAAAATAAGTAATTTTGTGGGAAACACATACCACGTGAAGTTTACAAAGAATACTTTGAAATATGTTAAAAATGAAAAAAATCAATACCACATGGGAAAAGTATTCTATTGGGACGTAATCAGAGATAACGAGATTGCATGGAAAGCTCATGAGATAACAAAAGACGATTCCGGTTTGAAAACGGTAAATTATACAGGAACGATAGCAACCGTAAGGAAAATGCTTAAGAAGAACACTCCGCTGCTTACCAGATGCCGTTAGAGGATAAAGTCAGTATTGCCAAGGAGACACTGTATTCAAAGGATAAGGCCAAAGAAAAAATATAT
>NZ_BAAHYP010000020.1:0-4207 GCF_054657495.1 Howardella ureilytica | reverse complement strand
GGCATAATTCGAAAAATATATTTCAAACCATGCCGGCAGCCGAATTTCATACCATGTTTTCCATCAGATCTCTTACGGAAGAAGAAAACACAGACGCTATTCCCGTTTCACGTCTTTTGGATAGGAACAGTGTCACTCCTCAGGCAATGTCAAAAATGTTAAAAACATTGGAGACCAAGGGCTATATCGAAAGACATACAAGTCAGGCCAACAGGCGGAATACTTTGGTAACAATAACTCCTAAAGGACAGCGGTTATTGGAAGTTACGGAAGAAAATGCAATTAATTTTGTTTCTGAAATGGAAAAGAAAATAGGTGCAGACAAAATGAATGAATTTTTTGAATTATCCGATATGTTTTTTAGCGCACTTGAAGAAGTACGCGATAACTTCAAAGAAAAGGAGGTTGATTATAATGGCTGAACAACAGGAAAAAAAGAAGCTCATTACGTTCAAACCCGGAGTGCGGCCCGACCTTTTTAAGGCATTGATATTTATGGGCGCAATGATGGGCGTCATGATGGTATCCATGATACCTTTCGGCACCGCAAACGGCATAGCATGCGGCTTTGCATTTATCAGTATACTTATGAGTCTTGCAAATGACTATTCTCTTGAACCGGTAAGAAACGGATTTATACTTATTTCATCCAATATAGGAATGGTATTGCTTGCATTTTTGGGATACGGACTGTTTCCAGAAGGTACGTCAGGATATATTGTTATGATGACCGTATCAACATTTGTCACATTCTTCCTTGCCGTATTTTTATTCACATCCGAAAAACACAGCAGTACATATATGCCTCTGTTATTAGGTTACTCAATGCTTATATTCTATCCCGTATACGGTAAAGAATTACTCATAAGAATTGCCATATATGCGGCTGCATCAGTAATATCAATTATTTTGAATATCATGCTTAGGGGCAGAACCTTCAAAAAGAAGACTGAAGCCGCTTTAAACGGTTCCGTTAACTCTCTGAAGCAGCAATGTGACTATATTAAAGAAGGAAAATCGAAAGAAGAATTAACAAAACAATATATTATTATAGACAAAACTCTGACCGGTATTGAATCGGCATACAGCACCAAAATGTCAATTAATTCCGAATGGAAGCCGGGACACGACGCCATAAGAACCATTACCATACTTAAAAGAATCAATAATACATTATCGGACAACTATATAACCGGCAACGAGAAAATGACCTCCGATTTACACTCACTTATTACAGATGTTTTAGATTCAATCAACAGTTACGAACAAAACAAAATTTCCGCTGATGAAATTTTAAACAAATTTGATGATCTATATCTTAAGCTCGATCCGGAAGCGGGAAATCCTAAAGCGTTGGACGCCATACGAATGGAAATGGAAGACTTTGTCAACGGTGAAGTCCAGCACAGTGATAAACATGACAACAAGCTCTCCATAGGAAGTCGAATTCTTAATCGATTTAATAAATATGGCTTTATTTTTGCCTTAAATGTTTCAATTATGGCCGCAGCAGGTGTATTTATCTCAACATTCTTTAATATGTACAAGGGATATGTTATTCCGATGTATATCGGACTTGTTGCCCAGCCATATACGGAACTTAACAAGTCGAGTGTAAAAAAACGTATCATAAATACAATATACGCCATAGGACTTATATTGGTCGCATTCTCAATAACCAACAATACATTCCTGCATTTAATACTGCTTGTCGCCATTACACTGTTTGCAGACATGTTTTTCCAATTCGACAGCACAACAATGCTGGGTTCCATGATATCCGTTCTTGTGACAATAATTGCCGAACCGGAACAGTTATATACTTTTTCAATATACAGACTGATCGTAATTACGGCACTTTGCATTGTGGTACTTATTGTTAACTCGCTTGTTTATCCGAGAAATATACCGGAAACGCTATACAAACAGTTGCAGTATTCCGTATCCCTTGATGATGAGATAAGAGAGGCTTTCAAAGATGAAAATACCACATATGATACAATTCATGACATTATCGCTAAAAACAGAGCCATTAACCAGCGTTTAAGAACAATTAACGTATATGCTGCAAATAAGGATGTGACGGCATATCTTTTGGCTGAAGAAGAGTGGCTCAACAGACTTACCATAGTCAACCACAGGTTATTGGAAGAAGATGCAAAACTCGGAGACTTCATAGAATCCGTAGAAGGTGAAAAGCATCTTACAGCTAAACAGAAAAGCATTATGATATCAATCAACGAAATAGCTGATGATATTATTAAAACCGAAGCCATAGCATTAAATGTTCTCAATAATGTAATTCCTGCAAAAAAAGCATAAATAAAAACACTGTTATATGTTAAACCGAAGTTTTAAAACATATAACAGTGTTTTTTATCTTGTCTTTGCAACTATGCATTCCGAAAGAAGAGATACCCCTCTTACTATCATATACACAGGCATAATAATGACAAATGCATACAAAAATGCAAACGGTGATATGAAAAGTATAACCGCCATGGCAATATTCATAATACCTACGAATACCGCCATCCCGCTTCCGACTTTAACTCCTATGGAAAGAGCATCAATTCCGGAAACAAGCATTTCAAATGCCAGCATAAATGCAAGTATTTCAATGGTAACTACCGAAGGTGAGAAAAATAATATTAAAGATATTATCACCTGTATTATCGCCATTGCAAGATATCCGCCGGATCTGAATGCGGATTTTACCGTAAAGTAATTTACTATGTAGAATATTCCCGATGCGAGAAGAACCGACGCAAAAATGTAATGCATCAGATTAACCGAAAGCATCGGAACGAATATACACGTGATACCGATCGCTATAAGCGCAATACTGACTATAAATCCGATTATGCGCATTGATTTGAGACGTTCGTTCCAGTGATTTCTAAACTCGTCTCCGAAAACTCTGTTACTCATAGTTACACCTCCTTTTATAAAATACACGAACTATATTACCTCGTGAATTCTATATTAACAAATTATAAACTATTTTTATCCTTTTTTATAACTTTTTTTACATTATAAGATAACATTACGGTTTTTCACATTTAATACCTAATACCGCACGGATTTCGTTATAATAATTTAATAAATCTGTTTCTTCTTATCGCTTGTATTGTAAGCGTTATTATATTATGCTAATTGTTACATATACAGAATGAGGGGTCATTTGAATGGATAACAGTAATTCCAACAAAAAGGACGATAAGTCCATTGATTATGATATTGAATATGATTTTATTTCCGGAGAAAAATTCGATACATCATCGAACAGCGAAAGCAGTCCTAATGTTGAATCCCCGAAAAATAATATTAAAGCGGACGATAATATTTCAGACAAACAAAATACAGACAATTTATCCGAAAATCAGGAAAAAGAAAGTTACATTTCCGATAAGGATGTCATAAACATAGATTCTGTTGATTATTCAAAGAAAAAGAAATCAGATGCATACAAAACCATAAAAGATGCGGAAGAAAAAGAATCTTCCGAGACAGGCAACGATGAGGATTATATAAAAAAAGCCGTAGATGATTATACTCAGGAAGATTCCGTACGAAGAAGAAAAAACAAAAAAAAGAAAAACGGAATTTTGAGTATTATAAAAATTGTGGCAATAGCATTTGCCGCCGCTTTTATCACACTCAGATTTATTGTTTTCAATGCTCAGGTTCCTACCGGATCAATGAAAGATACCATTAATGAGAATGACAGATTGCTTGGGTTCAGACTTGCATATGTAATGTCCGAACCAAAACGGGGAGATGTAATAATATTTAAATTCCCTGATGACGAAAGCAAGATTTATCTTAAAAGAGTAATAGGTACTCCCGGAGATACCGTAAGAATATCCGCCGGCGCCGTATATGTAAATGATGAAAAAATTGACGAACCGTATCTTCGTGAGCCTATGGCAATTAACTCTACTGAATTGACATATGTTGTTCCGGATAACAGTTATTTTGTAATGGGCGACAACAGAAATAACTCCTACGATTCAAGATATTGGACACATACATATGTAACCAAAGATAAAATACTTGCAAAGGCATTATTTAAATATTTTGACGGAGAACATAACGGTATATCCTTCTCTCTTATAAACTAAAATATAATACAACGGCAAATAAAAACGGTGTAAGTTATGTATCGGTTAAACCTGATACATGACCTGCACCGTTTTTATTGCTT
>NZ_BAAHYP010000019.1:0-4814 GCF_054657495.1 Howardella ureilytica | reverse complement strand
CACAGACGACGACGGAGTAAGCGACGGAGACGAGAAGAAAGACGGAACGAACCCTCTTAAACCTGATACGGATGACGACGGAGTAAACGACGGAGACGAAAAGAAAGACGGAACGGATCCTATTAAACCTGATACGGACGAAGACGGAGCAAGCGACGGAGACGAGAAGGAAGACGGAACGGATCCCCTTAAAGCCGATACGGACGAAGACGGAGTAAGCGACGGAGACGAGAAGGAAGACGGAACGGATCCACTTAAACCTGATACGGATGATGACGGAGTAAGTGACTTGGATGAGAAGGAAGACGGAACGGATCCCCTTAAACCTGATACGGATTACGACGGAGTAAGTGACTTGGATGAGAAGGAAGACGGAACGGATCCACTTAAAGCCGATACGGACGGAGACGGAGTAAGCGACGGGGACGAGAAGGAAGACGGAACGGACCCTATTAAACCTGATACGGACGGAGACGGAGCAAGTGACGGAGACGAGAAGAAGGACGGAACAGATCCGCTTAACGCAGATACGGACTTGGACGGAGTAAGTGACGGAGACGAGAAGGAGGACGGAACAGATCCGCTTAACGCCGATACGGACTTGGACGGAGTAAGCGACGGAGACGAGAAAAAGGACGGAACAGATCCACTTAACGCAGATACGGACTTGGACGGAGTAAGCGACGGAGACGAGAAGAAGGACGGAACGGATCCGCTTAACGCTGATACAGACGGAGACGGAATAAGTGACGGAGACGAAAAGAAGATTGGAACAGATCCTCTTAAATTTGATGACAGATCGGATGTGGTTCTTTATAATTCCGCAAAATCCGAAGCACCTGATACGGGAGACACAACCGGTAACGTATGGAAGGCCGTAAGCATATTTACCGTTCCTGTTGCCGTATTGTTTACAGTTTTGGGAATAAAAAGAAAAAGAAAAAACATAAAAAAATAATGACGTAATTGAATCGGAACATGTACGATTAAGTCAATCATTTTCTTGTGAATAGGTTAATATTATACATGTGGATATGAGTAAAAATAAGTCAGTTGCGATTATATCGATTTGTTTGAACAATCGGAAAATCAGAGATTAAAGATAAGATTTAGAGTCGGGAAGACACCGTTATATGTTTTAAGATAATATATGCTTAATTAACAATGACGGTGTCTTTACGATTTTGATGAGTTTATTTTTAAAAATCAAATGAAGTTTATAGGAACTGATTTTTAAATTTTATATATTTGGGAAGTATGGATATGAAAAAAATCAGGAAAAGCAAAATCAGCGGAAATATGAAAAAAATCAATGCGTTTATTATATCCGGCGCACTGGCGACGGCAATAGGAGTTACGGCTCCGGTTATGGCACAGGATAATCAAAAAAACGTCAACGACGGAGTAGAAAGTCCGGAACATGTTATTTCAAATGCGGAATATATATCATATTCAATGGATTATCGCCTTAATTATCAAAACGGCATTTTCGTATTGCTCGGGAAGGGGGCATTGGACAGTTTTGAAGTGAAGGGATTTACCAAGGAAAACGGAGAATATGTTGCAAATAAGGCTGAAGTTACAAACGGCAAAGAGACTGTTACGTTTGAAGGTGTGGATACCGACCGCATTAAAATGGCATATGCAAAAGACGTAGGATATTATATGTATGCCGACGGTGAAAATAAAGAAGTAAAAGTAACGGTGGAATATAAAAGCTGGTATATTGAGCATTTAAAATTAACAGATGAAACGAATACTGTGGAAAAAAATGAATACTCCGTTACGGACGGTTCGGATATGATACTCAGTACGACGGCTTCACATGTCAGAAAAATTCAATATGATGTGGCAAATCCTCCTTACAATATAGGCGATGACAACAGAATACAAATTGAAAATCCGACGGATGCCGTATATAACGGTAAAGAACATAAAATTACGGTAAAAGATGTCAGGAGAAAAAAAGAACTTACAGAGGGAACGGATTATGAATTAAGTTATGAACTGTACGGAAGTGCAGTATCCGAATGCAAGAATGCAGGCAGCTATAAAGTAAAAGTCATCGGAAAGGGATTGTATGCCGGTGAAAATGAAACAGAATATTGGATAACGCCTAAGCAGCTGGAAGTAAACGGCGAATATAAAGTTTTGGATAGAATGTATGACGGAAAGACTGATGCACAGATTGATACGGGACTTTTTACATTAGGCGGAATTATTCCGGGGGAAGAATCCGGAGTGGAGTTGGATTATAATGCGAATTTCAAAAATTCGGAAGTAGGCAACAATAAAGATGTTGTTGTAAGTCTTTTAAGTTTAAAAGGCGATAAATCACAAAATTATGCTATCGGAAGTGTAAACGGCGATAAAAATAAAGAACAGCATTTAACCGGGAATATATTGCAGAGTACATTTGTTTTTCATGATATAGCACCGGGTACATATACGGGAGATGTTAATAATCCGTCTGTTGTAATAACATCACCGTCCAATATAACAATAGGAAAGAATACGGATTATACATTAACTTATACTCAAAACGGAAAACCCGTAAATGAGTGCATAGATGTGGGAGAATACACAGTAACAGCTACCGGTATAGGTAATTATACAGGTACGGTTTCGAAGATATATACCATAAATAAAGCAGATGTCACTGCCGAAAACATAAGCGTAAAGGATAAGCCATACGACGGAAATACCGATGCGGAGTTAGAATTAAACAAGATTACACTTTCGGGAGTTTATTCCGGAGATGGTATTAATGTAACCGGAAGCGCTTCCTTTGACAGTGCCGAAACGGGTAACGATAAAAATGTAACCGTAAATTTGGAACTTACGGGAACAAGAGCATTTAATTACAATCTTATAAACAAAACCACAAACGTTAATGCAAATATTACTCCCGCATCTTTCAAAGTATCCGTTGTAGGTAACAATACTACATATAACGGAAGCGCACAGAACCCTACGGTAACGGTAATCGATGCGGTAAGAGGCAATGTACTGCGTAAAGATACAGACTATGAGGTTACATATTCCGTTAACGGAAAAAGTGTAAACGAATGTAAAGATGCGGGAACGTATACTGTAACCGTAACAGGTAAAGGTAATTATGGTGGATCCTTTAACAGTACATATACAATTAATAAAAAGCAGGTTACTGTTTTGGGAATACAGGCAAAAAATAAGATATATGACGGAAATACCGATGCGGAACTGGACTTCGGTTCGGCACATATAGATGGCAAGACAGAAACGGACAACATTATATTATCTGCGGTAGGAACATTTGACAGTGCGGAAGTCGGAATGAATAAGCATGTTAATATTAAAGATATTTCTCTTTCGGGATCTTCAGCCGACAATTATTCTCTTGCACCGACGGGTCAGCAGGAATATGCATTGGCAACAATAAATAAGAAGGCAATTACGGATGACTTATCCGCATATGAAATAAATGTAACGCCGGAAAGCGGTTTATACAACGGAAACGCCCAAAATCCGACCGTAACCGTAACTGATAAAGAAACAGGTAAGACACTTTTGCAGGGAACCGATTATGATATCAGTTATACATTAAACGGACAAACCGTAAGAGAGTGTAAGGAAACAGGAGAATATACCGTCAAAGTAACGGGAAGAGGCAATTACGACGGTGTTGTTGACAGGAAATATACTATAGCCAAAATATCACTTGATGATTTTCATGTGGCGGCAGTGCCGGGCAATATTTATAACGGAAGTGTTCAAAATCCCGAAATAACCGTCAGTGCGGTTGAAACAGGTATGGCTTTGACCGAAGGAACGGATTATGAAATAAACTATGCATTAAACGGAAAAAATATAAGTGAATGCAGGAATGCGGGCGAATATACCGTAACAATAACGGGCAAGGGAAATTATACGGGAACAATTAATACTTCATATACTATTTTCAAGAAGCCGATTACAATTTCCGGTATCAATGCGAAAGATAAAGTATATGACGGAAATACCGATGCAGAGCTTGACTTCGGCGACGCGGACATAAGCGGAAAAGTTGACACGGATAATCTCGAGGTATCGGCTGTCGGAACATTTGACAGCGAATATGCCGGTGAGAATAAGTATGTTAACATCACAAATCTATCTATTTCGGGGACGGATGCGGATAATTGTTATCTTGCGGAGACGGGGAATCAGGAATATACATTGGCAGCAATAAACAAAAAGGCAATTACGGATGACTTATCCGCATATGAAATAGATGTAACTTTGTCCAATGCATATAACGGAAGCATACAAAATCCGATAGTGGTCTTAAGCGATGAAGAAACAGGCGAGACCTTGGAGTCCGGAACAGATTATGAAGTAAGTTATACATTAAACGGAAAAAGAGTAAATGATTGTAAAGATGCAGGGGAATATACCGTAACAATAACAGGTATAGGCAATTACTACGGATCCTTTGACAGAGTATATACAATTACCGAAAGTCCGAACTCTGATATCGACGTGGATGATAATAACGGCGAAAGCGATTCGAAAAATCCTGAAAATAACGGAACAGCCTCGAATACATCCGATGGTTCGATAAGCGGAAAAGATAACCCGAAAACAGGAGACGGTGTTGTTAAGGCATGGCCGATATTCGGAATATTTGTTTCTGTTGCAACATTGCTTGCATCTTTCGTCATAAGAAGAAAATCAAAAGAAAAAAGTGATAAATAATATTTATTAAAAATGAAAGCCTGTGCAATACATAATATATGCGGCATATATTATGTATCGTATTTGAAGCACATATTATAATAAATCAGATTCACAAA
>NZ_BAAHYP010000018.1:0-7463 GCF_054657495.1 Howardella ureilytica | reverse complement strand
AGAGTGATACACTCAAAGAGAAGGCCCCATGGTCAAGCGGTTAAGACACCGCCCTTTCACGGCGGTAACATGGGTTCGAATCCCGTTGGGGTCATTTAGATATGGCGACATAGCCAAGTGGTAAGGCGTGGGTCTGCAACACCCTGATCATCAGTTCGAATCTGATTGTCGCCTTTAGGGTTCAAAAGTGATGATCTTAATGATTATCACTTTTTTTGTTTAATTATAATCACTTTATTTAAAGTCATATCAATTTGTTAGTAACTGTTTAATAGTTTGTTATGGAGAGATAAGTTATGGATGCAACTTTAGTCATTATGGCAGCCGGAATGGGAAGCAGATTTGGCGGAGGAATAAAACAGTTAGAGCCTTTGGGACCTAATGGTGAAATTCTTATGCTGTATTCTATTTATGATGCCGTTGAAGCAGGCTTTAATAAAGTGATTTTTATTACAAGAGAAGAACTTGTGCCTAAATTTGACGAATTGGTAACAAATAAATTAGGAGATGCCGTTAAAACCGAATATGTATTTCAGGACGTTAAGCATATTCCTGAGGGTGCTTCAGCCAATTTAAACAGAAATAAGCCATGGGGAACCGCTCAGGCTATTTTAGAATGTAAAAATGCCGTAAATGAGCCTTTTCTTGTTATTAATGCAGATGATTATTACGGCAAAGCCGCATTTAAAGAAATTTATGACTATTTAACTACCGAATCGGATAATAACGGTAAATATGATTTTTGTATGGCGGGATTCATTTTAGGAAATACGTTAAGCGATAACGGTTCCGTAACCAGAGGCGTATGCGTACTTGGTGAAAATGACGAGTTAGCCGGAGTAAATGAGACCGAGAACATTGTGAAATCAGAATCCGGTGCGGCCACGGAGAACAAAGACGGTTCTCTTACTCCTTTGGATCCGAATTCAAAGGTATCAATGAACATGTGGGGATTTACTCCTGAGATATTTGATGAGCTTGAACACGGCTTTGTTGACTTTTTGTCATCATTATCTCCGGATGATGTTAAAAGTGAATATTTGATTCCTACGGTGGTTGATAACCTTATTAAAGAAGGAAAAGCATCCGTTAAAGTTCTTCCTACACCTGACAAATGGTTTGGTGTTACATATCAGGCAGATAAGGATTGCGTAAAAAAGGAATTACTTAAATTTGTTGAAGAAGGTGTTTATCCTAATAAGTTATTCTAAGCCTGCTTTACTCAGTGCGGGATAAGATATTTAAAACAGATTTGTTTATAATTTCGTTTTTTAAAATGTACTTAAAGGCTCAATTTGATTTTTCATGATGATAAATCAAATTGAGCCTTTGTTTAATGATATTCGGAATCTATTTTCAATGACGGTATTTTGAATTGAGCCTTTGTTTAATGATATCTGTAATTGATTTTTAATGATTATTTTATACTTAGGTTTTTGATAATATTTTCAGTGAGTATTCGAATTAATTATGGCTGATTTCATCCTATGTAAATTATATTTTAATCGAGTATTTTATTAATGTAACAGTATTAATGATTATGATATTTGGAATTGACTAAAGCAAATTATATATGATATACTATGAAACCGTGATAATTTAATTATCCTTGTTTCCACACAGGGTGGAGACCATAATTGTCCAAAAGGAGGGTGCGACGTAAATGAATAAGTATGAAATAGCATTAATCGTTAATGCAAGCGTCGATGAAGAAGCAAGAAAGACAACATTTGATCAGGTGAATGAGTTAATCGCTCGTTTCGGCGGAAATGTAACAGATGCAGGTAAGCCGGAGAAGAAGAAACTTGCGTATGAAATTCAGAAGATGGATGAAGGCGTATATTGCTTTATCAAAGTCGAGGCAGATGCAGAATTTCCTGCTAAGTTAGAAGAAAGACTTCGTATTCAGAATAACGTACTTCGTTATTTAATCGTAAAAGACGGAGAATAATTCAAAATCAGCGAATCATTCACTAGCTTAATACAGGTTGTTCCGGTTACCGGATTTAATATGTTATAAACTAACGGGAGATATATATGAACAACGTAGTTTTAATGGGTAGATTAACAAGAGACCCGGATAATAGAACATCCATGTCAGCAAACGGAGAACTTGAAGTATCAAGATTTACCGTTGCCGTGGATAGAAGATTTAAGAGAAGTGGTGAAGAGCAGACAGCGGATTTTATCAGTTGCGTAGCTTTTGGTAAGACTGCTGAGTTTATAAGAAATTATGTACATAAAGGCACTAAAGTATGTTTGAACGGAAGAATCCAGACAGGCAGTTATACTAATAAAGACGGTCAGAAAGTTTATACAACGGATGTAGTTGTAGAGAATATCGAGTTTGCTGAGAGTAAAAATGCGGCAGCTCAGGGAGATTACACTCCTCAGCCACAGAGTAATTTTAACAACGGCGGAAATATGGGTTCTGACGACTTTATGAGTGTAGACCAAAGCTTTGGAGATGACGGATTGCCTTTTGGCTAACTTAGTATTGAATTTAGGAGTAGATTATGTCAGAAGAAGTAAAGGTAGAAAAGACTGAAAGACCGGCTTTCAAAAGAAGACCTGTCAGAAGAAGAAGAAAAGTTTGTATTTTCTGCGAAGATAATAACAAGGAAATTGATTACAAGGATGTTGCAACTCTTAAGAAGTTTATTTCTGAGAGAGGCAAGATTATTCCAAGAAGAATTACAGGCAACTGCGCTAAGCATCAGAGAGCTTTAACGGTTGCAATCAAGAGAGCAAGACATGTTGCACTCTTACCATATACAGTAGAGTAATATACATAAAGTACCATATGGCTTTGGATTATTTCAAATGCCTGTGGTACTTTTTCATTTTACGTTTTTCAATGTCGGTATTTCACATGTTATCACATTATCACGTTGGGCTTTTGATTATGGTATATTTTTCGCAGCGGTATAATAAAATTTGTTATGTAAAAGTGAGTATATTAAATATACAAATTAACGGATAAGTTTCACAACAGATTAGAATGTTTGTTTTTAAAAGTTAATAGTGATATAATATCCTGATATTAAATTTATACTTTTTTTATAAATAGGAGCTGTGAAAATGGCATTAGATAAAAAGGGCAAAAGTACTTACGGTTTAGGTCATAATCTGAAGATGATAATAAATTGGCCGATAACCGTATGGGCAGTATTTGCGGGATTAGTGGTATGCATGCTTATACTGGTTCCGTGGTCTGTATTTTCCGTAATCATGCTTTCGGTATTCGGCATATACAGCATCTTTGCTTTAGTGCTGTTATTTATAACAAGAAAAAAGCTGAAGAGAGAGCTGATCGGATTTGCGAGTTCATATTCACATATGCAGCAGGAATTGCTGTTTAATGTCAGCATTCCGTACTGTATATTGGATACAAGCGGAAAAGTATTGTGGATGAATAAGAATATGCACGCAATTACCCATACATCAGGGGATTATAATCAGAATATTGCGATTTTATTTGAGGAGTTGACGCCTAACAAATTCCCGACGGAAAAAGGCGGAAAAACCGAAATACGTTTTTCGTTTGAAGAAAAAGATTATAAGGCCGATATAAAAAGGGTGGATATAGGAAATGAAGCCGGAGACTTTTCGAATATTACAAAAATAAAGTCCATTCCGATACCTGAAATGTCTTTTATAGCCGTAGGACTGGAAGACATTACGGAGATTAACGCATATATCAGAAAAATACATGACAAACAGTTGGCGGTAGCCGTAATCGACATAGATAATTATGAAGATTCCATTGAAAATATCGCCGAGTCAAGAAAGTCATTTGTAGTCGGAATTATTGATAAGTATATTTATGATTATTTTGAAAAGGTCAACGCCTTTGTAAAGAAGATTGACGAAGACAGATTTATTGCGGCATTTACATATGACGCTCTGGATGAATTCACGAAGGACCAGTTCAGTATTCTTGAAAAGGTAAAATCGGTCGACATCGGTAAGGGTGTTATACAGCCTACGCTCAGTATCGGTATAGGTGCCGGTGCCGAAAAATATAACGAGACCCATGACAAAGCTAAAGCAGCATTGTTTCTTGCTCTCGGCCGAGGCGGAGATCAGGCCGTTATTAAAGACGGTGAAAAAGTATCTTACTTTGGCGGCAAGGTCCAAATGATGGAAAAGAACACGAGAGTAAAAATTCGTGTAAAAGCTCAGGCCATGAGGCAGATTATCGAAGTTAACGACAATGTGATTGTTATGGGACATCAAAACCCGGATATTGACTCATTCGGTGCAGCCGTAGGTATATACGAGGTTGCGAGACATTTAGGCAAGAAAGCCTATATAGTTCTCAACGAAGTTACCCCGGGAATCAAGCCTTTTTATGACAGATTTGAAGGCAGAGAGGGCTATGAGGACGGCGTATTTATTAATTCGGAAGAAGCGATGAGGATGTCCGGAGAGAATACCGTAGCCATTGTTGTTGACGTAAATGATCCGAGCAGAGTGGAGTGTCCGAAACTGCTTGAGAAAGAGGCCATATCCATAGTTGTATTTGACCACCATAGGGTATGCGAACGACAGATTTCAAACGCTGATTTGTCATATGTTGACACATTTGCATCATCTACATGCGAGATGGTAACGGAAATGATTCAGTATATGGACATAGATATTAAGCTTATGGGCTTTGAAGCCGATGCGCTGTACGGCGGTATAGTTATTGATACTGACGGATTTAAATCCAAGGCAGGTCCGAGAACATTTGAAGCGGCTGCATTTTTGAGAAGACACGGAACAGACGTTGTCAGAGTGAGAAAACTTCTGAGAAATGACATTGATGAATATAAAGCCGTGACGGATGCGGTTACAAATGCCGAAATGTTCCGTGACGGATTTATGATAAGCATTTATAATTGTGAAAACAGTGAAACCAGTCCTACGGTAGGAGCGTCGAAGACCGCCAATCAGCTTATGAACATCAAGGGAGTGAGGGCCGCATTTGTGCTTACAATGTATAAGGGTGCGGTAAACATAAGCGCCAGATCATTGGATGAGATAAATGTACAGCTCGTTATGGAAAAAATGGGCGGAGGCGGTCATTTATCCATAGCGGGAGCACAGATAAAGGATGCAACCTTAGATGAGGTGAAGGAACGCCTTAAACAGGTTATTGATGAAATGATTAATAATAAGGAGATATAATTATGAAGGTTATTCTTAATGAAGATATTAAATCACTCGGAAAAAAGGGTGATGTTGTTGAAGTAAGCGACGGTTACGGAAGAAACTTTCTTATATCCAAGGGCAAGGCTAAAGAAGCCAATGCTTCAAACCTTTCAATTTTAAATGATATAAAAAGTAAAGAAGCACACAATGAGCAGCTTAATCTCGAGGCATGTCAAAAGACGGCAATGGACATTGCGGGAGTTGAAATAAAGATACCTATTAAAGTGGGAGAAGGCGGTAAGGTATTCGGTGCGGTTTCAACAAAGGAGCTTTCCGAAGAACTGGAAAAGCAGACAGGCATAAAAGTAGACAAAAAGAAATTTAAATTAGACGAATCCATAAAAAATCCGGGATTTTTTGAAATTCCGGTCCGTCTTCATAAGGAAGTAACGGCAACTCTTAAGGTAATTGTTACAGCTGATAACTGATAAGGAATTGATAATGGACGGTAATACAGGTGAAACAACTCGCATAATGCCAAATTCATTTGAAGCGGAGCAGTCTGTTGTCGGATCAATGATTATGGACAGCAAGGCCGTAAATGACGTGGAAGGCGTCATTACGGGAGAAGACTTTTATCATAAGATATACGGTCTTCTGTTTGATACCATTATCGAACTTAATAATGTCGGCGTAAAAGCGGATCCGGTTATTCTTCAAACGAAATTAAAGGAAAAGGGTGCGCCGCCGGAAAGTTACTCCAACGAATTTATAAGAGATCTTGTAAATGCGGTTCCGACAACCGTAAATGCGAAAAGATATGCCGAGATTGTACGTGATAAAGCTGTTTTAAGAAATATAATCAGAGTAAATGAAGCAATAGTCAACAAATGTTATGAAGGAACGGGAAGTGCAGAGGATATACTTTCATCTGCTCAGGAGAGTATATTCAATCTGGCAAAAAACAAAACCGGCAGAGATTTTACGCCTGTAAATGAAATTCTCCAATCAGCCATAGATAAGATAAATAAAGCTTATCTCAACAAAGGTAAGCTTTCTGGTATCGCTACAGGATTTACCGATTTGGACGAATGTCTTTCGGGGCTTCAGCCGTCGGATTTTATTCTTGTGGGAGCAAGACCTTCCATGGGAAAAACGGCATTTGTACTTAATATTGCGGAAAATATTGCCGTAAAACAGAAAATAGGTACGGTCATATTCAGTTTGGAAATGTCCGACATTCAATTAATCAACAGAATGTTGTCCCTTGAGACCGGAATCGAAGCTCAAAAATTCAGAAAGGGAGATCTTACGGCTGTAAACTGGGACAACCTTATTGACGGTGCCGACACCCTTGCGGCTTCCGGTTTAATAATAGACGAGACGCCTAGTATAAGCATTACGGAACTCAGATCCCGCTGCAGAAAATATAAAGCGGAATATGATGTAGGTTTAATTATCATCGACTATCTTCAGCTTATGACTGGCGGCGGAAAAAACAATTCCAGACAGGAAGAAGTTGCGGAGATATCCCGTTCGCTTAAGGCCATAGCGAGAGAGCTTAATGTACCGGTAATCGCATTGTCACAGTTATCAAGAGGGCTTGAATCAAGACAGGATAAAAGACCAATGTTATCGGACTTACGAGAGTCGGGATCCATAGAGCAGGATGCGGACGTCGTAATGTTCATATACAGGGATGATTATTATGATAAAGATTCCGAGCAGAAAAATATTGCTGAGATTATTGTGGCAAAACAGAGAAACGGTCCGGTTCAGACGGTTAAACTCGGTTGGATACCGCAACAGACAAAGTTTGTAAATCTGGCACGCCCTCAGGATATGCAGGACTGAGTCGGCTTTAAAAACACGAAGTAAGCAAGTAAAATTACGGTAATTTTAAAAGCGAAATTCTAACATTACAATATCTTAAAGTTCATGTTTTATCGTTGATGATATACTTTATATTTATATTGTATACTTACGGTTTATTGACATTCGGTTTTATAAATTATACATTATGCAAATATTAAAGCACGAAGTATACGGGAGGTAATATTATGAGTAGAGTTACAAAAGATACTACAATCGGAGAAGCTCTTCAGATTGATCAGGGTCTTGTACAGCTTTTCTCTGCAATGGGAATGCATTGTTTCGGATGCCATTTCTCAGCGGATGAGACAATTGAAGAGGCGGCTGCGGTACACGGCGTGGACGTTGACGATCTTCTTGAAGATATAGAGAATTATCTTACATATAACAATAAATAAAAAAAAAAGGCGATAAAACGCCTTTTTTTTATTTTGTATACTGTATTATATATT
>NZ_BAAHYP010000017.1:0-10937 GCF_054657495.1 Howardella ureilytica | reverse complement strand
GTTGAAAGCCCGTGACGGTTTAAGCAGTCTAAAGCTTGACCACCCCTTGCAGTACGCAAGTGAAGGGTAGCAGAGTTAGTACCCTACGGAACGTACGGGCACCCGCTAAAGTTTGACCCCCCTTTGCAGTAGCAAAGTGAAGGCAAGCAGAGTTAGCACCCTACGGAATGTACGGAACGCCTGCTAACTTCTTTGACCTACCTTACAGTAGTAAGTGAAGGCAAGAACAGCCGGATCCTTCCGGCTTAAACCTTTGACCTACCTTACAGTAGTAAGTGAAGGCAAGAACAGCCGGATCCTTCCGGCTTAAATCTTTGACCTACCTTACAGTAGTAAGTGAAGGCAAGAACAGCCGGATCCTTCCGGCTTAAACCTTTGACCTCCCTTACAGTAGTAAGTGAAAGGCAAGAGCAGCTGCCGGATCCTTCCGGCGTAAATCTTTGACCTCCCTTACAGTAGTAAGTGAAAGGCAAGAGCAGCCGCCGGATCCTTCCGGCGTAAATCTTTGACCTCCCTTACAGTAGTAAGTGAAAGGCAAGAGCAGCTGCCGGATCCTTCCGGCGTAAATCTTTGCCCCCCCCTTGCAGTAGTAAGTAAGGGCAGAAGGAAGCCGTCCCTTACGAAACCGGGACAAGGCAACGCAGCTTTTGAGTCCCCCTTGCAGTAGTAAGCAGGGAGCAGGTAAAAAAGGTACAGGTACAGCCTTGCCCCCTTATTACGGCAGCAGGTAAGTGCCGGAAAAGAAAGGATGTGATACACAAAAGAACAGTTGAATAAGTTACGCAGAAAAAGAATAACATTTTGGAAAGAGAGGTAATAACATGAAAAGTTATTTTTATGAATCGGATGATTTTGAAGACTTTACGCCGGATCAATTAGATTTCTTAAGAGAGCTTATGATATATGAGTCTATGAAGACTAAGCCGGTAGAATCAATGATCAAACTAATAGACACCGTTACAAAGACATTACCATATGCTTTTGACGGCAGAGAGGTAGATATTGATGCTGTGAAAAGTGGAGGTTCTGTATATGTGTCAGTCACAGGGAAGAGTTTAAACATAAAAAATCCGGATATTCTGTCGAAGATAATACGGACATCTTCAAATGCAGAAATATCATGTAAAACAAACGGAGACATTAAGATTTCGCTCGGCTATCATAAAGTATTTGAATTGGAGGATAAATAATGAAGGGAAGTATCGGAAGAATAATAAATGACAGTGGATATGAAATCATCGACAGGAAGAAATTTGATACAGTATGTGAGTGTTTAGAAAAATTCAGAGAGATGGAGGATTACTTTGTTTTTAACTCATTAATAGTCCATGTAAACGGCAACGACGAAGTTGAGTTAAATATAAAATATCCTTCATGGGTCGTATTTGAAGAAGGAAATAAAAATGAGTTTTGTAAAATGCTAACCATGTCTGATAAGGTGAATATGATACCGAGTGATGACTGTGAGAATATCTTAATGAAATATACTATAGCGAACATGGTTGAGAGGATGTGATTGCATGGGAAGTGGCATGAGTGATAAAGGCAGTCGTTTGATTGCAGGAATTATGACAAAAATAGCGTTCGATGCTGCGGATTTAAAAAGTGCGGGGTCGGGGAGTTATCTCGAAAAAAGTTATAAGAGTTTCAAAGAAGACCATATTGCTGATAAAGCAGAAACTCAAATGTTTATAGACGCATTAGAGGGGAGAGAAGAACCGACAGACCCTAATTACGGTAAACCATTTTCGCAGACAATCAGAAAGTGTAAAAACAGAGACCAACTGATAAAGAAGAAGATGGATGAATATGAACAGTTAAAAAAAGATATTGCACCAAAGATAGAAAATGTTGAGAAAAAGATAAAGGCAGGAATAGTTACATCTGTCGGCAAAAAGATAACTATTAAAATTATAACACCCGGTATGTTATTGTGGGGGTATTTTTGTCTTGAAAAACATAGAATACCAAATATAGATTATTGCCATATGGGAAAATATAACATTATGTTTCCTATGCATGACAAAATCTGGAGTGTGTTTCTAAACGAGGACATAAATAAAATTATGGAAAGTCGGGTAAATTTCTTTGAATTTATGTATCATTTAGAACTTAGAGATCAAGTGTATTATATAACCGCATATGCAGTGACAACTGGAGCTCCGGAAAACCCTATATCAAGAGACGGTATACCATCACGACAATTCTTAGAGTCGATGGTGAATTACGACTATGTTATCAGAGAACATCATGATATGTCAAAAGAAGTAATATTCGTAAGTGGTCTCGCATATTACTTTTTACATAACGCAAGATTAATAGACAGAATCAGATATTACAATAAATTTAGTACAATATAAATAATAAAGGAGAATTACTTATGCGGGAGAAATTGTATTTATATCAATTTAAAAATAAGTATAAAAAGTTTTTTGTAATTACATGTGATAATTAAAAGCAATTTTCTGAAATATTGATTTTATGCCGTATCTGTGATAGCATTACAAAATACTATAACATCGGAGGAGTGTAATGAGCAGTTTAAGAATAATTTTAACCATTGCTTTTTTTGCCGCCAGCGCAATATTGGTTATTATAACAATGGCTCAGGAAAGTAAGTCTCGTGGATTATCCGGTGCTCTTACAGGTTCGTCAGATACGGATACTTATTGGAGCAAGAACAAATCTCACTCGAAAGAAGGAAGAATTGTAAAATGGTCTTGGATTTTTATTGCAATCTTTTTCGGTCTGGGGATTTTACTTAATTTTAATATTTTATAATAGGACAATCAGGCACTCTTTAAAGAGTGCCTTTTTTAGGATAGATTTTTAACAGAGGAAAGAGGATAAAATTGGATAATAATCAGGAAGAAAAGGTTATACGCCCGGATGTAGGCATATTTATAAGTAACAAAAAAGGATTCGGCTTTGTAAAGCCGGAGGACGGTTCAGATGACATTTTTATTCCCGCAAAGAATTTAAACGGGGCATTTCACAACGATACGGTAAGATTTAAAGTAGTCAGGGAAGACGTTGAAAGAGGCAGTAAAGAGGGAATAATAACGGAGGTTCTCGAACACAAGATAACTTCTGTTGTGGGAACATATAATGACTGTAATAAGTTCGGCTTCGTTAAGCCGGATATTAAAAATATAGCCGTTGATATATTCATTCCGGGAAATAAATCCAAACATGCACAGAATAACGATAAGGTTTTGGTAAATATTATTCACTACGGAACAAAGGATAAGAGACCCGACGGAGTGGTTATGGAAGTACTCGGCAATAAAGATAAGCCGGGTATAGATATTTTATCAATTCTTAAATCAAAAGACATCCCTACGGAGTTTCAGGAAGAAGTAATACAATATTCAAGAAAGATACCGAAATCCGTGGAACCTTATGAATATGACGGCAGAGAAGACTTCAGAAATGTGCCCGTATATACCATCGACGGAGAAGAAACAAGAGATTATGATGATGCCTTATCAATAAGCAGAGATGAAAACGGTTATCATGTGGGCGTTCATATAGCAGATGTTACTCATTATGTTAAGGAAGGCGACCCTATCGATTTGGAAGCCAAGGAGAGAGGTACGAGCGTATATCCCGTTGACAGAGTAATTCCGATGCTTCCGGAGAAGCTTTCAACAGGAATATGCTCTCTTGTGGAAGGAGCCGACAGACTGACTCTCAGTTGTATCATAGACTTTGACAATAACGGAAAGATTGTAAATAAAAGAATAGCCGAAACCGTTATAAATGTTACAAAGAGACTTTCTTATAATCAGGTAGCGGAGGCTTTGGACAATCCGGACAGCGTATCGGGTTTTATGGAAAATATTTATCCGGATCTGGTTAACTTAAAGGAATTATCGGATATTTTAAGACAGATAAGAAAGGAAAGCGGTGCGGTAGAGTTTGAATTTCCCGAGGCCGATGTTAAGTTGGACGACGAGGGACATCCTATTGACATTATTCCGAGACTTCGCAATTCCGCAACGGCAATTATTGAGGAACTCATGCTTATAGCAAATGAAACCGTTGCCGAATATGTCACTCTTGATAAAGAATGGGCGGGCACTCCTTTGATTTATCGTTCTCATGAAGATCCGGATACGGAAAAGTTGGAAAATCTTAAAAGAGTTGTTTTGGCTCTCGGATACAGATTTCCTATTGATTTAAATAACATTACGTCCACGGATGTTCAAAAACTTATAGATTCGGTTAAGGGAACGGATGATGAATTCTATATTTCCATGATGACATTAAGATGTATGAAAAGAGCGTCTTATTCCACTCCGATAAGGGTTATTGAAAACGGTGAGCTCACCGATAAATATGAACCTATAGGACATTTCGGACTTGCAGCGGAATATTATTGTCATTTTACATCTCCGATAAGAAGATATGCCGATTTAACGAATCACAGAATAATAAAAAAGAAACTTCACGGAAATCTGAGCAAAGAAAATATTTCCTTTCTCAGAAAGACTCTTCCGGATATTGCTCAGCATATTTCGGAGATGGAATATAGAGCTATAGAGTCTGAGAGAGAAGCCGTAAGACTTAAGATGGCGGAATATATGAAACGTCATATCGGTGATGAATTTGACGGCATAATAGCAGGACTTGCACAGTGGGGAATATATGTGGAGCTTCCTAATACCATTGAAGGTCTTATACCGTGTTCTTCACTTGAAGACGGATACTATGTATATGACGAAACCAATCTTATTCTTATGAGAGAGACCGGCGGAAGAGAATTCAGAATAGGACAAAAGCTCAGAGTAAAGGTTGAAGATGCGGACGCTGAATTAAAAACAATAACATTCAGTTTAGTTAAGGAATATAACTGAGTATAATCAGGAGGAATTATGGCAAAGGCAGAACCGTATAAGATACTCTCCAACAACAAAAAAGCATATTTTGACTACTTTGTGGAAGAAAAATATGAAGCAGGCATAGAACTGCACGGTACGGAAGTAAAGTCCATAAGACAGGGGAAATGTTCAATTAAAGAGTCATATATTCAAATCGATAACGGAGAGATATTTATTTACAACATGAATGTGACACCGTATGAAAAGGGAAATATATTCAACAAAGATCCGTTAAGACCCAAAAGGCTTTTACTACATAAGTTTCAGATATTTAAACTTGCGGGAGCCGTAAAGGAAAAAGGTTATACGATAATGCCTCTCAACGTTCACCTGTCAAACGGTCGAGTAAAGTTGGAAATAGGTTTATGCAGAGGTAAAAAGCAGTATGACAAGAGAAGAGATATAGCTAAAAAAGACCAGGAACGAGAAGCCGTTAAAGAGTTTAAAATCAAAAATTTATATTAATAATAAGTTTCAACAATTTTCCGTGCCGATATAATCGGTTAAATGAAGTTTACATTATATTGTATAAATGATATAATCAGACTCCATTGGGGTAGTAAAGGTTTCGACAGGGATGATGAAGGTGGAGAAGCTATCCGTAAGCTGTACGACACACGCGAACCTAAAATAAACGCTAACGATAATAGACAATTAGCAGCTGCCTAATTAAGGCGGCAAAAGCCGGTTTACCGGCGGTCTGATTCGAAAGCACCTACACTTATCGGACTCGGATCTCATAAATATGTAGGAAACGATAGCGGCAATGCATCCTAACCGTTAGGCGTATTAAGGATGATACACGGTATATGTTTGTTGCTTTCATATATACCGTGGAATTCCGAGAGTAACTATGATAGTAGAAGTACACGCGAATTTGTCTTTGGACACGAGTTCGACTCTCGTCTACTCCACTAAAAAGCATAAATCAGAACAGTTTATCTTTATTGGATGCTGTTTAGGCTTGTTTATTCTTTTGAGGACGTGGGTTAACCTACGTCCTTTTTTATATATCTTAATTGATAATAAAAAACTGTTTTTTAAAATTCTTTTAATATATTAATTTTATACGGATATTCTAATTAAATCCCCGTAAAACATTATTCTTATGAAATTTTCATTTTTACTAACCGTGTATAAATGTGAATACAATATCTTAGCTGTTCTTTTGCTGTCTGTGATTTGTGAGTCGTAACATTATTTTTTAACATATTTATTATGAGAACCAATTTTTTTGTCGTAACTTGTAATCAAAGTTTCAATATGCTAACCTCACTCATTAAATAACAACGAACAAATTACTTGATTAAAAAGCGGAGGGTGAATATGAGAAAAACAAAAATTATATGTACATTGGGTCCGTCATCCGGAAGTGAAGAAGTTATTAAAGAGCTTTTTAAGGCAGGTATGAATGTCGGGCGAATGAATATGTCCCACGGTTCTCATGCGGATCACCGTAAAAATATTACGACATTTCGAAAAGTAAGGGACGAACTGGGAATCCCTGCCGCGGTTCTCCTGGACACAAGAGGACCGGAAATAAGAATAGGAACATTTGAAAACGGAAAAGCGGAACTTTCGGACGGAAGTGAGTTCATTTTAACCACAGAGGATAAACAGGGAAACAATACAACGGTTTCCGTTACTTATAAGGGTCTTCCCAAGGAACTTAAGGAAGGTAACAGAGTACTGATTAACGACGGAATGATTGTGCTGAAAGTAACGAACATTACCGATACCGAAATACACTGTGAAGTTATTCACGGCGGAATTTTAACCGACAGAAAAGGTATAAATATACCTGAAGTCGACATTCAAATGGAATACTTATCGGATCAGGATAAAAGCGATCTTGTATTTGCCGCAAAAGAAGGGGTGGACTATGTTGCGGCATCATTTATGAGAACGGCGGACGATGCGAAAGCCGTACGAAACTTCCTTAATGAAAACGGAGGCGATGACGTAAAAATCATTGCGAAGATTGAAAGTACACAGGGAATAAGAAATTTCGAAGAAATACTTCCGCTTGTTGACGGTATAATGATTGCAAGAGGAGACATGGGTGTTGAAGTAGACTATGTGCTTCTTCCCGGAATACAGAAAAAAATAATCACAAGATGTGTGGAAGAAGGTAAAATAGTTATTACAGCAACTCAGATGCTTGAATCAATGACGAACAATCCAATACCTACAAGAGCGGAAATCAGTGATGTAGCCAATGCCGTGTTTGACGGAACGAGCGCGGTTATGCTCTCCGGAGAGAGTGCGGCAGGCCGTTTTCCGGTACAGGCGGTTAAGACCATGGCGGAAATATGCGAACAGGCCGAAGAAGATTATGAACATTTACCGAGAGTTCCCGTGGGATATGCCATGAATGCGGATGATATCGTAAATGCGGTAAGCCGTGCAGCCGATTCTCTGGCAAAAGATGTTCATGCCAAAGTCATTATTGCCGTTACAATATCGGGAAATACAGCGTCAAGAATGTCCAAGTATCTTCCGTCTGTTCCGATAATCGGTTCGACAAATAATTTGAAAGTATATCATCAAATGGCTCTGTATCGCGGTGTACAGCCTATGCTCAGAGAGAGCAGAGATAATATGGAAGACATATTTGAACATTGTGTATTAAGAGCGACGGAAGAGGGATACGTTGAAAAAGGGGACAGAATAGTTCTCAGCGCAGGCGTTCCTATCGGTGAAAACAGGACAAATACAATCAGAGTATGGAATGTTGAATAAGTACCGAAAGTCTGTAAAGTATTGAAAATATGGAATTCTTTGGTTTTGAAGGTTGAATCAATAAGATACTGAAAATTTTTAAAATCAATGAACGTGATAAATACAATAAATATAATTATAATATAGAAGAAAATATTCAAAAAATCACCTTTGTATACCGTAAATTGAGTTATTCAATATATACGGTACATGGGTGATTTTTATTATTAAAGGGATATTTTCATGTTGTGTCAGAGTATAAATAATTATGAATTATCAAAAAATACAATTATTTACAATATGCTTATAATGATAAAAAAAGCATATGTATCATGGATATGGGGTTGTAATTGTGTTAATCTTAGGGCGCTGTTAAGTCTACCATTACAATAATCACATTTGTTATACGTTTTATATTATTAGGGGAAGGAGAGTAGGATGAAGATATTAAAACGTATCGCAGTATGGATTCTTGCATTTGTAATGTTTTTCATACCATCTGCACCTTTGGGAGTATCTGCTGCCGAAACAGCGGATAAGATACAGGTGGATCATGATACGGCTAACGACATTTACTTCGTACATGACACAAATATTATATTGTTTTGTATGAACAACGGTCTTGCATGGCCGTCTAAAGAATTGGGATTACCGACAGAAGCTAATTACAGCCCTATGGATTTCAAAGATTTTTTGATTGCCAACGGTATTACCGATTCCGAAAAAATCAATGCAATGACAAGTCAGCTGGAGACAATTCTTTATGCGGGTTATCCGTATAACGGAGCTAATCTGTACAGCAATGCAGATAAAGTTGATGCTATTACAGTTGAAGAATATAACGAATTTTTAGTTCCTCCTTCGGTTATACGAGAGGACTTTCCTGATGAAATCGGTAATGAAGTTTTTACATACAGTGATATTATGAGTAAAAACGAAAAATACGAAAAACTTCAGAACTTTGTAAAAAAAGTATTTGATATGGGGAATGATTCAACGACCAAATCAGGACTTACAAGGATACAGATACAGTCTCTTCCATTTTATCAGGCGATTATTGCCACAAATTTCGGTGATCCGCTTCAGGTATTACCTGCGATAATGGGAGACAGCTATTATCTTACAAAACAGCAGGCTTATGAAGCAACGTCCAATGCGGTCTGGTCATTAATGGCTGAGAACGGAGTTCCGGACAATTCACCTGTTGAAAAGAAACCTTTGACATACTCATTGTTGGGTTTAAAGGGTGCAAACATTCTTAAAAGCGAACCTTCGTCATCTGCGGTTTCTATTACGGGAGACGGCGAATTTAAGTTTGATACAACTGATAAAAAGTGGAAAACCGGTACGCTTACTTTAAATGCTCCAAGTAATTATTACGCAAAATATGCATTTCAATTACCTGACGGAGTTACGACTACTAACGGAAGAACCTTTGTCAGTGCCGGAGAAAGTTTTCAGCTTGTATCGGACAACGAACCTGCAGACAACCTGTCTTTTTCGGTATCTGCCGATGTGGCATGGATGGAAGGCGATTTGAAAGTTTATCATCCGCCTGAAGGTTTACTGAGTACAAAACTGGATACAAGCGGAAATCCCGAGGGATTCCAAAACATGGTAGGCGCGGTAATTAACAAGGCTAATGTAGGCGCTTCCATGACTTTAAGCAAGGAAAGTACGGAAGTTTCTTTCACGGTAACAAAGAACTGGGATGATGACAACAATCGTGACGGTTTAAGACCTAACGCTTCCGATTATGCATCTAAAGTACATCTTATGAACGGCAATACGGAGGTTACGGGTGTAACTCCGGTAATTACCGACAATAATGACAACACTTATACAATAAGTTACAGCAACCTGAATAAGTATATCAACGGTGAAAATACCGACTATAAATTAAAAGAAGATAGTATAACAGGCTATACTCCGAGTGCCGAAACCGTAAAGAACGGTGAAACGCTGGTTAATACTCATACACCGGAGACGGTTGATATAAGTATTACAAAAAATTGGGTTGACGGTAATAATCAGGACGGTATCAGACCGACAGCCACAGAATATACGGGCATGGTACACCTTATGAAGGGTGATAATGCCGATAACGAGGTTGTAGGAGTCGTCCCTGCCGTAACCGATAACGGAAACGGTACATTTACCGTAAAATATACAGGTCTTCCGAAAAAAGAAAACGGTACGGATATTCAATATTCGGTTAAAGAAGATATCGTAGACGGATATAAAGCCGATACATATACTGTAAAAAACGGCGAAACCATAACAAATACTCATAGTGTCGGAACGACATATATTTCAATCACTAAGGCATGGAGCGACGGAAACAATCAGGACGGTAAGCGTCCTTCCGCTTCACAATTTGCTTCAATGGTTAAATTATACAGAGATAATGATGTTGAAGTTAATGGAGTAACACCTGTTGTAGAGGACAATCTCGACGGAACATATAAAATCTCTTATGAGAATTTGCCAAAGAACAGTAACGGCCAACCTATCGAATATTCAATTAAGGAAGAAAATGTTGACGGATACACGGCGGATAAAACTGTCGTAAAAGACGGTGAAACACTTACCAACACACATACGCCTGAAACATTTACGTTAATTGTTACTAAATCATGGAATGATGACGGTAACCGTGACGGCTTAAGACCGGGTACGGACTTATTTGCCGGAAAGCTTTCATTGATGAAGGATAATACTGTCGTTGAAGGCGCAACGCCTGTTATCAGAGATAACGGTGATAATACTTATACGATTGAATATGCTAATCTTCAAAAGTATGAAAACGGTACCGAAATCAATTATTCGGTAAAAGAAGACGGCGTTGACGGCTATACGGCAGATAAAACCGCAGCAAAGAACGGTGAGACGATCACCAATACTCATACTCCTGAAGTTATTGATATCACGGTTACAAAGAACTGGGTTGATGATAACAACAGAGACGGAATCAGACCGGGTGCAAATGATTTTGCATCAAAGCTTCATTTGATGAACGGCGAGACAGAAGTAACGGGAGTTGTACCGAGTGTTGTTGACAACAACGACGGAACATATACCGTAAAATACACAAATCTTGCAAAGAACGCGGCAGGCACACCTATAACATACAGTGTAAAAGAGGATGCCGTAAGCGGATATACAACAGACAACAACACGGCGCTCAACGGAGGAGTAATTACCAATACTCATACTCCTGAGAGAACAAACGTGGTTGTAACAAAGAAGTGGGATGATAACAACAATCAGGACAGAGTAAGACCTGATACAACGGCATTCGCAAAAGAGCTTCATCTTAAAGCGGGAGAGAGC
>NZ_BAAHYP010000016.1:0-27644 GCF_054657495.1 Howardella ureilytica | reverse complement strand
GTTATAATTTGGAGCAATATATCCAAATATCTCTTTTAGACGATTGGATATTTCATCATTTATGACTTTATTTCGATATTTGATACACATGATCAGATGATAATGCAGTATAAATACTGAATGATTATTAGTGTCAAAATTCATTGTGTTTGTAACCTTTTGTTTATTTAAGACTGATTACATTATAACGTAAAGTTACATATGAATAAATGCCGTGTTTATCACAATTCATCCCACCACCTATAGATGTGGGGGATTTCTTGCTCACGGCATATTAAAATTTCAAAAAATTATTTGTTGTTACGGATAAAAGTAAAATAAATCGAAAAATTTGAGGATAATAAAATGAAAACAGTTACACCGGATTATTATAAAGATTTTAAATGCATTGCGGAAAAGTGCGGAGATACATGTTGCGCGGGCTGGGATGTTGACGTGGATGAGCGGTCTTACGAATTCTATAAGGAGCAAAAGGGAGAAATCGGCAAACGTCTGTTAAATGTGATGATACCAAAGAAAGACGGGGGTTGTACCTTCAAACTTACAGAAAATATGCGATGTCCGTTTCTCGATAAAGACAATTTGTGCGATATATATAAAGAACTGGGCGAAAACGCCTTATGTGAAACCTGCGATGAATTTCCCAGATTTAAAAATGAATACGGTTCGACAAGAGAAATCGGAGTTGCTCCTTCTTGTCCGGTTGTGGCGGAAATGTTTGTAAATATCGGAAAAACGGAGCTGGTTTCCGAATTGAATGATGAGACGGTGAAGACATACAATGACATTGACGCATCTGTTTATTTCGAGTTAATTCATCTGAGAAAAGATATTTTTAATATTATATTTGATAAATCACGGGGAACTCTTTCGGAAAGGCTGATACAAATTTATAAAAAAGTATTTATTTGGGAAAATGATGAAGAAACCGAAGATTTATCGGAAAATAAAAAGCCGGATTACGATATTGAATATATGTTAAAGCCTTTTGATGGCTATGAAATAATAAATGCCGATTGGCATAAAAAGCTGGAAGAATATAATGCATATAAAAATATCGGAGATGAAGAAAAAACAGTTCTGAAAGAGCATATTGTAAGCATTGAAAACAATAATTATTCATTTGAAAATCTAATGTTCTATTATGTCTACAGGTTTTTTCTACAGGCAGTGTATGAAGACAATGCGGTTGTTCAGATAAAAAAAGCAGTAGTGGCGTATATTGTATGCAGAAAACTCTGTGAATCATATCTTTATGTACATAAAGATATTACCGATGAAAACATTGCCGATATTTTTCATTTGTATTCGAGGCAATTCGAACATTCCTATATTAATTATGAATATGTTACGGAGCAGATGGGAAAAAGTGAATTATACGGAGACGACATACTTACGGGAATACTCCGTGACATGTAATATTTAAGAATATAAATTGTAAAAAAATCACCTTTAAATTGTTACCGGGCAAAAATCAATAGAAAACAGCTATGGATTAATGATATAATCAAATACAATTATTTTAAAAACTTTAGTTATTGTAAAATATGGATTAATTATTATTGTATATTTTTATTATATTGTATCAGAAGGGGTTAGGAGTGAATATGGGCAATATTGAAGAAAATGCAAATGAACTTAATCATAAACAGGTTGGGATATCTCACGGTCATACTCACGACCATGAGCACAGTCATTCAAAATCAAATCCGAATCATTTTTCGGAAGATATTGATGAAGATTGCCATAAGAAAATGCATGAAGAAGGCTTTGCACATGTCCACATAAAGGATCATGGTATTGTTAAAGTCAGAATAGCAACTCAGGAAGAGATAGACAACAAGATACAGTTTATCGACAAAGATGCGCATACTCATACGCATACCGACGGTTCCGAACATGGGCACAGTCACGATCCCGCCCATACAAAAAAGATACTTAACAGATTCAGCCGAGCAATAGGACATATGCAGCATGTAAAATTAATGGTTGAAAACGGGGTTGACTGCTCCGATGTTTTGGTACAGCTTGCGGCAGTTAAATCTTCCGTTAACAACATAGGAAGGGAAATACTTAAAGAGCACCTCACACATTGTATTATCGATTCGGTTGAGCACGGTGATGATGATGTTATCGATACACTCAATCAGGCGCTGGATCAGTTTATGAAGTAATAAATTTATCATTGCACAGGATAATTTTGTTATGTATAATCAGAAAACATGTTATATAAGAATGATTATGGCTAAAAGATAATCTTGCAATCATGAAGGAGAGAAAAATGGTTAGATCTTATAGTGTAACTTATCCTAAAAATAAGACTATCAGCAGTGAAGAAGCTGATGCAATTTTGGAAGATATCAGAAAGAATGAAAAGGTAAAATCTGTTGAATTATTTAACGATGCACACGTTTTGCAGGTAGAGGCGGATGAGGATGATTTTGAATCCGTAATGACGGATATCGTTAATTTGTTCAGAAGATTCGATGAAAAAGATAAGTGTGTTATTTCTTATGACTTCCAGCTTAATAGTTTAGAATGATGTGAATATGATGAGTAACGATAAGAATAAAGAAATAGAAAGAAGAAGGACTTTTGCGATTATTTCCCACCCGGATGCAGGTAAAACAACTCTTACGGAGAAGTTTCTGTTATACGGAGGAGCGATTAACCTTGCAGGTTCCGTTAAGGGAAAAAAGACGGCTAAACATGCTGTGTCTGACTGGATGGAAATTGAAAAGCAGAGGGGTATTTCGGTAACGTCATCCGTTATGCAGTTTGAATATGACGGATATTGTGTAAATATTCTTGATACACCGGGACATGAGGATTTTTCGGAGGACACATACAGGACGCTTATGGCGGCAGACTCTGCAGTCATGGTTATTGACGCCTCCAAGGGTGTTGAAAAGCAGACGATTAAACTTTTTAAAGTTTGTGTTCTGAGACATATCCCAATATTTACATTCATCAACAAGATGGACAGACAGTCAAAAGATCCGTTTGAATTGCTTGATAATATAGAAAGCATACTCGGAATCAGCACATGTCCGATGAACTGGCCTATAGGATCGGGAAAAGAATTCAAAGGCGTATTTGACAGGGAAACAAGAGAAGTAAACATGTTTACCGCAGAGATGAACGGGCAGAAAGAAGTTAATACCTGGAATGTTTCAATAGACGATCCTTCAATAGATGATCAGATAGGTGATTATTTCAGAGAAAAACTTGAGGAAGACATGGAACTTCTTGAAGGCGCCGGAAGTGAGTTTAATTTAGATGAAGTAAGAGCAGGTAATCTTACGCCTGTATTTTTCGGTTCCGCCCTTACCAATTTCGGAGTTGAAACATTTTTACGCCATTTCTTAAAGATGACGGAATCTCCGGCTTCAAGAGAGTCAGACTTAAGAGTTATAGAGCCGGAAACCGAGGATTTCAGTGCATTTGTATTCAAAATTCAGGCTAATATGAATAAAGCCCACAGAGACAGGATAGCATTTATCAGAATTGTTTCCGGAGAATTCGATGCGGGTATGGAAGCCTGGCATGTCCAGTCCAACAAGAAGATTAAGCTCTCACAGCCTACGCAGATAATGGCAAGTGAAAGGCATATAGTAGATAAGGCATATGCGGGCGATATTATCGGTATTTTCGATCCGGGAATATTCTCCATAGGCGATACTTTATGCAGCTCAAAGGATAAGTTTGCATTTGAGGGTATACCTACATTCCCTCCGGAACATTTTGCAAGAGTAAAACAGCTTGATACAATGAAAAGGAAGCAATTTGTAAAGGGAATTACACAGATTGCCCAGGAAGGTGCTGTTCAGATATTCCAGGAATATATTACCGGAATGGAAGAGATTATAGTAGGTGCGGTCGGCACGCTTCAGTTCGATGTTTTAAAGTTCAGACTCGCAAGTGAATATAATGTTGACATCGGTCTTGAGCAGCTTCCTTATGAATATATAAGATACATAAGTAATCAGGATGAATTCGATCCGGACTCAATAAACGGAACATCTGATATGAAGAAGATTCGTGACTTAAAGGGCAATGTTCTTCTTTTATTTGTTCACGAATGGAGTATCAGAATGGTTCTTGAAAGAAATAAGGGATTGGAGTTATCCGAATTCGGAACAGGCGGCCTTAAGAGAGAATAAGTAATATGAAACCTTCAAACGTGAGGGAACTGTTGCTTTATAATAATAATTATACTGATTATGAAAGATTAGCGGGTATACGGGAAAGTGTGCTTGCTAATCTTTCTGATATAATGACAGTTTCCCGTAAAAGTGTTTTAAAAAATAAAGTTAATACGGAAAACGGTCCCATAGGAACAATGGGAGAGAGTATATTGCATAATTGTCTGAAAAGATATATGGATGATAATATTGATAATCACGAAGTATATGTGGACAATTATTTTGCCGATATACAAAACGGTAATACTATTACGGAAATACAGACAAAAAGCCTGTACAAATTAAAACCTAAACTAAATGTTTTCCTGGAAAATTATAATGTATGCATAGTTTATCCTCTTATAAATAATAAATGGATAACATATATTGACATAAAAGATATAAAGAGCGGTAAGTTCGACATTGAACGGTTTATGGAGTCCGGTATCAGAAAATCACCGTTTAAAGGTAATATTTATGATGTATTTGACGAACTTTACGGCATAAAGGATTATTTAATACACAAAAACATAAAGATTCACATATATGAAATGGATATTCTTCAAATAAACAGCAATATGCCCATAAGAAACGGGAAGAGAAGACCATATTCAAAATTAAATAAAATTCCTTTGGGAATTAATAATATTTATACAATAGACAGATATGAAGATTGGATTCAATTCTTGCCGTTAGAACTGGGAGATGAATTCACGTCAGGTGATTTTTCTGAATGCTGTAATATTTCATCATATCAGTCATCTATATCGCTTCGTGTATTGAACGATATAGAGGTGGTGAAAAGAGTAGGCAAGAAGGGAAGATTCTATCTTTACAATATTAACGACAAATTGATAAAGATGTAAAAATATTTTGATGACAGGGTTTTTCGTTCATTAAATCAGATCAAGTACTTAGGTTTTATGCTGTTCACTGTAGAATGTTTTAGGAATATTTTAAGACATATTAAAAAATTAATACAAATATATGAATAATGTAGTATAATTAACAAAGTAAATGGGAAAGTTTTGTTTGGAGGATTTGTATATGAAGAAAATTTTATTAATAGGCTCATTAGCTGCTTCGGGAGTTATATTTGCAGGATGCGGAAGCAATAACGGCGGTTCAGCAAGCAATGTTACCATAGATTCCGTTATGGAAGATACAAAGACAGCCATGGCGTCCGTAAAATCCGTTACAACAAAAATGAATGTAGATTTTGACCTTAAGGTATCGGCTTCCGTTAACGGACAAAGTCAGGATTTTAACATGAAGATGTCCGGAGAAGGAACAATAGAGGCTGTATTGGATAAATTTGCTTCACATCAGGTTTATAATATGAAACAGAGTTTCTCAGGTGTGGAAAGCGAGACAAAGTCAGAAATATATATGGCTGTTAACCCAACTGACAGCAAAAAAGTTGATATTTATTCAACCAATTCAACAGGGGGAACTTCATCAGACTGGACTAAATCATCCGTTGATTATGAAAAGGCAAGTGAACAAATAAATATTAATCTTTATGATTTGTATAAAGATAACAAAGCTTCATTTTCCATGGACAATAAAACCCAAACCTATGAGGGAAGCAACTGCTATGTCGTAAAGGCCGACATTGGGTTTGATCAGATTTCAAAATATTTGGCTAATTCCGGTAATGATTTTAGTCAGCTCGGGCTCGACGGTGTTTCGGATATAATGGCGAAGACGGTATATTATATCGATTCCGAAACAAAGGAAGTAAAGGGCGTTGAAGTTGATATGGCAGAGTCAATAAAGTCCATATTTGAAGCAGCGTTGAAAGAGCAGTTGGATTCATCAGGCGGAAAAATGGATATAAAAGTTAACTCATCTAAAATTACGACTGTTAACACATACAATAACGTAAAATCGATTGATATTCCAAAGGAAGTAACCGACAGCGCTAACTGATCTTATTAATTTGAAAACAGGAAAGTCGATTATGACGGATTTTCCCGTTTCGTATCTTTTAATATTGTTGTAAAAACACTTGATACGATACAAGTATCAGGTGTTTTTATTTAATATGGTAAAATATATTTGATTTGAATAAGTCATGGAGGGGAAGATGAATAAGTTATTTTTGACAGGAATAGTGACAACAATGGGTGCCGCGGGAATGGTATTGTCAGGATGCGGAGCCGCGGCGCCTGCATCAAAAGAGGCATTGATAGAAGACGGATTGAAGAAAATTGCCGAAAGTTCTTCATTATCCGCAACTATAGGTCAAAATTCAAAAATCAATGTTGTAGTTGCGGATAAAAACATAGATTTGAATTTGAAAAATAATATTGATATTGAACAAATGCTTCCTGACGGTTCAAGTCACATTAAAGGTGATACCGAACTTTCGGTAAGCGGATTTAAAGAAAATTCTGCATTGGAAATGTATATAGTTGAAGAGGGTGATAATGTAAATGTTTACACCGGAACAAAAACCCTTTCAGGTGACAATTTGACATGGAATGTATACAGTAAAAAGAAAAGTGATACAACCGCTGAATTTGATCCCGGTAAGATAACGGAAATAATAAACGGAATCAAAAACGTAAATGATAAACTGGAGTTAAAAGAAGGTACGGAGCAATATAACGGCAGTGAGTGTTATGTGATTTCCGGAAGCTATACCCTTACCGATCTTACAAAGGGAAATGAAGAAATTAACAAGGCATTTGCCGACGGGTTAGGCGTTTTGAACGGAAAGAATATTTCAAGTGATATTTTAAATAACGTAAAGTTTAATTCGGATATTTATTTTGATAAGAAGACCCATGAAATTAAAGGAATTAAATTTGATTTGGGGGATTCAATGACAGAGGTAATTAATTCTCTGATAGGCTCCGTCTCTGATAAGGCAGCAGGTAAAAAAACATCGATTTCTATGGATAACGCGGTAGTAGAATTTAAAATCAACGGATATAATAATGTAAAAGAAATAACGGTTCCGGATGAAGTAAAGAATAATGCGGAAAAAGTAGTGAACAATACCTGATTTCAGAGCTAATGAGTACCGAACTTACATGATTATCCGCGGAAAGACAAAAACAATAAAATAAAATTTAACATAATGTCCTCTTTTTCAGAGCAGCGTCGTAATTTTAATGCGTGGCGAAGTTCTGAAAAAGAGGTTTTTTATTAAAAATAAAATATATATGTTAAATTATTAACATATTATGTTAATTAAATAACAATTTCATGATAAAATAGCATTGTCATCTTTATAACAAAGTATTTTGACATTATAAATACGGAGGTGCAATGAGAAAAAGCAAGTTATTATTATGGTTGACGGCAGTAATTACGCTGTTTGTGTCACTGTTCACAGGAGGTTTGGTATACGCCCAAAATCAAACTGAAGATAATGGATATGTTTTGAATTTCGGAATAACAAGAAAAGCCATGACAACTTATGACTATCCGAACGGAGCATATGCCAATTATTGGATGACTCAACCGGAAAATGATATTTTTGACCATGATAACTGGAATTTAAGAGATTTTACGGTTGATTTTGAACTTCATATTGACGGACAAAGTGAGACATTGATTAAACAAATGTCATATACGTCAGAGGATTATACCTGGCACGGTGATATTTCTTTTGAAAATATCAATATTCCGTATGAACGGGTCGATGTGGAATATTACGGCTCGGAAGACGGAAACGATATTGAGCCGTATCTTTTGCATTATGATTTATATTTGAAAAAATCTGACGGAAAAATGATATTAAGTGTTCCGAGATTAAAGTTGAATGAAGGTTATGTTACAGATCCCGTAAACGGAAAGAAGGCACTTTTGGTTACGGATATGAATGTGACATCAAAGAATCCGCACATCAAAGAAATATATCTGGACGGACAGTCGGGGAACGATTCTAATGACGGAACAACTTCGGAAAAGGCGGTAAAAACATTTGAAAAGGCAAAGGAACTTTCGCTGACCAATCCGACAATAAAAAATATTATTGTTGTGGGCAGAACCGAAATTAGCGGAGACATTTCATTAAAGGGCACTAATGCAAAAATAATAAGAGGAGCCCGATTCAACGGATATTTATTCAGTGTTGAATCAGGCAATACGGTTACGCTGTCTGATGTAATAATTGACGGTAATACGGAAAATAATAAGAACATTGAAAATTCGCTCATCAGCGTAAAAAGCGGTGCGAAAATAAATATATCTTCCGGGGCGATATTAAGAAATAATAAGATTAAAGATATAGTAAACACTTCTACCAACGGCGGAGCGATGAATGCCGTGAGAGCAACCGTCAATATGGACGGCGGTATTATTGAAGGTAATCAGGCCACATACGGAGGAGGAGTCTATTTATACGGTTCCGTTATGAATTTTACGGACGGAGTGATTCAAAATAATTATTCAAAGCGTGTAACAGACAGAAGTACCGTGCCGAGTCAGTTTTATTCGGCAGGCGGAGGTGTATTGGCGGATCAGGGCAGTACAATTAATATGTCGGGAAACGCGAAAGTAATTAATAATTATTCAAATGAAATAGGCGGCGGTATCAGTCTTGGTTCAAATCAATGGGGTGACGGTAATGTTTTGAACATGAACGGAGGAACCGTTGAAGGGAATACTGCCGGTTCATCAGGCGGCGGAATATTTATACAGGCCAAATATTACTTCGGAGGAGTATCTAAGGCATATATTTACGGCGGAAGTATAATAAACAATAAAATGGACGCCACGGGATATACGGAAAATTCTTTCGGAGGCGGGGGTATCTATGTAAACGGTGCCAACGACATGTACGGTGTAAACGGTGCAAACGGAGAGCTGTATTTAAAGAATGTTATTATAACGGATAACACGTCTAAGTCAGACGGAGCAGGTTATGCCGCCTGTCCGATATCAAAAACTAAAATTTATATAACCGACGGAGCTGCAATTTACGGAAATCATAAAGGAAATGAAGGAAGTGAAATATTTATTTTGCAAAGTAATTATTTCGGTTTACACAGCGGCAATCCGGAATATGAGATTTCCAAGAGGATGTTGGGAGGAGTTTCATATAATTGGAAAAACAGTGATAATTCATATTTGAAGGAAGAAGATCACAAGGGTACATTGGAAAATAACAACTATTTGCTTCTTCATACGGATGAAACAGGAAATGAATTAACTTCTCGGTTGGGAAAGGTAATAATAAGCGGTAATGTTTCAGAAACAAGGGGCGCCGGTATCGGAAGCAACGGTACTGTTACAATAGGTACACCGGAAGAAATTACGAATATAGCTGCAGAGAAGATATGGAACGATGAAAATGCGTCTGATAATCGTCCGGAATCTGTTTCCGTAACGTTAACCGGTACCGTCGGAGGCAAAGAATATGATATACAAACCGAAAGATTAAGTGCGGATAACGGATGGAAAACTGAATTTAAAGATCTGCCCGTAACCGCAAACGGTGAAAATATTATATATTCCGTAAAAGAAGAACATGTAAACGGATATGTAGGAACAATCAGCGGGGATCAGCATGATGGATTTAAAATCACAAACAGCCCTGTAGAGGACAAAACAGATATAAAAGTTACAAAAATTTGGGAAGATGACAACAACCGCAGCGGAAAAAGACCTGACAGCGTAGATGTACAGCTTGTGGCAGACGGAGAAGACGTAAACGGAAAAATAATTACATTAAATGAAGATAATAATTGGACAGGTTCATTTACGAATTTAGAAAAATATAACAATAAAAATGAGGAGATTACATATACGGTAAGAGAAGTGAATATTAGCGAAGATTATGAAGAAATAATATCGGGAAGTGCGGAGAGCGGGTATCTGATAACTAACAGAATGAGACCTGAAATTCCTCCGGAAACTCCTGATTCTCCGCCGGAAACGCCGGGTGAAACTCCCGACATACCTCTGAAAGAACAGAATAAGGGCAGTTCACCTAAAACAGGTGATGCATTAAATGTATTGCCTTATTTTGTTGTATTAGGCATAGCAATTATATCTACAGCAATAATTTATTCCGTAAAAAACAAACATAAACATCGTATGTAATAAGTGTTTGAGAACATAGGCAATCAGGCCTGTGTTCTTTTTGTTATTTTGTTGTCTTCAGTAATATTGTCGATTTATTAATTATAGGTTAATCGACCGATATTACGGAATAATAAAAATAAAGATAAGGATAATATTTCTCCCGCTATTGACATTTTATTAATTAAAACATAAAATTAAAACACAAACAAATGTTTTGATAATTTATTTATAACATTATTCAATTTATTTTTCAACTTTTTTCAATACTTATACAGATTAAATATATCAAAAAAATGTTCCCGCTTACGGTATTATCAATATGAAAACGCAACATTAATAATGTTTTCGACATTTGGAAATACGGTATTTAACAATATATTTCAGTATTTTATGTTTACTGCGAAAGGAGACGGATGTACTCAAAGACATATGGAATGACTCTGTTCGGAATAGATGCACATATTGTAGGTGTTGAAACAGATGTGGGAGGCGGATTGCCGTGTTTTGAAATGAGCGGATATCTTAATACGGAAGTAAAAGAAGCCAAGGAAAGAGTTAAGATTTCAATAAAAAATTCAGGATATGATATACCGCCTCAGAGAATTATTATAAATTTTACGCCCGCTAATCTCAGGAAAAACGGAACAGGGCTTGATGTTGCCGTTGCAATCGGAATATTAAAGTCGAACGGAATCATTAAGGGATGTGTCAATAACGGAGTATTTATCGGTGAACTCGGTTTTGACGGCAGTATAAGAGCCGTAGACGGTGTCCTTGCATTTGTTTTAAAAGCTAAAGAACTAAACTTTGAATATGTCATAGTGCCTTCGGGGAATGGGTATGAATGTGTATATGTTGACGGAATAGATGTTTTTGAAGCTGATAATCTGAAAGACGTGGTTGATTTTCTTAATGACATAAAAAAATTGAATCCGGCCGATTACAAAATATCGGACAATTATTCATATACGGATGTGGATTTCAGCGATATACACGGACAATATATGGCGAAAAGAGCGGCGTTGATTAGTGCCTGCGGGATGCACAACTTACTTCTTATAGGTTCTCCGGGAAGCGGTAAATCAATGATTGCCAAAAGAATACCGGGGATACTGCCTAAATTGTCAGTTTATGAGATGACTGAAATAACAAAAATATACAGTACCGCCGGTTTACTTAGAAATAAGACACTTATAAACAGAAGGCCGTTCAGAACACCGCACACTAATCTGACGGAAGCGGCTCTGGTCGGAGGGGGAAGTACACCTAAGCCCGGAGAACTTACATTGGCATCTAAGGGAGTATTGTTTTTGGATGAACTTACAAGATTTAAAACCAATGTACTGGAGGCATTAAGGCAACCGTTGGAAGACAGAGTTGTGACGGTTTCCAGGAATAAATATACCGTACAATACCCTGCCGACTGTATGCTGGTAGCTGCAATGAATCCGTGTAAATGCGGTTATTACCCTGACAGACATAAATGTCAATGTACGGATATTGATATAGACAGGTATATAGGCAAAATCTCAAAACCGATATTTGACAGATTTGATATAAGTGTGAGAACCGAGACGGTAACGTTCGATGATATGAATAACAAAGATAAAGATAATTTATATTCCACAAATAGTATGCGGGAACAGGTTGAAAGGGTAAGAATAATACAAAAAGAGAGATTTATTGATGAAAAAATTAATTTTAACAGTGAAATGTCTAACGGAAATATAGACAGGTTCTGTAAATTGGGAAGCTGTGAGGGAGAGTTGATGAGAGAAATATTTTCAAAGTTTAATTTGACGGCGAGAGGGTATGTGAAAATATTAAAAGTCGCAAGAACCATTGCGGATTTAGATAATAAGGAGCGTATAGATATTAATCACATTTCCGAGGCGGCGGGGTTTAGAAACATATATGAACACAGATAAAACATATTATAAGTTTTGGTTATCCACTGTTGAATCATTGCGGCTGTCACCGCACAAAATACGCAAACTTCTCGAAATATACGGCGATGCGGAGAATATATATAAAGCCGATTCGGATGAATTAAAAAAAATAAAAGGAATAACCGACCGAACTGTTGCAAATATTAATGAATCTAAGAAGAATACCGATATATACAGACTGTTTATAAAAAATATTAAAAACGGAATGAAAGTAGTATTTTACGATGATGAGGAATATCCCGAGTCGTTATACAACTTAAATGATTATCCGTATGCATTGTTTTATTACGGACAATTGCCGCAAATTGATAATCCGCACATTTCAGTTGTCGGATCGAGGACATGTACGGAATACGGAATTACTTTTACGGAAGGTTTTTCATACGAATGGTCCAAGATGGGAATAGGAATAGTATCAGGATTAGCGGCAGGAATAGATACTTATGCCCATAAAGGTGCGTTAAGAGCCGGAGGATATACGTGTGCCGTGCTTGGCTGCGGCGTTGATATATGTTATCCGAGAATAAATATTGACATATATAATACTATAAAGGAAAAGGGATGTATATTATCTGAACATCCGCCGGGAACAAGTCCGTTTTCATACAACTTTCCTTATAGAAACAGAATAATAGCCGCCATTTCGGATGCGCTGTTCGTTGCCGAGGCGAAAAAGAAGTCGGGTTCTTTGATAACTGTGGATCAGGCATTGGAACAGGGGAAGGACGTATATGTTTTACCGGGAAGAATTAACGACCCTGTAAGTGAAGGATGTAACGAACTAATAAGGTCCGGAGCGTATCTTATATCATCATATAAAGATATAGAAAATTCATGTGCCGTAACAGGCAAATTGTCGAATAAAGACATGAGAAAGTTATATAAAGATAATATATGTAGAAAAAACACACACGAAGATAATAACAACACGGAAAAGACATTTAACGAATCCGAAATTTCAGAAAAAAAACAATTAAATCACAGTGAATTATATACTCGCTACGGTAATGAAGGAAAAAGTGTACTTGATAGTAATTTGGATTTATTGTATAGTTGCCTTGATTTTGTTCCGAAAAGTGTGGAGGAACTTATTAGAATAACTAACTTGAGTAGTGAAGATGTAATTTCAGGATTAGTAATGCTTACTTTACAGGGGAAAGCCAGGCAGACATCTCACAACAATTACTCAATTCGTATAATATAAAATGAAAGAAGGGCAATTTGTGTGGGAAAAAACAAGAAACTTTTAATTGTGGAATCACCGGCAAAGGTCAAGACAATAAAAAAATTTTTGGGAAGCAATTATGAGGTTGCTGCATCACAGGGACATATCAGGGATTTGCCTAAATCGGTTTTCGGCATAGATCCGGATAATGATTATGAACCGAGATATATTACCATCAGGGGTAAAGGACCTATTCTGTCTGATTTAAAAAAAGAGGTAAAAAAGGCCGATAAAGTATTCCTTGCAACCGACCCCGACAGAGAAGGCGAAGCAATTTCATGGCATTTGGCTAAATCACTTGGCATTGCGGATGAAGATGTTGAAAGAATTACATTTAACGAGATAACAAAGGATGCCGTAAAAGAATCTCTTAAACATCCGAGAAAAATTGACATGAATCTTGTGGATGCTCAGCAATCAAGAAGAATGCTTGACAGAATAGTAGGATATAAGATAAGTCCGATTCTTTGGAAAAAGGTAAAAAGAGGTCTTTCGGCAGGAAGAGTGCAATCGGCGGCACTGGGAATAATTTGCGACAGAGAAGATGAGATTAATGCGTTTGTACCCGAAGAATATTGGAGTCTTGATGCCGAATTTAAAGTATCCGGTGAAAAAAAGCCTTTAATCGCCAAGTTTTACGGCAACAAATCCGGTAAGATCGAAATAAAGACAAAAGAAGAAGCGGAGTCAATAAAGAAGGCGGTTGAACAGAGCAGCCCGGTTGTTGACAGTATTAAAACAAGCGAAAGAAGTAAGAAAGCTCCGTTGCCGTTTACAACATCAACTCTCCAACAGGAAGCCTCAAAACAGCTTAATTCCGCAACCAAAAAGACTATGCAGACAGCTCAGCAGTTATACGAGGGTGTTGATGTTAAGGGCAGGGGAACCATAGGTATAATTACATATCTCAGAACGGATTCCACAAGAATATCAGATACTGCAAAGGAATATACGGCATCATTTATTGCGGATAAATACGGAAGTGAATATATCGGAGGCAGTGTTGCGGCAAAGAATAACAGCAACGCACAGGATGCCCATGAAGCAATCAGACCTACTGATGTTACCCTTACACCGGAATTAATTAAAGATTCTTTGACAAGAGATCAGTTCAGATTGTATCAGTTGATTTGGAAAAGATTTGTTGCAAGTCAAATGTCCGCAGCCAAGTACGAGAACACAACAGTTAAAATTGCGGCAGGGGAATATATTTACAGCGTTTCAGCTTCAAAAATTTTATTTGACGGATTTCTGTCTGTTTATAAATCAGATGAAGATAAAGAGGATAACAATACTCTTGTAAACGGTATAAATAAAGACAGTGAACTTAGTTTGATTAAAGTTTCTCCGGAACAGCATTTTACACAGCCGCCGGCACATTTTACGGAGGCGTCTCTTGTAAAAAATCTTGAAGAACTGGGAATAGGAAGACCGAGTACATATGCTCCGACCATTTCCACGCTGTTACTCAGAAGATATATTGTAAAAGAACAGAAAAATCTCTATGTAACGGAAATCGGAACGGTTGTTAACAATATGTTAAAAAGTGCATTCCCTACAATAGTCGATGTCAACTTTACGGCTAATATGGAATCTCTGCTTGACGGTGTGGCAGACGGAAGCATTGAATGGAAGCAGGTTATAAGAAACTTCTATCCCGACATTGAAGAAGCTGTAGAACAGGCGGAAAAAGAACTGGAAACCGTTAAGATTGAAGACGAAGTTACAGACATTATATGTGAGAAATGCGGCAGAAATATGGTTGTTAAGTACGGGCCGTCCGGTAAGTTTCTCGGATGCCCGGGATTCCCGGAATGCAAAAACACAATGCCTTATTTGGAAAAAATAGGAGTTAAATGTCCTAAATGCGGAAGAGACATTGTTATCAGAAGAACCAAAAAGGGAAGAATATTTTACGGCTGTGAAGGATATCCCGAGTGTGATTTTTCCAGTTGGCAAAGGCCGTCGGATAAGAAGTGTCCTAAGTGCGGAGGTCTTATGATTGAGAAGGGTAAGAAACTTGTATGCGCCGATATTGAATGCGGTCATGTTGAGGACAATAAAGAGGCATAAGTTTATGCGTTATATGCCCAAATTTATGTTTGACTAAGTATATTATTTTTTGATACAATACACCCTGTGTGTATTCACATATGTTACTATTTTTCATGCGAATCAACTCTTATGGTGATTATTTCAATCAGGGTTCGCAGACGTTTAACCATTATGGAGGTTTAAAATGAGTGTTACTTCAATGAAACAGTTACTTGAGGCAGGTGTTCATTTCGGACATCAGACAAGAAGATGGAATCCTAAAATGGCTCCTTATATCTTCACACAGAGAAATGGTATTCATATCATTGATCTTCAGAAGACAGTAGGTATGGTTGATGATGCCTACAATGAAGTTTCAAGAATTGTTAAAGAAGGCGGTACAATTTTATTCGTTGGTACAAAGAAGCAGGCTCAGGATTCTATCGCGGCTGAGGCAGAGCGTTGCGGAATGTACTATGTAAACGAAAGATGGCTTGGCGGAATGCTTACAAACTTCCGCACAGTTAAGACTCGTATCGAAAGATTAAAGCAGATCGAGAAGATGGAAGAAGACGGTATTTTTGAAGTTCTTCCTAAGAAAGAAGTATTAAAATTAAAGAAAGAGCAGGAAAAACTTCAAAAGAACCTTGGCGGTATAAAGGATATGAAGAAGATTCCGGATGCTATCTTTATTATAGATCCTAAGAAGGAAAGAATCTGTGTACAGGAAGCTCACGCCCTCGGTATTGAACTTATAGGTATTTGTGATACTAACTGTGATCCGGATGAACTTGATTACATCATTCCGGGTAATGATGATGCCATCAGAGCCGTTAAGCTTATTCTTTCAACAATGGCTGATGCCGTTATTGAAGCAAAGCAGGGTGCTGAAAACGCTGAAGAAGCTGAAGAGGTTGCTGAAGCAGAGGCATAATTTTTATTATGACACGGTGATTTATCTATATTGAAGGGAGAATTATAATGGCAGCAGTTACAGCTTCTATGGTAAAGGAATTAAGAGAAACAACAGGCGCCGGTATGATGGACTGCAAGAAGGCTCTTGCAGAAGCTAACGGCGACATGGAAAGAGCTGTTGAAATCATCAGAGAGAACGGTCAGGCTAAAGTTGAGAAAAAAGCAGGACGTGTTGCGGCAGAAGGCCTTGTTACGGCAATCGTTGAAGGCGATAATGTAGGAGCAATCGTTGAAGTTAACTCTGAGACTGATTTCGTTGCTAAGAACCAGACATTCCAGGATTATGTAGCACTCGTTGCTAAGCAGGCACTTAATTCAAAGGCAGCAGATCTTGATGCTTTCCTTGCTGAAAAGTGGAATGCGGATGAGTCTAAGACAGTTCAGGAAGAACTTGCTTCTCAGATTGCTGTTATCGGTGAGAATCTTAAAATCAGAAGATTTGCAAGAGTTGAAGAAAATAACGGTTTTGTTGCATCATATATTCATATGGGTGGTAAAATCGGTGTGCTCGTTGACATTGAAACAGATGTTATCAATGATGCAATCAGAGAAATGGGTAAGAACGTAGCTATGCAGGCTGCAGCTCTTAAGCCTGTTTATACTTCAAGAGATGAAGTAGATCCTGCTTACATCGAAAAAGAGACAGAGATTCTTACGGCAGCAGCTAAGAACGAGAAGCCTGATGCAAACGAAAAGATTCTTGCAGGTATGGTTCAGGGCAGACTTAACAAGGAACTTAAGGATATTTGTCTCTTAGACCAGACATATATCAAGGCTGAAGACGGAAAGCAGAGTGTTGCTAAGTATGTTGAAGAAGTTGCTAAGGCAAACGGAGCAAACATCAAGGTAAAGAGTTATGTTCGTTTCGAAACAGGTGAAGGTATCGAAAAGAAAAACGAGGATTTTGCTGCTGAAGTTGAAGCACAGATGAATAAATAATTAATATATAACATATTATATTAATTGTAAGATGCCGTAAGGACTTTCCTTACGGCATTTTATTTTTTGAAAATTTATTTGCGGAAAGAGTTAAATCCTTTTGAATCCTTTTGCTTTTTGGATTTATGCAGATTTTTTAAGTATAAATAAGCATATATTGTTAAGTAAATATTAAAATCAAAAATTAAGTTAAAATACACTAAAAACGGTTGATAATTATAGTAACAATTACTATAATTAATACTAAGAATATGATTTTTGATGTATAAAATATAACGCAAATAGTACTTAAATGTTACGCAAATGGTACATAATTGGTGTTGAAATATATTTGATATAATCATATAGTATAGAAAAGCTGTGTAACACTTTTATTATATTTGAGTTGAGGGGAATTTGACATGAAGTACAGTCTTAAAAAGAAACGAAGCAAGATGATATACATTCTGCCGATTTCAATTATTGCAGGATGTATTATAGTCAGCCTGGTTGTTATGAATGCATTCGGATTCGGCAAATCCGGAAGCGATCAACACACGGCGGATTCAAACTCCGTTACAACGGAGTCGGGATCTGATAATGTAACTACAACGGAGCAGGAAACAGAGACTACTGCACCGCAATCGGAACATACTAATCCAAAGGATGCCAAAGCGGCGGAAGAGCTGGAAAAGTCATCAGAAAACAGAGTTTATCTTACATTTGATGACGGTCCGAGTTCCAACACCGATGAAATTCTTGATATATTAAAGAAAAATAATATCAAAGCGACATTTTTTGTTATTAAAAGAGATGATCCTGAATCCGTAGCAAGACTGAAAAGAATATATGACGAAGGTCATACGGTAGCATTACATACGGTTTCTCACGACTATCCTCTTGTATATGCAGACATGGATTCATATAAGAAAGATGTTGACGGAATAAAGAGTTTCGTTGATTCCACTTTGGGAATTAATTGCAAATTCTACAGATTCCCGGGAGGATCAAGTAATACAATTTATAAGCATTACGGAATTAAAGATATTCATGAATGTATCGATTATCTCAATTCAATAGGCGTTGAATATTTTGATTGGAACATAAGCAACAGTGATTCGGAAGGTAAAAAGTATACTCCGGAACAATTAGCTGAAAACGTTGAGACCTATATAGGTGATACCGGCGTATACAATATATTACAGCACGATGCACCTGCCAAAAAGAATACGGTAAAATCATTACAGCTTATTATCGATAACTTAAAGGCGAAGGGATATACATTCTGTCAGATTACAGATAATACAAAGCCGGTTCATCACCATATAAGTTGATTGTAACTGTATCGGACTATAATGGTACGGGAATATAACAGGATATATTTTAAATAATATAAGACTTTAAAACTTATCAGATATTATTATTACATATTTTAAAGCATATTATACGATAAAGGTATAATATGCTTTTTTGTTTGCCGGAAAACTTGTAATTTCCATTTTTGAAAATTATTTAAAATTTGATTTTAATGTATATACAGGTGCTTTTTATTTTGCAATAAATGTAATTATTTCATATAATATATATTTGAATTTGTTAAATGTACTTTACGGAGGATATTGTGAAAAGAGTCATCTTAAAACTTAGCGGTGAGGCGCTGTTTAATCAAGGTTCAGGATATGATGATGATTTGATTAAAGATATAGCTAAACAGATAAATGAACTTATAAGCAAGGGGTTGGATATCGGTATCGTAATCGGCGGCGGAAATTACTGGAGAGGCAGAACAAGTGAAAATATCACAAGAGGTAAAGCCGATCAAATCGGAATGCTTGCAACCGTAATGAATTGTATCTATGTATCTGAGATATTCAGAACGGCCGGAATAAAAACGGAGATTTTTACTCCGTTTCCATACTCTAATATGACAAAAGTATTTTCCATAGATGCGGCAAATGAACTGTTCGCTTCCGGACATGTATTGTTCTTTGCGGGCGGAACGGGTCATCCGTATTTTTCCACGGATACGGCCATTGCACTAAGAGCGGCAGAATTATCCGCGGACGGAATACTTTTGGCAAAAAATATTGACGGGGTTTATGATTCTGACCCTATGAAGAACAAAGATGCAAAGAAATATGATGTACTTACTCTTGATGAGATGGTAAGCAAACAGCTTCAGGTGATAGATCTTACCGCATCGGTGCTTTGTCAGGAGAACAGTATTCCTTTAATGGTTTTTGATTTAAAAGAAGACAACAGCATTATTAAAGCATTTTCAGACCGTGATTTTAACGGCACTAAAGTAATAGTAGGATAATTTTTAAATTTGGAGGTTATTATGATAGAGATAAAAGAAATTGAAGAAAGAATGAATAAATCAATAAATGCTTTGGAATCCGAGTTTGCGACTATTCGCGCAGGCAGAGCCAATCCGCATATTCTTGACCGTGTTACGGTAGATTACTACGGTGTACCTACAGCCATTCAGCAGGCTGCAAATGTGTCTGTACCGGAAGCAAGAATGATTCAGATTCAGCCATGGGATGCATCATTAATCAAGGAAATCGAAAAGGCAATTATGATAGCCGATCTGGGAGTAATGCCTACAAACGACGGAAAAGTAATTCGTATTATTTTCCCTGAACTTACGGAAGACAGAAGAAAGGAACTTGCAAAGGAAGTTAAGAAAAAGGGCGAGGAAGCTAAAATAGCAATAAGAAACATCAGAAGAGATGCCAATGATAAGGCTAAGAAGCTCAATAAGGATAATGAGATATCAGATGATGAATTATCTAATATTGAGGCTGATATTCAGAAGATTACAGATAAAGTAACTGCTGAAATAGAAAAGATGATTGATAAGAAGACTGATGAAATTATGACGGTATAAGTCAGGAGAAATATATGTCGGAAAACATTGATTTATCTGAACTTAACATTCCCGAACATGTGGCAATAATACTTGACGGCAACGGCAGATGGGCTAAGAGTAAACATATGCCGAGAACGTACGGTCATACGGTAGGGAGTAAGGTTGTGGAGAGAACCGTTGAGGATGCAAGCGATATCGGTATAAAATACCTTACCGTATATGTTTTTTCAACGGAGAATTGGAAGCGTTCTCAAAATGAAGTAAGCATGTTATTTTCACTAATAGAGAGATACCTTCGTTCTTTAATTAAAAAATCGAAAAAGAACAATGTTCGTTGTAAGGTGATCGGAAGAAGAGACAACATGAGTTCAAGTATGCTTCAGGTAATTAACAGACTTGAGGAAGAAACAAAAGAGAATACGGGACTGACATTTACTCTTGCAATTAATTACGGCGGAAGAGATGAAATCACCAGAGCGGTACAAAGCATTGCACAGGATGTTAAAAACGGTGAACTAAACGTTGAGGACATTACGGAAAGTACAATAAGCGACTATTTGGATACATCTGGAATACCTGATCCGGATTTGCTTATAAGAACCGGAGGAGATGAAAGATTATCAAACTATCTTCCGTGGCAGTTAACATATACGGAGTTTTATTTTACACCGGTGCTGTGGCCTGCATTTACCAAAAACGACCTGATAGATGCTGTCATTAAATATAACGGAAGAGACAGACGATTCGGGGGAGTAAAGTAAATGAAAACAAGAATAATAAGCGGGGCGGTTTTATTCGGTATTCTTCTCGTGACGCTTACGTTTGGCGGATATCCTCTTTATTTCTTTTGCGGTGCCATTTCCGTAATGGGGCTTTTTGAACTGTACAGAGTTTTCGACGTACATAAAAATCCCGTTTCATATATAGGTTACGGCGCCGTGGTTGCGTTGTATGTATTTTTAAATCCGAGTTTCGGAAACTTAATACAGATACCTGAAATGTTTATATACGTGGCGGCATTAATAGCGTTAATGACCGTATATGTATTCAGGTTCGGAAAGGTGTCCGCAAAAGACGTAATGGTAATATACTTCGGCATCTTTTATGTAGGACTCATGCTTTCGTACGTATACAGAGTAAGGGTGTTTGAAGGCGGAGAATATTTCGTATGGCTCATATTTATCGGCTCGTGGGTTAACGATACATGCGCATATTTTACCGGATATTTTCTCGGAAAACATAAAATGGCTCCGGAGTTATCTCCTAAGAAAACGATTGAGGGTGCAATCGGAGGAGTTGCGGGTTCAACCGTGCTGGGTTTAATTTACGGAATTATCTTATCGGCAAATAATGCCGTACCTGTAGGCAACGTCATTCTTATTACGACTCTTGCGGGACTTATAGGAGCATTTTGTGCCATAGTAGGAGACTTGGCTGCATCAGCGATAAAACGAAATCAGAATATTAAGGATTACAGTCATTTAATTCCGGGACACGGAGGAATACTTGACAGATTTGACAGTGTAATATTTACGGCTCCCGTAGTTTATTGGACAATAAACTTCATTCTATAATATAATATTAAAAAGCAAAATGGGGAGAAATACTTCTGTTTCTGCCTGTTTTGCTTTTTTGCTTAATTTGTTTTATGAAAAGGCGGTGATTCTCATGAAGAATATTGCTATTTTGGGTTCTACGGGTTCAATAGGAACTCAGACTTTAGACATTGTGGACGGCTCAAACGGAGAATTGAACGTAGTTGCTCTGTCAGCCGGAAGAAATATAGAACTTCTTGAAGAACAGACAAGAAAATACAGACCATATCTGATATGTGTCGAAACAAAAGAAGATGCGGAAGAACTTGGCATACGTCTGAATGACACGGATGTAAGGATAGTTTACGGTATTGAAGGCCTTACGGAGGTGGCTTCATTTCCGAAATCGGATATGCTTGTTACGGCAATAGTCGGGATGGTGGGATTAAAGCCAACCATTGCCGCAATAAAGTCAAAAAAGACTATCTGTCTTGCTAACAAGGAGACTCTCGTTACGGCGGGACATATAATTATGCCGCTTGCTAAGGAATACGGCGTTGATATTCTGCCTGTTGACAGCGAACATTCTGCGGTTTTTCAGTGTCTTCAGGGAGAAAACAGAGAGGATGTGGAGAAAATAATTCTAACCGCTTCCGGAGGTCCTTTCAGAGGCAAAACACTTGAAGAATTAAAAAATGTTACACTTGCGCAGGCTCTTAAACATCCGAACTGGTCAATGGGTAAAAAAATTACCATTGATTCGGCAACCATGGTCAATAAAGGACTTGAAGTAATAGAAGCAAAATGGCTGTTTGGCATGGACAGTGACAAAATAGAGGTTGTGGTTCACCCCCAGAGTATAATTCATTCAATGGTTGAATTTAAAGACGGGGGTATTAAGGCGCAGCTCGGCATTCCCGACATGAGACTGCCGATTCAATATGCAATTACATATCCTGACAGGTTACCGATTAAAAATTCAGAAAGACTGTCATTTAAAGAGTGTTCGAGGCTGGATTTTGAAGAGCCGGATATGGAAGTGTTCAAAGGATTGAAACTTGCGTTTAAGGCTCTTGAAAACGGAGGAAACTCATCAGTAATGTATAATGCCGCAAATGAGTATCTTGTATCAATGTTTTTACGGGAAAAGATTTCGTTTTTGGATATTCCGAAATATATCGAGTTTGCAATGAACGAAGGTACATTTACGGAGAATCCAAATGTGGATGAGATATTGGAAACGGAAGCGGAAGTAAAAAGAATATTGGAAAGTGAAATCTGCCGATGAGTATTTTTCTTGCTGTTATACTGCTGGGATTGATTATTCTTTTCCATGAATTCGGACATTTCATCGTTGCAAAGGCAAACGGAGTCTGTGTTGTGGAATTTTCCATCGGATTCGGACCCAGACTTTTTTCTTTCAGAAAAGGAGATACGGATTATTGTCTAAAAATGCTTCCTTTCGGCGGTTCGTGCAGAATGCTGAGTTCAGATGAAGAATTATATGAACTGGACGAAGAACAGAAAGAAAAAAAAGGGCATGAATTTGAAAAACAGTCCGCTAAACTGATTTCAAAATACGGCAAGGCGGCCGCGTTCGAAACTAAATCGTTACCTGCAAGAATTGCCGTAATTGCGGCGGGACCGCTTTATAACTTTATATTGGCTTTTTTTATGTCGGTTTTAATGCTTGGTTTTATGGGTGTGGATACTCCAAAGGTTTCAAGTGTGGAAACTAAATCCGTTGTATATGAGTCCGGGCTCAGAGAGGGTGATATTATCACCGATGTTGCAGGCACCGGCATTGTTTTTGACAGAGAACTGACGAGAGAATTGCAAAAACACACTTCGGCTCCGTTTGAGATTACATATAAAAGAGACGGAGTTACATACACGGCTGATGTTAATCCGATTGAAAAAAGAGAAAATCTTTATAAGATAGGAGCAGCTCTCGGTGATGACGCTACCATATCGGGAATAGAGGATGACTCTCCGGCTCAAAAAGCCAAATTGAAAGTAAATGATAAAATTATCATGATAAACGGTGAAAATGTATCATCATCAAAAGAGGTAATAGAAAAAATCAAATCTTCCGAAGGGAAAGAGCTTACATTCAAAGTTGAACGCGGTGGGAACATATCAGATATATCGGTTACTCCCGGTAAAACAGATACCGTATCATATGATATGGGATTTTCAACAAGCGGTGAACGTGTAAAAGTCAGCCCTTGGGAAACAATTTTATACGGATTAAGAGAAGTCTGGTATTGGATAACGACTATTGTTGACCTGCTGGGAAGGATGGTAACCGGAAGATTATCGCTCAGTAATTTGTCAGGTCCGGTGGGAACGGTTAGCGCCATAAGTAATGTAATTGATGCAAGCAGCAGCGACGGCGCATTCTTTGTTTTGATGAACCTGATTTATATCGGAATCATGCTCTCGGCAAACCTCGGTGTAATGAACTTACTGCCGATACCGGGGCTTGACGGGGGAAGATTGATTCTTTATGCAGTAGAGGCGGTTACAGGTCGTCCGGTTCCGAAAGAAAAAGAAGGTATAATCAACTTTATAGGATTTATATTCCTCATGCTTCTTACGGTTATTGTCCTGGTGAAAGATATAATACGGCTTTTTTAGTAAGTTAAGATAAGCAATTAAAATAAAAAAACTAATTATTTAGATTATTATAATTTAGATAATTAGTTTTTTTATTATTTTTTTGATGTTAGTATAAAAGATATAAATTTATTAGGATTAACCGCTAAAGGAGTATACATGAAGAAAAAGCGAATAAGTTTAACATTGGGAGCTTTGGGCGCCGCGGCAATAATCGGAAGTACGGGAACAAGCGTATTTGCGGATGATAAGGTATATGAAAAAAATATAAATTACGTATCGGACAATATTGTTGACGATTATTCCGAAAAAGAAGCGGAAATCGTTAATCATTATAAAACAATAGACGAATCAAGAGCATTATATGAATCCGTCAAGTCTGAATTAATGTCAGTAACGGATGAGTATGATTTAATATCCCCTTATGTAAAAAGTACGGATAAAAGAACAATGACGGATGAACAAATAAGGGAAAAGTATACTCAAACTTATAATTTGACAGGTTCGTTTAATGCAATAAGAGAAAACCTTGACAACATTATGCCAAAGGTAATACAGAACTCGCCTGACAAATATTCATCGTCATATATTATTTCCAACAAAAAACAAATCATAAGAGGCCTGACATATTTGTATCGTTATTATAACTTCCCTGTAGGCAATTCAACGGCATTTGATATGTTGTTGTTTAACATGAAAGAAATCAACGGACAAAACGGCGATGCAATAAAGTTATTGATTGATGTCGGCAACAATTCAAGCGTCAATCTTCTCGGATATAAGACATCTGAGGTTTATAAAAGTATAATAGGAAAAATTACGGGATTTTCAACATTGCCTGACTTTATCGAAAAAACGGCCGAACTTGACGGATGTTCATCCGGGAAGGAATTTTTAATTAAAAGAAGTAAAGCTGTATTCAGCGAGAGCGGAAATACCGGCGATATATTCGAAAAAAGTAAGAAGAGCGAAAGTATAAGCGCATTACTTCTCCCTCTCTTAACACTTTCCGAAAGCAGTATTTACGTTATGAGCACCGATAATACAACTACCGTCGGATTAACTTCCACATACGGCGATGTCAATACCGTTAAATCATTGGCGGATAAGACCGTAACGGAACAGCAGGCATTCTTAAATGCGTTAAAGAGAATAAGCGGAAGAGGAGACAGTGTGGATTCATATCCGGATGTTCTCGTTATTGACACATTGGCGTCGAAAACGAAGTCCGGTCAGTCAAAGCAGCAGACATGGTCGCCTGAATACGGTCAGGGAACAGATTCCGGGGTTGCGGAGTTGATTTCTCCCGGATATTTATATTCGGCTTACAGCAGGGTTGGAGCTCAGGCTTCAAAAAACAGTAACGGTTCAATTATAAGATATTTTATAGATGAAGTTTTAAATGATGACGGCGTAAGTGTATATACACATGAACTTACACATGTATTTGATAAATCCGTATGGATCGGTGCGGGACGACGCGCAGGTTCAGGAAGCGAAACATATGCCAGAGGATTATTTGAAAGCATCAACAATACTCAAACTCCGAACGAGCCTTACGGACCTGTATTCAGTTTAAATACCGCATATGAACTCGGAGATGACCGCATACAGAATAAGTCTCCTGAACGTTTTCAATCATCAGGCGATGTCAGCGAGTATATGAAGGGCCTTATGAACGTTGTAAATGCTCTTGACGTTATTGAAGCACAGGAGATATTAAAGCTTACGGATGCAGATAAAGCCGTATTATTTAACAGGATTTCATTAGACGGTGATAAGGTAACATTTTCCAACATAACAGCGGAGGAAGCGTCACGCCTTCATACCGTTGAAGATTTGGTAGATAACAACATAGTTTCGGGAAGACTTGTTCCGTCGGGTAATTCCACGATAGGAACTCTCAGCAACGGGTACAACGGAGAATACTATGTCGTTCCGATGTTTGAAGGTATATACGGAGCCGCGGTAAACAATAACGGTTTTACAAGTGAATTTTTATTCAGAAGATACGCATGGGAACTCATGGGCGAAGTCGGATGGAATGAGGGATTTATACCTTGGATTTCCGATAAATATGCAACGGATGCGGATGCCGTTCAAAATATCGTGGGAAGTGATTATTCATCATTTAAGAAAAAAATATACAAAGAAAGTGCATCTAATCTGGTTAATCTGAAAAAGACGGCACACTATAATGATTATGATGCCATAAGAAGGGATATAGCCGAAGCGTTACAGGATGATTTGGCAGCCATGAAACAGGAAGTAAATAAGGGAACTTATTCTTCAAGAATACATTCCGTTCGTAATGCGAAAATGTTGATTTTCCAAGACTATTTATTGGAAACAAATGATTTCAGAGAATCGATATACAAAAATAATGCTCCGGATCCGAAACCGGAAGAGCCGAAAGTTAATTGGTATACCGTAAATTATGAATGGGAAAATGCTCCCGTTACGGAAGAAATTCCGGAAAGCGGAAAAACATATGATGGTTATGACGGTGCTGTGGGCAGTAAGGATACAAAGTACACTTCATCATATGAAACAGTGGTTGATGATAAGGTATACAGATTCAGCGGATGGACTGAAAATGTAAGCGATACTACAATTACATATACGGGAACATGGACTGCAACCGACATTATTGATTTCAGTAAAGCCGGAATACAGGTATATCCTGTGTCAACAACATATACGGGCTATCGGGCAGTTCCTACAATAACGGTTACTTATAACGGTAATGTGGTAAATTCATCAGATTATACTGTTACATATTTGAATTATAAAGGTGAGACGGTTTCTCCCGACGGGCTTATTCATGCCGGAGATTATACTATAGTCATATCACCTAAAGCGGGAGAAAAGTATAACAGAGGCACGGGAAGAGCCGATTTTGTAATTACCAAGAAAACAAGTACAAGCGCACCGAGATTTGCTTCATATGAAAAGGGAAGTTTTTCGCCTGATAATAACGGTTCGTTTACATATAATGCTCCTGTTAAATCAAGATGCGAATATAAGCTTGATAACGGTACATGGCAGGACAGCAACACCTTTTACAATGTTCAAAAAGGAAGTTCACATACAGTTTATATAAGATATAAGGGTACGAGTGATGTAACAGAGAGTAATCCGGCAACCATCACTGTAACGGCTCCGAGTGACACTTCTCTTATGAAATTGGAAGAAGACGGGTTCAGGGCAGTAAACGACCTGAATGCGGGAGATTATTACAACATAGAGACCGTTGCAAGAAAAGACGGATTTGTTGATATTTCCGGA
>NZ_BAAHYP010000015.1:0-28877 GCF_054657495.1 Howardella ureilytica | reverse complement strand
ATTATAATTTGGAGCAATATATCCAAATATCTCTTTTAGACGATTGGAAATTTCATCATTTATGACTTTATTTCGATATTTGATACACATGATCAGATGATAATGCAGTATAAATACTGAATGATTATTAGTGTCAAAATTCATTGTATTTGTAACCTTTTATTTATTTAATACTGATTACATTATAACATAAAGTTATATATGAATAAATGCCGTGAGCAATAAATCCCCCACCTATAGAGGTGGGGGATTTATTGCTCACGGCATGTTAAAACGGTTAGTCACATACTTAAACCTATAGAAAAATACCACAGACAAAGCTGACGCCCATGTGCCGAAAACGGCAAACAGGCACGTTAATGCATCGTCTGTGGTATTTTCTGTTTATCACTCTTCGTATCCCGGTCTTCCGAGAAGTCTGAACATATTCTTTTTATAGCTTTCCACTCCCGGCTGGTTAAAAGGATTAACTCCAAGCATATATCCGCTTATTCCGCATGCAAATTCAAAGAAATAAAACAGGCACCCGAGGTTATATTCGTCCTTTTTCGGAAAAATCAGCTTTATATTAGGCGTATCACCCTCAATATGAGCATTCATGGTTCCTTCCAGCGCACATCCGTTAACGAAATCCAAAGTTTTTCCGGAAAGATAATTAAGTCCGTCAAGATTGCATTGTTCTTCTTCTATTACTATAGAATCGTTTGAGCTTTCGACAACAAGGACCGTTTCAAACATTATTCTCTTACCGTCCTGTATATATTGCCCAAGTGAATGCAAATCCGTTGTATAACTCAAAGTCACCGGGAACAGCCCTTTATGGTCCTTTCCCTCAGACTCTCCGAACAACTGCTTCCACCAGGCGCCGAGAGTCCTTGTGGCAGGCTCGTATGTGCACAAAACCTCTATTGATTTATCGTGATTCATCATTATATGTCTTGCCGCGGCATACTGCATCGCCATATTGTCATCAAAGTCGTTGTTTATACAGGCCTCTCTCATATCCCTTGCTCCGGCAAGTAACATGTCAATATCGGCTCCGCTTACGGCAATGGGAAGAAGCCCGACAGCGGATAAAACCGAGAATCTGCCTCCTACGTTATCCGGAACAACAAATGTCTCATATCCCTGATTGTCAGCCAGAGTCTTTAGAGCTCCCTTGTGCTTATCCGTTGTGGCATATATCCTTGAGCTTGCCTTATCTCCGTATTTTTTCACCAGCTCTTTCTTTAAAACCCTGAATGCTATGGCCGGCTCCAGTGTAGTTCCGGACTTGGAGATGACATTTATAGACCAGTCCTTTCCTTCAAGCCTTCTGATAACGGAAGCAAGAGCATCCGTGCTGAGAGTATTGCCCGTAAATATTACTTTTACATCATCGAATTCGTTTACAAGAAACTCGATACCTGCTCTGGCACCCAGATATGAGCCTCCGACTCCCACAACAACAAGGATATCGGATTCGTTTCTTATCTTCTCCGCCGCTTTCTTTATCCTTGACAGTTCTTCCGAATCCATGTTAACGGGAAGATCGACCCATCCGATATAGTCACTGCCCTTGCCTGTTCCGGACAATAACATATTTTTAGCCTCTATGGTTCGATCCTTCATGGAATCTATGTCAGCCACCGTTTCGCGACTCATAGAATAATCTAACTTTATATCTAACATAATACTGTTCCGTTATAATTCATTGTAATATGTGCAAAACTTTTTAACTATTTTCACTTCATTTGCAATCGCTTTCTTTTCAAATGTAGGATAGTCAACACTTGCGCTGTTATCAGCCTTATCCGATATGGTTCTTATTATTACAAATGGAATACCGTTAAGATATGAAGTCTGCGCAATTGCGGCGCCTTCCATCTCAGTACACAGTCCCTTAAAATCGTCAACGATTTTCTTTTTGACATCAGAATCCGAAACGAATTGATCTCCGCTTACAATTCTGCCTATATGTATTCCGATATCGGGCGTAGCCGCTTCGCAGGCTTTTTTTGCAAGAGCCACAAGTCCCGCATCAGCTTTAAACGACAATACGTCCATTCTCGGAATTTGTCCCTTCGGATATCCGAATCCCGTGGCATCCATGTCATGATGAAGTACGTCTTCCGACAACACCACATCTGCTATTTCTATTTTGTCGTGAAGTGAACCTGCAATTCCCGTATTTATAACAGCATCGACATTGAAGTCATCCACAAGTATCTGCGTACATATTGCCGCATTAACCTTACCTATACCGCTTCTTACAATCGTAACGGGCACTCCCTCCAAACGACCGGCAAAAAATTCCATTCCCGCCTTCTTTTCTTCCTTTGTTATATTCATAACAGAAATAAGCTGCTCAACTTCTTCCTGCATTGCTCCGATTATTCCTAACACGATGATACCCCCGTATAATATTCATATTATTCTAACAAAGTAGTATATCATTTTCAAATATTTACTGCATATTCTATTTACTTTTATTACATTTTGTTTAGTATAATACTATGAAAAGTATAAAAATAAAATATTTATACGGAATAAGGATAAAATTATGAGTGAAAGAAGACGAAGAATAATTATGACCGGCGGCGGAACGGCCGGTCATGTAATGCCAAACATTGCTCTGTTGCCCGAGCTTAGAAGCAGAGATTACGCAATAGCATATATCGGTTCCGAAGACGGAATAGAAAAGGATTTGATAAAAGCGCAAAACATAAGGTATTACGGCGTAAAGTCCGGTAAGTTCAGAAGATATTTCAGCTTTAAGAATTTTACGGACCCGTTTAAGGTTCTTAAAGGTTATAATCAGGCAAAAAAACTGCTCAAGAAAATGAAGCCCGATGTTGTTTTTTCAAAGGGAGGATTTGTATCGGTTCCCGTGGTCATGGCGGCCGGGAAACTCAAAATACCCGTTATTATACACGAGTCGGACATGACGCCGGGACTTGCCAACAGAATCGCCATAAAACGGGCAAGCATCGTATGTACAACCTTTCCTGAAACTCTCAAGTACATAAGTGAAGATAAACATCCCGTTCTTACGGGAACTCCCATACGTAAAGAGCTTTTGGCCGGAAACGCCGCAGAAGGTCACAGATTCACAGGGCTTCCCGACAATAAGCCTACAATATTATGTATGGGCGGAAGCACCGGTGCCGTTGCATTAAACGAGGCTCTTCATGCAAATCTTAATGCTTTGCTCAAAAAATATAATGTAGTGCATCTCTGCGGAAAGGATAAGGCTGACAGAGAATATGACGGCATCCCCGGATATGTTCAATATGAATATATCGACAAAGAAATGAAAGACCTGCTTGCAATGAGCGATATGGTTGTATCAAGAGCGGGAGCCAACGCAATATTTGAATTTTTAACGCTTAAAAAACCTAATTTATTAATTCCTCTTCCCGCTGCATCCAGCAGAGGCGATCAGATTCTCAATGCGGAATCATTTGAAAAAAGCGGATATTCTAAAGTTCTGTTTGAGGAAGACATAACCCCCGAATCGCTCCTTGAATCCATTGAATATGTATTTGCCAATAAAGATACATATATAAGGAACATGGCAGGAAGCGAACAACGTGACGCCATAGGAAAAATTATAGAATTAATAGAATCTGTATAATAAATTTATATAATAATCATCATATATCCGGTTGCCCTAAATGTATTCGGCATGATATAATAAAAACAATAATAGTTATTATTAACACCATTATGCAAACAGGTGCTTATAATAGCTTTTAATTTTATTTTAAAACACGGAGGTGATTGTTATGGCAGCTACTGTTAAACATTCAAAGCAAAGAGACGCCATCGAAGAATTTTTAAAATCCAGATATGATCACCCTACCGCAGATATCGTATATCAGAATGTATCCAAGGAATTCCCTAATATCAGTTTGGGTACGGTATACAGAAATCTTGCTTTCCTGGTTGATCACGGAAAAGCAATTACGATACCTTGCGAAGACGGTTCTGTTCATTACGATGCCAATCTCAAACCACACAACCATTTTCAGTGCAACAAGTGTCATGCCGTTATGGACTTTGATTTAAATGATGATGTTATCGAAGATGCGTTTATTAATAACGCACAATCACATTTTTCAAAGGGAAAGATATCGGGACATATCACATTTTTCCACGGAATATGCGATAAATGTGACACTGAATAACTTACATTTTTAAATTATCCGAAAAGAGAGGTCATAAGCCTCTCTTTTTTATTATGTAAATTTTTTCATGTACATTGTAAACGTTTGCAAAGCCGTCACTGTCATATTACCGACTTCGTAAAATTACAGGCTGAAGCAAATCTTATTTTTTCGCACTTTACCGTATCAATCTTACAATGCATCCGGATTCTTTAAATATACTTCAATTTTATTTCAATCTTCATTTTATATAATGCTGACCGAGCATGGATAAGAAACCTTGTTTATCCGATCATTCCGATTAAATGTTTATTTAACAGATAATATAAAGGAGATTTGAAATGAAACAGTTAAGATTAATAACCCGTTCCATGGGTACTGTATGTGAAATATCGGTTTACGCCCCCTACAACATGTATGCAGATGCCGAAAAAGCAGTTACTTCCGTAAAGGATTATCTGACCGATACAGATAACAGGCTGTCATTTTTCAAAAAAGAAAGCGAAATATCAAAATTAAACACATCAAAGAGAAATACATTAGTTAAGCTCTCCCCGGATACATTTAACATTTTAAAAGAATCAAAGTATTATGCCGAAGTCACAAAGGGTATATTCGATATTACCGTAGGCAAATCATCCGAGCGTTGGAGAAAAACAAGAGACCGTAAAAAATATCCTAATTCAGAAAACGAGAACAAAAATATCGTTACACGCTCATCTTCCCGTGATAAATGTAATTCCCCATGCGAGGACATATATGCGGATTATAACGGACTTATACTGGACGAAAAAACAGTCAGTGCAAAATTAACACAAGCATCACTCGCCGTTGATCTCGGAGGAATAGCAAAGGGATATGCTCTGGACAGAATAAGAAAAATACTTTTATCACACAATATTCGGAAAGCACTCATCAATCTCGGCGGAAGTATATATGTAATCGGTAATCCGAAAAAAATAGGACTGAGAAATCCGTTTATCCCGGTTAATTTATCCGGAGCAAATATTCCTTTCGCAAGTGTTATATCTTCCGGTGAGGCAGTGGTTACTTCCGGTACATATGAACAGTGCTTTGACAACGGCATGTCACATCATATTATTAATCCTGTTACGGGAAATCCGTGTCTCACCGATCTTGTTTCGGCAACAGTAATATCGGAAAGCGGTACGGCTGCCGACGTATACGCCACAACGCTTATCATTCTCGGTCTTAAAGAGAGTATCGTGTTTTCTGAAAAAAGAAATCTGTCTGTCATACTTGCGGACAAAAAAGGGAATATATATGTAAGCAAATCAATAAAACACAGATTTTCACTTATAAAGGAGAGAACAGCATGAAAAAAATATTCACTCCGTTTATCCGCCATATTGCTCAAATTATTTCTTTTGTTGCAATACCGGGATTATTTATCGTAACTCTCAACTCCGTCGGAAGCATATATTTATCGGTAATTCACGGAACATTCTCATGGAGTTCCCAACTAAGCTCAATTATCACCTTGCTTGCCGTAATGCCCGTAACCATAATAGGAGGACGATTTTTTTGCGGATATCTGTGTGCCTTCGGCAGTATGACTGAATTAATATCATTTATATCCGGCAAGTTAAAAATAAAGCAGATAAAAATATCTAACCGTGCGGACAAATATTTAAAAAACATAAAATATATTATTCTTGCGATAATTTTTGTTGCATGGACCGCCGGTATTTCCCTTACCCCCGCAGATCCGTGGTACGTATTCGGAATATACTCTTCAATCAAGGGTTGGAGCGACCTTTCAATGTTTTTAAGTATCGGAGGAGCCTTTCTGATACTCATAATAATAGGTTCGTTTTTTATTGAAAGGTTTTTTTGCCGTTATCTGTGCCCTCTTGGAGGAATATTTTCATTTATTTCAGTATTCAGAATGTTTAAAATAAAAAAAACAAATGAAACTTGCGTAAAATGTGATCTCTGTTCAAAAAAATGTCCCATGTCAATAGACGTTAACAAGGAAGGCGAACTTCACGGAAAGGTTGTTTCAAGTGAATGCATAGATTGTTTCAGATGTATTTCCGTATGTCCTACAAAAGCACTTGATAATAACTCTCTCGGAACAATATCTGCTCCTATTGCCGCCGTCGCCGTCGCCGGCGTATATTTTGCAGGCAATATATTATCTTCAACATATGCCGATACAGGCGCTCCCGAAACAGAAAATATCTCCGCAGGCAATTCATCCCAATCCGATACCTCTCAATACAAAGACGGAACTTATTACGGATCGGCTGTCGGATTCAGAGGCAAAACCAAAGTAAATGTTACTGTCGAAAACGGTAAAATAAATTCAATAACCATTGAAAGCTTCATGGACGATGAAGAATTTTTCAATCGTGCAAAAAACACTGTAATTAATTCCATAATATCCAAACAATCTACGGATGTATCAGCCGTTTCCGGCGCAACTTTCAGTTCCGAAGGAATAATAAATGCCGTAAAAGACGCACTTTCATCTGCCGAAGTCAATGACAATGAATCCGAAACATCCGATAATACTTCATCCGATGACGGAGTAACGGCAAATACACCGGAGGAAACATACAACGGTTCTCAGTCCGGTACGTCCTCTGCAGGTAACGATACTCCTAAAACAAACGACGATACTGCATCCGGTAACTTTAAAGACGGTACATATACAGGCACCGGATATGGACGAAACGGCTCAATAGAAGTCGAAGTTACGGTTTCCGACGGCTCGATTTCTTCCATAGAAATTATTTCTTCATATGAAGACGCACCGTATCTTTCACGCGCAACCTCCGTAATAAACTCTGTCATTAATTCTCAATCTGTAGATGTTGCAACGGTATCCGGAGCCACCATGAGCTCAAACGGTATACTTGAAGCTGTGGCAAATGCTCTGGGTCTGACGTATAATAACACAAACGACGATATTCATGACAATCATAGTCACAGAAGATTTGCGTTATGATACGGTTATTGCGGTATCCAAAATAAAGGAGATGATTATAATGAAGCTTCTTCTTGTTGAAGATGAAAAGAGAATGGGACAGGCAATTGTCGAATTTCTAAAGCAGGAAAATTACAGTGTTGACTGGTATCTTGACGGAAAAGAGGGTTTAGAAGCAATAAAAGAAGGGATTTATGACATTGCCGTTATTGATGTAATGCTTCCGCATATAAACGGTTTTGATATTACGTTTGAAGCAAGAAAAAACGGCATAAGAACTCCCATATTGATACTTACGGCACTAAATGATACGGATAATAAGGTAAACGGACTTGATTGCGGAGCCGACGACTATCTTACAAAACCATTCGCTTCAAAAGAACTTCTTGCCCGCCTTCGTGCGATGACAAGACGCATCTACAATACGGAAGACGGAAAATTATATTTTGAAGATATCTCACTAAACACAAAGACCATGGAACTTGCAAATAAAAATACCGGCGAATCAATTCGACTTTCCGATAAAGAATATAAAATCATTGAACTTCTTGTTGCAAACAGTGACAGAATTATAACCCGTGAACAAATTGCATTAAAGATATGGGGATATGAAAATGAATCGGAATACAATAATGTGGAAGTTTACATGACATTTGTCAGAAAAAAACTGAAATTCATTAATTCCGCAGCCAAAATAAAGGCCGTACGCGGCATAGGATATGAATTGAGAAATTGATATGTATAAGAAAGCAAAATTTAAAATAGTAATTTCAATTCTTTCAATGCTGTGCGCTGTTCTTGTAGGAACTCTCGGTATGGTTTATTTATCAAGTTATTTATCCGCAACATCAAGAAATCGTCAGGTTCTCGAAATGCGATCCGAGGAAATTATCAAAAAACTGGATTCCGATGACAACGGCAATTCCGAAACGTCACACGAACAGTCACTCCATGAAAACAAACACAATAATGAAGAATATGAACATGATAATAAAAACCTTCAGAAAAGCATTGAAATCGGTACGTTTTATGCCGTAAAGCTTTCAAAGGACGGCAATGAATCCGTTATTGTGAATGACGCCGAACAAATCTATTCCGATGATGAATTAATAAGTATCGCAAAAAATATATATTACAATAATGCACATGCAGACGATTTGTTATATACGATAAATGATTACAACGGCGATATAATTATATGCCTTATGGATAATTCCGTATTTACCGAAGGATTCACCCGTTTGTTGACATATACTCTGATATTCGGAGTAATAGCAATCATAATAATCACATTCCTGTCAATTTACATAGCCAATCGAATTGTACGTCCCATGGAAGACAATTACAGAAAACAAAAACAGTTCAATTCAGATGCCGGTCATGAACTGAAAACCCCGATAGCCGCAATGGCTGCAAATATTGAACTTCTTCAAAGAGAAATCGGAAAAAATAACTGGCTTGAAAATATTGCTTACGAAAATAACAGAATGCATGATCTTGTATCCGAACTTCTCGAGCTTTCAAATAATGAAAACAGAATTATTCATCGCAGCAATACCGATCTTTCAAGGCTTGTAAACAGAGTTGTCATTCCGCTTGAGGCAACGGCATTTGAAAATAATATACTTATAGATACATATATACCCGACGGAATATATGCGTTTATTGATGAAAAAAGCGTAACTCAACTTGTTAGCGTTTTGGTTGATAATGCAATTTCTCATACGGAATCCACACCGGATACAATTAAACATATAACCGTTTCTTTGGCAAAAGAAACCGGCGGCCCCGTATTGTCCGTATCAAACCCCGGTCCGGAAATTCCCGAAAGCGAAAGGGAAAAGATATTTGAACGTTTCTATCGATCGGATGATTCTCACGAATTTAAAGGTCATTACGGTCTGGGGCTCTCTATTGCAAAGGCTGTTGCCGATGCCAATAACGCAAAGATTATCGTTTTATGCAATGACGGTCTTGTTACATTTAAAGTCAGATTTTCTGAAAAATAAACCGTAAAATATTAAAACCCGCCCGCAAATCCATATGGATTTACGGGCGGGTTTTTCAACCTTTTAACAACGCAACTTTTTTAATTCATTAAAACATGTATTTTTTACAAAGTTGTTAATCTTCGCAGGCAATTAAAATCACCTTGGAAATATATTATTTTTTATTTTTCTTTCCATTGCGTCTTCTGCTCATAATAACAGCCGACACTCCTGCGGCAACCGATAAAGATGCTATGGCAGTCCATAAAGGTATGTAGTTATAATCTCCTGTTTTTACAGCCTTTCCGGAAGAATCGGACTTAATCAATTTGATTTCTTCGTCTTCATTTTCTCCGTTTGAAATATTATCACCTTTACCTGCATTTCCGCCGTGTGAAACATTATCGCCTTTACCTGTATTTCCGCCGTTTGAATCATTGTCGCCTTTATCAATCTTTTCCCAAACAGCCGTTAATTCTATATCTCCTGACATGTCTAATACGTCACCGATGTAATATTTATCGGTTCCGTCCGTATAATACATGAATTTATATCCGTCTCTTAACGGTTCTTCGGTAATCGTGAATTTTGAACCGTGTTTTGCGGATTCGGATAATTCACCCTCATTATTAAAGTTACCGCCGTCAAAATTGAATTTAATGTTATGTTTAACGATGTCGTAATAAACATTAAGCACCAATCCGTTGCCGTCGGCATCCGGTTTAAGAACATATCCTTCAATATCGGATTTTTCGCTGTTCAATTCATAATTATCATAATTAAGAATATCCGCCGTAACCTTGTCATTGATTATTCCCGCTCTTGTAGTCGAGTCATCTTCAACAAGATTGTAATTGCCGTCCATATCCTCTTTATAATAATTAACCTTATATGTCGTATTTCTGTTATAGTTGGCTTTTATTACGGTGTTACCGGTTATTGTAATTTTATCACCCGGCTCGTATGAATTGCCGTCGCCGTCTACAGTGTAATTCTCAAATATCGAATCATCTCTTTCAGGATTATCTTTTAATGTAATCTCTGAACCGTACTTAACTTTTACTTCCGAATAATCCGTATCACCGTTCGTTCCTCCTCCGAGGTCATATGATACTTCATGTTCGTCGAGATCATAGTATACCTTAAGCACTAATACCTTTCCTGTTTTTTCGATATTTTCCAGACCCGCATCATCCATAGGAATAATCTTGCCTGAAAGATCTTCTCTCGGATCCGGTATAACGCCGGAAAGAACCGATTTCTCCGTATTGAGATGATAATGTGCAATATCTTCAACATTTGCGGTTACAGTCTTTCCTACAAGGTCATGTGCGGAATTCACACTGTTATCAACTAAATGATACTGTCCGTTAATATCTTCCTTATAGCTTGCAACGATATACATTGCGGACACGTCTTCCAGACTTTCCGTCTTTCTGTCAAGTACCGCCACAATATCGGTGTTACCCGTTACGGTATATTTATCTCCCGGTTTATGATCCTCGCCGTTTACGATATATTTGATGAATTTGTATTTGTCTTTTGCAACCTCAGGTTCCAAAGTTATCTCAGTACCGTATTTAACTGTCTTTTGAGCATAATCTCCGTCAGGATTTGTTGCTCCGTTCAGATTGTAATTTACATTATATGTATTTAAATCATAATAAACTTCAATTACGGTTGTGTCTTCTTCAGGCAGAACAGCAGTTAAAACCGATGAATCTTTTAAATGATACTGGTTGTAATTCTTTACTGCCGCATGTACTTCTTCACCGACTTTACCCGTAAGAATCATTCTGTCACTCTCAACTTCAGTATATCCGTCATTTTCGAGATTTTGCTTGAAATATTTAACTGTATAATAACTGTTCGCTTTATTCCATTGCGCAACCAACTCTATTCCGCTCTCGGTATCGTTAGGCGCCAAATCTGAATATTTATCTGAAGCTGATACATATGTGTCACCGTATTTCCATCCTGCAAATTCATACATTTCTCTCTTTGGTTCGGCAACATCCGTAAGATTGTTGTCGTTCCATCTGACGTCTGACTTGTCGGCAGGTTTTGTCGTTGGGTCACCGCCGTTTATGTTATATGAAACAGTGTAATTTTTAGCTGTCCATTTTGCATACAGTGTAACTTTACCGCTTGAAGAATTTTCCGCTGTTATTGTATCGGAATCAAAATTCCAAGGTCTGTCGGAATCCGAAGGATTAGGGCTTAAATACCATCCTCCGAATGTATATCCGACTTTTACAGGATCGTTTACTTTAGTTACATGTTTACCGTACTTAACAAATTGTTTAGCCGGAACATCCGATTCCAAAGCAGGATTAGGATTCAGGTTAAATGAAACTTCCGCCTCGTTAATATCATAATAAATTTTAAGTACAAGACTTCCGTCAGGCTTTATGTAATCTGAAAGATTATTATTGGCATTGTTGTAACTTATATGATATCTGTCAAATTTATTAACTACGGAAGAATCCAATGTGTTAATACTTACCTTTTCATTGGTAGTTCCGGATTTGGATTCGGTTGATGCGCTGTCCAAAGAATATGAGCCGTCCGGATTTTCTTTATAATATTCAACCGTATAACGCACATCTGTCCTTGGCGTCCACTGAGCAACCAATGTGATTGATTTTACGTTTCCGTCTCTCGCAAGTTCTCCGTATGTTGCGGTATTATTAACGACTGACAATCCGTATGTCCATCCGGACAGTGTATATCCCGTTCTCTCAGGCTGAACATTTACATTCAGTAAATCCGCCGTATTCCAGTATACGTTTGTCTTGCTCTCAGGCACCTTATCGGCATTTCCTCCGTTTACGTCATATGCAACGGTATATCCGCCTCTTATTGACCATACCGGATAGAGTGTCAATGTCTGTGTCTCCGGTTTGAGATCAGATATCTTTGTAACTCCGGAATTAATATCCGTCATTGTTCCGTCAGAGTTCTTATACTGATATTTTTCCAGTTCATATCCTGTTTTTGTCTGCTTTGTACTTATGGAAATAACATCGCCGTATTTAAGATTCTTTATAGGATCGATATATGATGCCTCTCCGTTTTCTCTGTCAAATTCAACCGTATAATTTAACGGAGTAAATTTGGCTGCCAGCACTATCTGTTCTGTGCCTTCGTCTCCGGCAAGACTTCCGTATGACATATTATTCGTTACAATTTTTTTGGTACCGTTCAATACCCATCCGTCAAATGTATAACCTGCTCTTTCAGGTTTCCAAACTTTGTCACCGTCTTTGTATTCGTCAAATCCGGTACTCTCATAATGAACATTATCAATCGTCTTGGATTCAGACTCGTTTCCGTCATCTCCGAATACAACATATTTTACGGAATAGTGATTTTCCTTCCATACGGCGTCCAGAGTAATGTCATCCTTACTACCTTCAATACCTGAGTATACAGTGTTATCATCCACTCTTCTGCCTTCATATTCCCAATGGTCGAATGTATAACCTGTTCTGGATACGGTTGGCAGTTTAATTTGATCATCCCTGTTAATAACAGTCGACGCTGCACTTGTGCCTCCGTTTGAATTGTAATTAACGGTTACCTGACCGTCGGCCTTTGTCTTAAAGACCGGATAAAGTGTTATGTAGTTATTATCACCTTCAACCAGGTCTTTGAATGTTGTATCGGAAGCTATTATATCCGATTCCGATGCGTCGGATGCTTTCAGTGTCCATCCCGCAAAATATTCATTTGCATTTTCTGATTTAATCGCCTGCTCAGGATAAATATCCTTTGACGTATATGATACCGTTTTATCCGGTATGCTCATTCCCGGAACGGAATACTTAACGGTATAATCATTTTTCTCTACCCATTCGGCCGTAAGTGTAATTACCTTATCAGAACTGTCATCATTACCGGCAAGATCTCTGTATTGTGTATTTCCGTTTATTACTTCGCCGTCATATGACCAGCCTGCGAATGTATATCCATTCTTTACCGGTACATAATCAGATGCGAGGTCTGATTCCGTCCATCTTATATTTCCTTTCGTATATTTATTTTCCGTTGTATATACGATATCACCCGACTTAAGTTCTCCGCCGTTTGGATCGAATGTGATTTTATAGTCTTTCTTTTCATTCCATATTGCGCGATAAGTTATATCGTCGGTAACGGGACCGCGTCGGTTACCCACATAAAACGCATTATTAAATGTAGTGTCTCCCAATAAGCTTTTTGAGCCGGATCCGTTGAAGTCCCAGCCTCCGAATGTATATCCGAGCTTTGTAGGAAGATATGTGTTTCCGTATCCCCAATCATTTATAGGGAATAAATAATTGTTTCCGTTTCCCGGAAGTCCTGACTTAGTCTTCAAAATCCCGGCCAGTTTATCACTTAAATAATTGTCTAATTTGTAGTCAGACAATGATGCAGAGTCAACCCTGTCACTTATTTTAATTTTAAAGTTTTTGAAATTATTTAAGTCTATATTTTCATCTTTATATGGCGTGCCGCCGGCATAATCAAATGTCAGATTATATTCTGCTTCTTCCCACATGGCGTAAAGCGTAATTGTTCCGTCTTTAATTATGTCACCGGATACCCTAAGCGAAGAATTGGCACGATATGTGTCTCCGCTTCCGTCCGGTTTTGTATTCCAGCCTGTAAACATATATCCGCTTGCGGTTAAGTTGTCAGGCTTTCCTTTTACATTTATATATTCATTTTCCGCTGCTTCCTGTGTCTTAGGAACATCACCGGTCACGCTTACGTTCTCAGGTGCATTTGCATCGTATTTTATTGATACAAATGTATTCATAGGTATGTTAAGTTCTTCATTTTCTCCTATACTTTCATAGGTTTTCGATGCACTTAACTTATCATTTGAATAATTGAGTCCTTCAGTCTTAACGTTAAATCTGTAATTTTTAATTTTTTCATCAGAATTGCTTCCTTTGAATTCGACCGTAATATCATCTTCTCTTACGGCTTCGTATGTATATCTTCCGTCGGCACCTGTTACTGCCGTTCTCTTACCTCCGTCTTTATCTTCAACGACAACTGTAATTCCTTCAATTCCTTCCTCACCGTCATCCATTATTCCGTTGGAATTGGTATCGTGAAATACGGTTCCCGTAAGTCTTGCGGTAGCGACTCTCATGGCAACATAATTATCAAGGTGTTCCCTCTCCGCAACAGAATCATTCTGCAGAGGGTAGTACTTGTGTATTGTTCTGAACACATTAAGATCCGCAGGTTTACCATCGTCAATCTTGAAATTAAATAATGCACTGACATTGGCATTGCCGGGTACGGAATCGGATTCCAACAGTATGGCGTTAGCCTGATCTTTATTATCATCGCTTAATTCGATATATTGACCGTCCGTATTAAATGAACCGTCAGTTCCCACATCCGTTTTATTCAATTTGACATATTTAATCGTAAAACCTTCCGGAATATAAGCAGAGTCCAAAGACATGGTAAACCCGAAATTATTTTCCTGGAATGCCGTTCCGAGGGAAGTCCCCTCTTTCGGAATAGGTATAAATGTCTTATACGCCCCGCTTGCGGAATCTGATTGATTACGGATTTGTATTTTCAACTGTCCTTCGCTCTTTTTACCTAAGAGGGCAATACTGTTTTCATCGTATTTTCCGTCTACCGTATTCAAAACGAACCAGTGATTATCCGACACGTCAACACCGTTGATCTTCGTTACGGTTATGGAATCTTCAACCTGTATGTCGCTTAACTGCTGGATATTAAATTTTTTCTCAGTAGATCCGTTTGTAACTCCGAGCAAATATTTTCCGCCGTTGATACCGTATTTGTCAGGTCTCAGGTTATTGGTCGCACCAATGCTGTTAGCGTCGTTATATACCATTCCCGTCGTGTCCATGGATGACTTAATCTGTACGAGATCATTCCATCTGTATCCATCTGTAGGAAGTCCCGTTACGGTAGACAGTGTGATATTAACCCTTAATGTTGTGATGTTACCGTCCGCATCATACAATCCGATGACCGTATCTTTAGGAAACGTAACTTTGTATATTTTCTTATCGTCTTTTGTATTAGGAACGCTCTCAATCGAGAAGTTCAAATCCGACGACTTTGCTCCGTCTCTGTCGGCCGAATTGTGCATATTAAACTGGTTACTCTTACTAAGAGAGAAACTGAGGTCTGATATATCTATACCCTGAGGAAGTATGAGATACATCTCCGGATCGGTAATTATAGCAGACGTTCCGTTTGCCGACTGAACAGGTTTATAAACACCGTCACTGTTGGTTTTACCGTCCGTTTCAGCTAACCACATAGTACCGTACGGAGTTATATCCATAACTCCCTTTACCTTGCCGCCGGCAGGTATATAAGGTTTATCTCCGATGTATGTCTCTCGTCCTCTGTTATCTATACTGTATATGCTGTATCCTCCGGATGCCGCAACTCTGTTATCGGATGTTCCCGTTACGGTTACGGGAATCGTAACGTTTCCCTTAGGAAGCTCTCTGTCTTCAGCCAGTTCGTTGTAGATTTTATATTCATTGGTTACCACAATTCCGGGATCTGCACTTGTGAATCTTCCAAACGCCGCACAGGCATTCGCTCCTCCTGTAGACCAATATGCGTCCCACGTTGTCGTATGATAAAGAGGTAATATTTTTCCCATATATGTTTTCATATATGTTATATTTTTAAGCCCTATATCCTTTGCCGTAATTCTGTAATAATATATCGGCCATCCGTTAAAGAGATAATTTCTGTAACTTAGATCACTTCCGTTTAAAGTAACCGTTTTACTATTACCGTTTTCATCTGTTCCGGTTATATATATTATCTGATCTTTTTCTTTATTGTCTTCCAGACCGTATGATCCGACCGGAACGGTAATTGCCAATATTTCGGCATTCGCCTTATTCTTATTGTAATTGACTTCAAGCACTTTGTTTTTAACAGATTCATTACTGAGATCATTACTTATCTCAAGGCTTCCAAACTGAGTCATGTAATTTTCCGTCTGTTCAGTCGCATTATAAACCGTTCTGTCAGTTGCACGGTATGAGATTTTTTCAAGCGTAGGATCAACTATTGTATATGAATATTTTCCGTCTCCCGGAATGCTTTCCGTAATGTCATTATTGTAATATTTAATTGTACCGTTTGAAAAATACGTCTCATAAGTACTTCCTATCTTTACGGAGTCCTTGGGAAAGCGCACTTTATAATTTAAATACATCAGATTATTCATCAGACCATTGTGAACTACTATATGTCTTTTCACCATGTCAGATGAACCCGGTACGGACTCCTGATTGCCTATTGTAATCTTTCCTCCGGTATAACTGTACTTTACATACTGATCATTAAAACCGAAATCCTCAAAAGATAATTCCTTTGAGTACACAAAGTCGAATTCTATCTTTTCGTACATATATGAAAGGTTACTTGCCGAGATGGAAACGCCTTTCTGGAAAACTCCTCCGGGAGTCATCTGAGAGCTTCCCTCACCCGTAGGAAAAGTTGATGAAGTATTCTTCTCAACCGGAATATTGATGCTTATCTGATCGGTATAATTATGATTTCCGTCAGACATATACAGATGAATCGCTCCGTCTATGACATCCACATTGTTATATGCACTCGGATCAATCTCGAATCCTATCAGGACTTCATATTCTTCATTTGTCGCTATTGAACTTTTTATTCCGTATTCCCAGTATCCGTCATTTAAAGTTCTTTTATTGACAGGTGAAGTACTTGTTTCGTTATACCCGTATTTTGGATCATCAAGATCTTTTCTTTCGTAAAAGTAATCAAATGAATTGGATTCCATAGGTCCCGTATTTGTTGCGCCTCCGGGAGGTGATACTACCTTTACGCCGTTATATGTCGCCGTAATTCCCTTATCTTTTGTATCGCCCACAAGGAAATGGAATCTTGTAGCATTTTTAGGTTTTTTTACATAAGCCCTGAGATAATATGTTTTACCCTGTTCAAGATAAGGCTTATTCTTGTTGTTGGCTAAAACATCCATTACAACATTTTCTCTGGACTCGTCCAAAATTTCTATCTTAGACCATGCCTTACTGTCCGGGCTGTCATATGTAATCAAAGTATCATTGTTATCTTCTGCTCTTACGGTGACTACCGCCACCGATGTTAGTCCCAAAATTACAGACAACAATACCGCAATAAGAGCAATAAACAGTCTCTTTCCGAAAAAACCGCTTACGCCCGTTTTACTGTCTAAGCTTTTCATATTGTTTCCTCCCCAAATATTCAGATATACACATCCCAAAATCACATATTTATATTTTATCACAAGAATAAATGCATATTTATGCATTTTGCCCATAATTTCACGTTTTTGTATTCATTTGTAAAATTGTAAAATATTTATAAAATAATTGTGCTATAATAACCCAAATTCTGTATTTAGGAGCTGACAAATGAAATATGCACACAACATAATTCTGCCGATTATTCTGACAATTATGGTAATAAGCGGAGCCGTTACTTTTACGGTGTTTTTTACGCCGCTCTATTATTTTGACGTAAACGCATTGGATATTCCCGGGCAGTCAGGTTATTCGACGGATTTAATATATCGTAACTACAACGCACTTATAAATTACATGTCAATCTTTAATCGTGGTGAACTTTCTTTTCCCGATCTGGCTATGTCCGCAACCGGGAAAATTCACTTTGAAGAAGTAAAAAACATATTTGTCATTTTCCAGATACTTCTTCCTTCAACGGCTGCCGTTGCAATTCCGTGGAGTATATATATTTATAGGAAAAAACACAGCACAATTTTTTTCAGAATTGCGGGAATAATAACTCTTGCACTTCCTGTTTGTCTGGGAATATGGTCCGCCGTAAACTTTGATTCACTGTTTACTTCATTTCACAAAGTTGCCTTTAGAAATGATTACTGGTTGTTCTACCCTGAAGAAGATCCGATTATTAACATACTCCCGGAAGATTATTTTATGCATGCTTTTATTCTTATAGCGGTTATCGTTATAGGTATGGGGATTCTGTTTTTATTCCTCGGAATGGGCAAATCCAAAAAATCAAAACGAAAATCTAAAAAGCCGTAAAACAGAATTCATAAGCGCAAAATTCAATATTTAACCTAAAAAACAATCTCTGAAATGCATTTGGCATTGACGATTTAATCTGTATTTGTTAAAATTTATTAAATGTTTACAGGTTACCGTTTATACATTTTTTATATTTTCAGGCGGCACACCTTAATAAAAAAGGAGGATAAAAACATGGATTTTGCGGGTAATGGATTCGTGCTCATTTGTGCAGCATTGGTTTTCATTATGACACCAGGTCTTGCGTTTTTCTACGGCGGTCTTGCTCGCAAGAAGAACGTAATTGACACAATGATGGCAAGTGTCGGCATCATGGGCTTTTCCGTATTGCTTTGGGTTGTTTTTGGTTACACATTATCATTCTCAAACGGTGGCGGCGCTAATGCATTTATCGGTGGATTTGACAACTTCTTCCTCATGGGATTAAGTCCTTACGAATCTATCGACGGAACATCATCATCTATTTCTGTTATTACATATGTAATATTCCAGATGATGTTTGCTATGATTACACCGGCCGTTGTAACAGGTGGCGGTGTAGGAAGAATGAGAGCGGGCGCAATGTTCGTATTCTCAATGATTTGGTCTGTATTGGTTTACTTCCCTCTTGTACATATGGTATGGGGCGGCGGCTTCTTACAGCAGATGGGAGTAATTGACTTTGCCGGTGGTTTCCCTATCGAGGTTGCCACAGGTATGTCAGGTCTCGTACTTGCCGCTATGTTGGGCAGACGTGACGGATTCGGTAAGAAGTCTTTCGAGCCTCACAACAAGCCTTATGTATTCCTCGGTGCCAGCATTCTTTGGTTCGGATGGCTCGGATTCAATGCGGGTTCAAGCCTTCATGCCGACGGATTGGCTGCTCATGCATTCTTAACAACATGCATTATGGCTGCAACAGCTCTTTGCTCTTGGGCTATAATTGACATTGCGACTACAGGAAAACCTACTATCGTAGGTGCTTCTTCAGGTCTCGTATGCGGTCTTGTGGCTGCTACTCCTACCTGCGGTTTCGTTCCTGTATGGGCTGCTTTCATTATCGGAGCGGTTGTAAGCCCAATCTGCTACTTTACAACAAAGGCTATCGCAAAGGGCGGTATCGACGATCCTATGTCAGTATTCGGCTGCCACGGTATGGCAGGTTTCACGGGTTGTATAGGTCTTGCACTTTTCTGCCAGGCTTCAGTTAACCCTACTGTTGCTTACGGCGACGGTCTCGTATTCGGCGGTGTTCACCAGTTCGGTATACAGATACTTGCAACAGCTATTGCTGCAGGTTATTCAGCAGGTATGACGGCAATTTCTCTTCTTATCACAAGAATCTTCACAAGACTTCGTGTTGATCCTTCAGAAGAAGTTGCAGGTCTTGATATCAACCAGCACGGTGAAGATGCTTACCCTGCATTTGAATATAAAGTTGAAGATTAATTAAAATCTTTTTAATAAAAAAGGAACTTCGATTTTCGAAGTTCCTTTTTTAGTCTTTATCCGTCTGTATACAAAATTTCTTACTCGGATTATCGTTATCCAAAAGCTTTAATTCATTTATCAACGTGCCGGTTTGATATTTCCCGTATACATTCATATTATTCCGGTTTACGGCAATACACTCTGCTGATTGTTACATTTGACAAAATACAGGCTGATATTAACATGACTTTTTGCGCGCTGATAAAAATATGTTATAATACTCCAATATTAAAATGTGTAATTAAATCAAATAAATAAATTCAAGGAGGGAACAGTTGAAATATAAATCCATAAAATTAACGGCTATAATAATTGCAGCCTTCGGCATATCCGTTTCGAGTATATTCAACGCTCCAAAAAAGACCCTCTCCGAATCACTTGAAGAAAGTCTGAATAATACCAATAAGCTGATTGAAGAATTGAGAGAAAAGCAATCCGGAATATCTTCCGATATAAGCAATCTCAGCAGCGAAATAGATAATTCAAGTAAAAAAATCGAAAATCTGACTTCCGACATAAACAATAAACAAAATGAAATTGCCGATATATCCGGTCAGATTTCCGATCTTGAAAAACAGCAAAAAGAAATGTATGAAGCAATGAAATTGAGAATTCAATATTCATACGAAAATCAAAGGCAATCTGTATATGATGTACTGTTTTCATCATCGAATCTCGATGATTTTCTGAACAGAACCATGTATGTTCAAAGCATCGTAAGTTATGATAAAAATCAATTGTCAAAGCTTGCCGGTATAATAAAAGAAGTCGCGGATAAAAGAGATACGGTAACAAGAGAAATGAAGGCTCTCGATCAGTTAAAAAACGAGGCTGTTGCCGAAGCCGAAAGTCTTCAAAACATGGTTGCGGATAAAACCGCGGAACTTCGCATATCGGAAGACTCTCTCAACAAGCTGATGGCTCAGGCTAAGGATTATGAAGTTAAACTGGAAGAGGAAAAACGGGCAAGAGAAGAAGCTGAAAGGCAGGCATACCTTGCATCTTTAGAGGCAGAGCGTCAGAACAGCGAAAATAACAGTCAGTCATCCGACAATTCCGATAATGTCTCATCGGATTCCGGAAACTCTTCGGGCAGTTCAAACGTCCCGTCATACGACTATTCAGCATCAGACCTGGATATGATGGCGGCAATAATATATGTCGAGGCGGGTGTTGAACCCTACGAAGGAAAGGTTGCGGTCGGAAGCGTTGTGATGAACAGAGTTGCAAGTTCATATTTCCCTAATACCATATCCGGCGTTATATATCAAAGAGGACAATTTACTCCCGTGGCAAGCGGTCGCTTTGAACTCGCGCTTACAAATAAACTCGCCGATTCAGACTGTATACAGGCGGCAAAGGAAGTGCTTGGCGGAAGGCGAAATGTTCCTTATCATTTCTTCCATATGTACACCGGGAAAACAAATAATTACTCGAGCTATACCATAATCGGAAACCATATATTATATGATTACTGATTTGAATATGACTTATATTATTAACATACACAACCGGTATCCTATTTCAAGCCGGTTCCGTATTTTTAACGGCAGCGTATATAAAAAACCTTCGATATTTGCACATTTTACACAAATATCGAAGGTTTTTTATATATTGAATATCACAATTTAACGCATAAACGAAATCATCCGATCAGAATTATTTTATTATTAATATTCCACATGCAGCAAGCCGCTCTCTTTGCTGTTGCCGTAAATATCTTTATACATGAATGAAATATAATAATCGGAGTTTTTTGTTACATCAACATCTTCTACCTTATCCTCTCCCGTACAGGTTATCTCCGCACCTTCAACGGTCTGAGGGTTATTTCCTTCGGCGTCATATACGTAATATAACGGTACTAATTTATCTCCCGCCTTAAGAGGAGTAATTTCTTTTTCATTGACAGTATCGTCTCTTGTACCCAATATGGTATATTTTCCGCCGTCATCATCACTCTTTTCCCACATGAGTTTTAAAGTAGTTTCTTTTCCGTTAAGTTTTACCGGTACGTTATATAATATATAATCTTCTCCCGCATCATATACATAATATGATATATATTCACCGTTTAACATAGGAAGAAATCCGTTAAAGTTATCGGTCACATAACCTGTATTTTCATCAAAGTCAGCCTGTCTGTCCGAACCGATCCATATCGTGTTGTCTTCGAGAGGAATATATATATTTAATACGACATCATCCAGTAATTCGATAGAATCTTCGGAGAATTTCATTTTATAATATCCGTCTTCATCCGCAAACGGTTCTTCTTCAACGGTTAACTTTGTCGCATCCGCAACCGTGTTTGCACTGTTCTCATTCTTTATATTTTCCAAAAGAACGCCGTAATTGCCCGAATCGGCAACGGATCCGTATGTATTGACGGTATTTTCGGCACTTTCCGAAAATACGTATGGATAAAATATTGATATTCCGTTAGATCCTTTTCTGCCCGATCCGTTTATTCTGTATACGACAGCATCGGAAACGGCATTTACAAGATTATCTTTCTTATCCGAAGGAACATTTCCCGCTTTTTCCGCTATTCCCACAATATCAAAAAGGTTGAAAAATCCTTCCTCATCGCTGGAAATTCCTCCGTAATTCTCAGTCTTTCCGACACTTCTTACAAATTTACCGTACTCTTCGGCATTATTTACAAACCCGTTAACATATCCCATGTAGTCACCCAGGGCGTTGTTAACATTATCAAGCTTGCCTGTGTCCACAACCGATAATGTTATCATTGAATCCACACCCTGTTCTTGACATTGCTCATAATATGTATCGCAGATGCTCTTGCCCGCATCCGCTCCGGACATACCCGGATTTGCCGCAATATTGCTTATAAATTTATCATATGACCATCCGCCTCCGGGTTCCGTCTCTTCAGAAGCAACAATATATTTAGCGTCGTTTTTTACTATATTGAGAGTTTCTATGTTTGCCATAAGGCAGCAGTCAAATCCGATAACCTCGTATCCGTAATCTCTTGAGTCCATAACCGTTTTTAATTCCTCAAGTGATAACAAATCTCCGCCGTAATTTTCATCGACGCACAATCCGTCTACGCCTGTTCCGTGATCCCACATAACAAGCATGTTTTTATCGGAACCGTAATTGTCTTTTCCCCAATCCATAAAGCTCTTAAGTGTTTCCGCATCCCCCATCGAAGCGTTATCCAATACTTCAAGCTGCTGAAGAGAACCGTTTTCGACTTTATAGCGGGTAAGCTTGTCATTTGGTACGTCACTGTTCCAAACTGAACTTCCTCCTGTTTCCACATATACATTTACATTGGGATTGTCGGCAACCGACATCATTTCCTGTAAGTCCAAAGTACCCATTCCGTGTTGACTCTCAAGGTCGGAACCGCACATATATACAAATATTGACCATGTATCTCCCGAAGTTTTATTACCGTCATTTCCGCTTCCGCTTCCGCAGGCCGCAAGCGACAATGCGCATATGGACGAAACCAATAAGGCTAATCCCTTTTTTTTCATATTTCCCCTTTCTTAATATATCCCCAAAGCAATACTTTAAAATGCAGTTTATTATAATGCATATTCCCCCATAAACGCCTGTTTGAATTTTCAGGAATAAAAAAAGTCAACCCGGTATGCACTTGGTTGACTTTTTTTCAAATAGGTTATTTTATAGGGTTTTATTCGAAGCAGGTTATATTATTTGATCATTATCTTACTCTCAATTTAATAATTACAAGGCTGTAAGACTGTAAACGATTACTGCTGAGCTCCTGCAAGAGGTGCAGCCTTAGCAATATCGCCGGCTATTTCGTTAGCGTCCGTTATAATTGAACCTTCATATGTATTGTTCTCGGATGCAGGTGTTACAATAGTAATCTTGCCGTTATCGTTAGCCAATCCGAATTTAAACTCCTGCTTTGTATAAATGTCTGTTCCCTTTATTGTTGTAACAGGAACTCCCTGAGGATTTGTGGATGGTTCGCTTGTTGCATTCTCAAGAACCAAAAGCTGATTAATTTCTCCATTTGCGTTTGAACCGATAATTACTTCATATGGCTGTCCGTTCTGAACAACTTTTGAATACATAATCTTGCTTCCGTCAACAGGGCTTGTACCGCCTACAGTACCGTTTTCAACTATATCTGCGGCAGTAACCTTTGTAATATCAAAGGTTGCGGTCTGCTGTGTATCAGTGCTTCCGGACTCTGCAGCCGTTGTTGTTTCGGCAGCTGTAGTCTCCTCAGTTTTTGAACCGCCGTTACCGCATGCAGCAAATGTAGAAGCAGCAAGAATTCCCGCAGCCGCAATACCAAAAATCTTTTTCTTTAACATATTATTTCTCCCATCTAACATTAAACAAATAAATTCTTTATTTACTTTTAATATTTTATATATTTTGTACATATTAACAAACTTAATCGTCATTTTTTTCGACAATTAAGTTATAATCAGTATTGTAAACTAATACAGTGGTACTATAGTTGAAAAACTGAGGAACATATTATGAATATTGCAATAGTAGACGATAATGATTTTGATTTAATTAATACAAAAAAACTTATAACTAACGAAGCGGAAAAAAGATTTCTTAATATAAATTCCATAGATGTGTTTAAAGATTCTCACGATTTTCTTTCGAAATTCTGTCACGGCAAGTACGATATTATCATTCTCGATATTTTCATTGACGATAACAACGGTATAGACATAGCTCAAAAAATAAGAGAGTCAGACAATGATGTAATTATTGTCCTATTGTCTTCAAGCAACGAATTCGCAACCGAAAGCTATCATGCGAAAGTCAATTGGTATCTTAAAAAACCGGCAACTCAAAAAAACATATCAGATATGTTTGATGCACTTCACATAGACAGGCTCAAAGAATATTCACATGTTTACCTTCCCAACGGAACATTAATCCTTCCGAACAATTTAATACACACGGATTACAATAATCATATAGTAACCTTCTTTATGAAAAACAATAATACCATACAGGTTAGGATGTCTTTTTCGGAAGCCGCATCACTGCTTGAAAATTATGAATACATATATTCTCCCATAACGGGATGTCTGATTAATTTTTTCGAAGTATCCGATATGGAAAATAATGTATTCATAATGAGTGATAAAACGAGAGTTCCCATTGCCGTACGAAAAACAAAGGAGGCAAAGGAAGCATACATGAGATTCTGCTTTGAACAAATGAAAAAAGAGGTGCATTATTGATGAATACTTTACGTATTTTTGAAGTCATAATCTACTCAATGGTTAATTTTCTTCCCTTTGCGCTGCTTTCACTTTACCATTTTAAAAATATGTTTCGTTTCGGAAAAGCCAAAACAATATTGCTTTTTTCCGGACTGTCGGTCATTCAGGTCATAATGGGATTTACCGCAACATTTAACAGCGGCGGCTTAACAGCCGTTGTTACTACTGTGGGATATATAATATATTTTTTGTTTTATATAATTGCCGTAAAGGCCCATCCCGGCAAAATTCTGTTTGTACTGCTGGCATATTCCAATATAGGCAATCTCACGGTTATGTCCGGCAAATGTCTTGAAAACATGTTATTTCCGGCATATGCCATGCAAAGAAACAGATGGACTTTTTCGCTGTGTAATATAATAGTTGACTTTATAATACTCATACCGATGTTTATATATGCCAGGAAAAATTTCACGCCTATTATACAGGATAAAAAATACAAAGCTTCATGGAAGTATATCTGGTTAATTCCGGGCACATTTCATGTTACATGGTACTATTTATTGTACCTTGTTCCGCTCACGCCTACGGAAATTGCCATAAATCCCATAAATGTTTTGTTTTTGCTTGCAATAAACCTCGGAGCAATCCTGGTTTACCACATAGTCGCAAACTTCATGATTACTCAAACCAAGATTTCCGTTCTTAAAGAAGAAGCCAACACATATAAACTTCAACAGTTACAATATAAGAACATTGAAGCAAAGATAATGGACGCCAGACGGGCAAAGCATAATCTGAGACACCAGGCCATAATTATGTCCGCATATCTTGAAGACGGTAAACTGGATGAATTAAAGGCTTATCTTGAGAAATACGCCCATCGTTTTGACAGCGAAAAATCCGTTATATATACAACGAATTACACCGTCAACTCAATCATTTCATATTACAGCTATATTGCGGAATATAATAATATAGATTTTGATGCCGTAATAGATGTACCTGATTTTCTGAATATCCCTTCGGAGAAGCTGTCCATTATGCTGGGTAACATATTGGAGAATTCTACGGATGCATGTTCCGACGCATTAAAGCAAACCGGTGATGAGAGCAACAAGCCATTTATCAATATACATATGAAGACAAAATCAAATATGTTATTCCTAAATGTTGACAATTCATATGTCAACAAGCCGGACACTGATTCGAACGGTAGTCTCATATCTACCAAACACGCAGGGCTTGGCATAGGTATTGATTCCGTTAAAGAAATTGTTAACGAAAACGGCGGTATTTTCGAGCTTTCATTCGACTCCGGCATATGCAGGACTTCCGTTATCATGGCATTGCAGGATTAAACACTTTACTGTTGTATAAATATTAAAAGAGTCCTTTAAACGTATTTATATGATTAGGATATTTATCCTTCTTCATTAACCCATACGTTTAAAAGACTCTTTTTCGTTAAATGTTTTTATTATATATAATTCTCAAACCCTTAAGAAGTAAATCCTGATCTATGATTATGTCCTTCTTGCAGTGCGGAACAATAATATTTGACATGCCTCCCGTTGCAACCACCTTTATCGGCTCGTCAAGCCCCATCTCTTCGGTAAATCTTTCTATCATACCGTCAATACATGAAGCGTTGCCGTATATAATACCGCTTTGCATACTCTCTATTGTATTCCTGCCTATTATTCTGCCCGGAGCATCTATGCTGATTCTCGGTAACTGAGCAGTCCTTGAGGCCAGAGAATCCACCGATACCTGAACTCCCGGCATAATCACTCCGCCTATATATGCTTTGGATTCATTAACAGTTGTTATGGTTGTGGCGGTTCCTATATCAATTATAATAACCGGTGCACCGTATTCGTCTGCCGCTCCGGCCGCAGTTGCAATAAGATCGCTTCCCACGGTCCTTGGATCGTCCATATTTATTGCTATTCCGCTTTTTATTCCCGGACCTATTACAATCGGATCTATATCCGCAGTCATCATTATGGCGCTCTTTATTACATTGGTCAAAGGCGGCACAACGCTTGATATTATTGCTCCGTCCGCTTCTTCCGGACTTATTTCGTTAAGTTCAAATAACGTCTTTAATATAATTGCATATTCTAACTTTGTTTTTCTTATACTTGTTTCAATATTCTCTTTAAAAAATATTTTATCGTTGTTCATACAACCGATAACAATATTTGAATTGCCTATATCTACTGCGAGTATCATCCCTCTTTTATTGTTTCTCATTATCCGCCTCTGACATTTTAAGCTGTTTAATCATTTCCTTTACTTCATTGCAGGGTATCTTCGACTCCGTAATCTTTCTGAGAGTCAGTAAATATGTTTTATTATCCAATCCCATGTTTTTACGGGATTGAAGCAGTTTCCATATCTTATCCGGATATACATTAAATGCTTCGGCCAAAAACCATGCCGCTCCCATCTGAGAATAGAACCTGCCCTCCAAACTTTTAAGCGCAAACGGAAGAAATTTATCCAACATTGCGCTTTCCCTGTCCGTATATTCAATATCCTTAAGAGTCACACTCTTTAATCTGCTTAACCGGTTGCCTTTTGAGTCATATTTAAGCAAATGATTAAGAAAGATTATAAATGCGGTCCTCTCGGCAAATTCGGAACCGAATTTTAAAAAAAATATAATATGGTTAAGTACTTCTTCCCTGTATTCCGGAAAACCCGCAATCTTAAATGTATTGCAAAACGTATCACAAATCAACCAGTTATCTATAAGCGGAAGATATTCATCCAACAGCTCCAATGCCGTTACTATATCTTCCTTTTCCCTTACCGTGCCGTAACCTATAATAAGACCTCTCAGCAGTGTCTCTTCAAGATACTCGTCTGTTGCTTCGTCATTGAGATATTCATTATATCTTCTTATCTTTATTATATTCTGTGCATAATTTCTCAATACGGGCAGTCTTACCCCCAACACCGGTTTATGCTCCGTGGTTATAAGTCCGTCCGTGTTCGCTGCATTCTTTTCATCCGCCAATCCCAAAAGCGCTTCTCTTATTATTTTTTCCATAATTTGACCGTAGTGTGCGGGACTTTTGCCCATTTAAAATTAATATTTTCAGAGTATTGTTTTAGATTAATATATCAAAACAATGATGATATTTATACTCTTATTTTCATATACATATAAATATATTACATGACCGTTTTGTTTTTTAATCAAAAAAAATTTAATTAAAATTTTTAAAAGTTAGCATTTGACAACTTATTGCATTATTTTTCTTACTTGATATAATGAATTTCAAGTAAGAAATAAATATTTGTATGACATTGGGGGTATTTTACTATGGCATATGTAATTAATGATAGCTGTGTTAACTGTGGTGCATGTGTTGCAGGATGTCCTGTAGACGCTATTACAGAAGGTGAAAGCATTCATGTAATCGATCCTGATATCTGCATCGATTGCGGTGCCTGCGCTTCTGTTTGTCCTGTTGCAGCTCCTAATCCTGCTGAATAATTCGGACATTAAAACACCTGACGGAATTTTTCCGTCAGGTGTTTTTTTATGATTCCTGATTAGTTATTAAATAATGTTCTTATCAGTCTTTAATCAATAGATATTATTTTTCGGTCTTTTTTCTCTTTAAATGTATAAATAACGCAATTCCGGCCGCAGCTCCTGATCCGATAATCAATGATACATACGGCGCATTCATCGTATTATCGCCGGTTTTCGGTGAGTCGGTATTTGAAATATTTGAGCTGTTTGAGGACTTTGAATCACTGAGTTTAATATCGGACTCCGGTGTATTATCAGATGTCTCTCCCCCTACGTCGTCCGGTATTCTGTGATATACAAATTCCAATATATTGGTTCCGTCGGCGTTTGTTAAAGTAATGTTCTTGGAGCCGTAATCCGGGATATATCCCGATATATTTCTTGCTTCTTTGTACATTACGTCATTTATGTCTCCGCTGCCGCTCTCTTCATCGGAAACAGCATTTCCGTCCGCATCCAA
>NZ_BAAHYP010000014.1:0-34958 GCF_054657495.1 Howardella ureilytica | reverse complement strand
GCAGCCGTATTTTTGTGGAAGATATGCTTAGAAGCACCTTTCTGAATGAGGCTTGTAGCATGAACTAATGCAGCGTTTGCTGTTTCCTTATCGTTAGCTTCAACAGCAGCGAGCACCTTTTTAACAGCTGTCTTAACTTCGCTCTTGAAAGCTTTATTTCTTTCAGCTCTTGCGTTATTAGTTAAAATTCTCTTCTTTGATGACTTAATATTTGCCACTTTTAATTCCTCCCATATTACTTATTGTAATAATCTTTTATTCGTTAAACATACTTTGTAATTCTATTATAATGAATCGCCAGGTGTCAATAGTTAATTAATATTTATTGTATTTTATTACCGGAGCGTTATGACATAACCGCACAGGATAAATTATTTTATAAAAATTTATCCTGTATAATAATTGAGTTATTGTATAATACTGTTACAGAATTAATTAAGTAAAGTCCAAATGACTCATTTTTTCAAATTATTAATCAAAAGTATATTGATTATAATAACATTGTAATTTTACGGAGGGTAGACATGTTGGAGACAGAGTATTTAAAGGGAGAAAGCTATTTCAGATTCTTTAAGGAGATAAGCAGTATTCCGAGAGGTTCGGGTAATACGGAACAAATACAGAAGTATCTCATTAACTTTGCGGAAAGAAAAAATCTTAATTATGCATGTGATGAGATTGGAAATATTGTTATATATAAGGATAAAAGCGCGGACTCAAAATCAAATGCTCCTGTAATACTGCAGGGACATATGGATATGGTTGTAGTAAAGACGAAGGACTCGGATACGAATCCGGAGGTTGACGGAGTGACTTTGTCCGTTGACGGAGACTGGATTAAAGCCAAGGGTACAAGCCTTGGAGCCGATGACGGAATAGCAGTCAGTTATATGCTTAGTATCCTTGATAATGATAAACTTTCACATCCTCCGATAGAGGCTCTTTTTACGGTGGATGAAGAAACAGGGATGCTTGGAGCAAAAGATCTTGACATGTCGCTGTTAAGGGGTAAAAGACTTATTAACATGGATTCCGAAGAAGACGGCATTGTATATGTAAGCTGTGCCGGAGGTATAGATGTTAAAGCAGCGGCAGAAAGTGAAATGGAACATGTTAAAGGAGATATAATTTCTTTTACCGTGAGCGGTTTGACGGGCGGTCATTCCGGAATGGAAATTGACAAGGGCAGAGCGAATGCCGCAATTATTACAGCGAAAATAATAAATGACATTATAGATGCCGATTTTAAACCGCATATTATAAGTATTCATTCCGGAGAGCAGGATAATGCAATTGCCACTGACGGAAATACAAGTTTAATCATACCTGAAAGCATAAAGGATTCTCTGGGAGGAGTTGACTCTTTAAAAGAAAAGCTGTTATCAATAGCCGATAAATATATCTTACAATATGAAGAAACGGATCCGGATATGCAAATATCGTTCAACTACGGCGGAGTTCATGTAAAGAGAGCATATACGGTGCAGGCTACGGCAAGATTTATTCATTGCATATGTGAGTTGCCTAACGGCGTTATAAGCATTTCAGAACAATTGGAGAACCTTCCGGAGACTTCTCTTAACTTAGGTATTATGCGTGTAAATGAAACTTCAGCCTCCGCTTCATACCTGGTAAGAAGTAATTCCGATGAAAAGAAGAAAAATCTTGTTGCCGATATGAAAAAGATTGCAAAGAAACATCATTTAAAGACATATTTATACAATGATTATCAGGCTTGGGAGTACAGGGAAGAATCTGAAATAAGAGATATTATCGTGGACTCATATGAAGAAATAACCGGTACAAAACCGCTTGTTAAATCAATACATGCAGGTTTGGAATGCGGAATATTGACGGCAAAGAGACACAGCCTGGACTGTGTGTCAATCGGTCCGGAAATACTTGATGTGCATACTTATAATGAAAAAATGAGTATTTTGTCGGCAAAGAAGAATTATAAAGTTATTACAAAAGCGCTTGAAAAGCTTGCGGAAAAGGAATAATTAACTTTAAATACGGCTCGCAGGCCGAAAAAAAGATACCCTCGGTATTCAATCGGAGGATTACAACAGATTTGGATAATTAATGATTAATCTGTTACAACCTTCTGATACCGGGGGTGTTTTTTCGATAAATTCGGAAATACCTTAAGCGCAGATATAATCTATAATATGAAGTACACTTTATTGATTGTATATTATTGTTAAATGCTGAATATGATTGAGAGATTATTTGTACAATACGATGTGATTGAAAAGTAAATTAAATCCCTAATTGACATAAAAGCGAACATTTGTTAATTTCAATTTATCTTAAGTTTTATTTTTCATTTTAGCTGTTCAGCTTATTTTTTCATTTTTCAAAGGAGTATTAATATGAATTACAGGGATTTTATCGAAACAGTAAGGACTCGTGCGCTTAAGGCGGCAGGTGATGAGGGAGAAGTTATAATCAACCGTGTTGTAAAGAATAATGATACGGAATTGGACGGACTTATAATAAGAGAAAAGGACTACAAGGTATCTCCTTCCATATATCTGAATTATTATTATGACAAATATTGCGGCGGCTGCAGTATGGATGACATTATGAATCAGATTCTTCATGAGTATTACACCCATAGGGATGCAATTCATTTTGATCCGCTGTTATTTGAAAAATTTGAAAATATCAGAAACAGGATAGCGTTTAAAATAATAAATTACAACAGTAACAAAAAGTATCTAAGAGATATTCCGTTTAAAAGGTTTTTGGATCTGGCAATAGTATATTATGTTGTCTTTGACGAATTTATGGGTAAAAAGGCAACCGTCACAATTAACAATTCATATATCAGAAAGTGGGGAATTACGGATGAGGAATTGGAGAAACAGGCATTAAATAATACGGCGTCCATTCTCAGATATTCAATAAAGCCCCTTGCAACCCTTCTCAGAGAACACGGTGAAACAATACCTTCGGATGATGATAAACAAATATATGTATTGACCAATGAAGCGAATTTTAACGGAGCGGCGTGCATATTATATAAAGATCTTCTGAAGAAAGTCAGCAGTGAGATAGAGTCTGATTTATACATAATTCCGTCTTCCGTTCATGAGGTCCTTATTATACCGAAAGCAGATAACATAACTTCTGAAGAACTAAGCAGGATGGTTCGCGAAGTTAATGAAACGGACCTTGAAAGAGAAGATATTCTTTCCGACCATGTATATGAATACAGTTATAAAAACGGATGTATTACAATGTAACGTATTTGACATTATTCAAAATCTCTTGTATATATTAAAGTTATATTGACATTTATGGGTATGTAATTGTTAAAAACAATAATAAAGTTTTGAACATTGTAAGTTATTCCTTTGGTAATGTAAGTCGGTTTTAATTATAATGTTCAGAATTTTTGGAGGGATTATGGATAAGACAGTTTTAGTTTCAGGAATGGGAGAATATAAGAATCCCATATCACAGCTTGTTCAGACGGCATGCAAGTATGATTCACATATAAATATTGAAAGCGGAAATAAGAGTATCAATGCCAAATCACTTCTCGGCGTGATGGCTTTAGGCCTTAAAGACGGCATGGAAGTGAACATAAAAGTTGAAGGAAATGATGCGGATGATGCTTTAAATGCAATCGCAGATTTCTTAACTGCATAATTTACTGCACAGGGGTTATATACAATCCCTGTGTTTTTGATTTTTTTATCTCATTATTTTATAATTAAAACAATTTGTAATTTTTACTTAAATATAACAGAGAGGTAATACATTTTGGATAAAACATACTCGCCGGATATAGAGGGCAGATTATATAAAAAATGGCTTGATAATAAGTATTTTCATGCAAGCGTTAACAATGATAAAAAACCGTTTACGATAGTTATGCCGCCGCCTAACGTTACGGGCAGATTACATATGGGACATGCTCTTGACAATACAATGCAGGACATACTGATAAGATTCAAGAGAATGCAGGGATATGAAGCTCTTTGGATTCCGGGAACCGACCATGCAAGTATTTCAACGGAAGTTAAAGTTACGGATGCGTTAAGAGCAGAGGGCATAGACAAAAAAGAAATAGGAAGAGAAGCCTTCTTAGAGAGAACCTGGAAATGGAAAGAAGAATACGGCGGAACCATTACTCATCAGCTTAAGCAAATAGGCGCATCCTGCGATTGGGACAGAGAGAGATTTACAATGGATGAAGGCTGCTCGGCAGCGGTTAGAAAAGCATTTGTAAATATGTACAATAAGGGGCTTATTTACAGAGGTTCCAAGATTGTTAACTGGTGTCCTGTTTGCAAAACTTCGATCTCCGATGCCGAAGTGGAGCATGTGGATCGTGAAGGTAAGTTTTATCATATTAATTACCCTATCGACGGTACGGACAGATTGGTTGAAATTGCAACCACAAGACCCGAGACTATGCTTGGTGATACGGCAATTGCGGTTAATCCGAAAGATGACAGATATAAAGATTTGGTGGGGAAGTTTGTTAAATTACCTTTGACAGACAGACTTATACCTGTTATTGAGGATGAGTATGTTGATATGGAATTCGGTACCGGTGTTGTTAAGATTACTCCGGCGCATGACCCTAATGACTTTGCCGTGGGAGAAAGACATAATCTTCCGCAGATAAATATTATGAACGATGATGCCACAATGAATGATAAATGCGGCAAATATGCGGGCATGGACAGATATGAGGCCAGAAAAGAAATCATAAAAGACCTGGAATCTCTCGGACTTATGGTTAAAATCGAAAGTCATAACCACAGTGTAGGTACTCATGACAGATGCGGAACAACCATTGAGCCTATGGTTAAAAAACAATGGTTTGTTAAGATGGAAGATCTTATAAAACCGGCAGCAAATGCAATAAAGAACGGAGATATCAGACTTATTCCGTCTAACATGGATAAGACATTTTATCATTGGACAGACAACATAAAGGACTGGTGTATCTCAAGACAGTTATGGTGGGGACATCAGATTCCGGCGTTTTATTGTGAGGATTGCGGGGAAATAACCGTATCTGAAGAAAAACTTTGCAAATGCCCTAAATGCGGCGGAAAAGTGACTCAGGACGAAGATACTCTCGATACCTGGTTCTCGTCTGCACTGTGGCCTTTCTCGACTCTCGGATGGCCTGAAAAAACAAAGGAATTGGAATATTTTTATCCTACGGATGTGCTTGTAACGGGATATGATATTATTTTCTTCTGGGTTATCAGAATGATATTCTCCGGATACGAGCATATGGGTGAGAGACCTTTTAAGGATGTGCTGTTCCACGGACTTGTAAGAGATGCTCAGGGACGAAAAATGAGTAAATCTCTCGGAAACGGTATCGATCCGCTGGATGTTGTTGAAAAATACGGAGCAGATGCGCTCAGAGGTTCTCTTATTTCAAACACAACGCCGGGCAATGACATGAGATTCTATGACGGGAAGGTGGAAGCTGCAAGAAACTTTGCCAATAAAATCTGGAATGCATCGAGATTTATCATGATGAACGATGAAGACGGTGCTGCAGATGCACATTCGGAGAAACCGGAAAACCTTACCGATGCCGATAAATGGATTATTTCAAGAGCCAATAAGCTGGTTAAGGATACTACCAACAATCTTGAAAAATTTAATCTGGGAATTGCATATGACAATATAGTTTCATTTGCATGGGATGAATTCTGCGATTGGTATGTGGAAATGGTGAAGCCCCGTCTTTACGATAAAGAAAATGAAACAAGGGCTGCAGCCGTATGGACGTTAAAGAAGGTTATGACGGATATTTTAAAATTACTTCATCCGTTTATGCCGTTTATTACGGAAGAAATATTCTGTAACATTCAAAATGCCGAAGAAACAATCGTTATTTCAAAATGGCCTTCATATACGGAAAATAATGTATATGCAAAGGAAGAACATGATATAGAAATTATTAAAGAAGCCGTAAAAGCAATCAGAAACATTCGTGCGGAAAAGGATGTTAAGCCTTCAAAACAGGTTCCCGTATATATTGTTTCGGATAATGACGATGTTGTGACTGCGTTTAACAACGGAAAGGACTTCTTTGCTTCATTATCAAAGGCGGGAGAAGTATATTTAACAAATTCAAAGGACAATGTTCCGGCGGATTCATGCTCTGCCGTTATTGAGGGAGCAGGAATATACATACCTCTTGCGGAGCTCGTTGACATTAAAGAAGAATTGGAAAGACTCGGTAAAGAGGTGGATAAGCTCAAGGGAGAAATTAAAAGATGCGAAGGGATGCTGAGTAACGATAAGTTTATTTCAAAAGCACCTGAAGCTAAGGTTAACGAAGAGAAAGCAAAGCTTGCCAAGTACAGGGAAATGCTTGAAAAAGTTGAAGCTGAAATAAGAGATTTATCCAAGTAAAGAGGGACTGATGAAAATATTATTTGTGTCACTTGGGTGTGACAAAAATTTGGTTGACAGTGAGCAAATGCTTGCATTACTGCTTAGGGACGGTCATACGATAACAGACGATGAAACTCAGGCAGACGTTATAGTTATTAACACCTGTTGCTTTATCGGCGATGCAAAGGAAGAGAGTATCGAAACTATTCTCGAATATGCCAAATATAAAGAAGACAACTGTAAGGCGCTGATAGTCGCAGGTTGCCTTGCCACAAGATACAAAGACGAAATATTGCAGGAGATTCCCGAGATAGACGCTATTATAGGGACTACGTCAACGGATAAAATAGCGGAAGCCATCGATTCGGCGCTTAAAGGTCAGGAGACTAAAGTGTTTGACGACATCGACAGACTTCCGATGATAGAAGAGAAGAGAGTAAGTTCAACCGGAGGATACTATGAATATTTAAAAATATCCGAAGGATGCGACAAGCATTGTACATATTGCATCATACCGAAAGTGCGAGGCAACTACAGAAGTTACCCGATGGAATATCTCATTAAACAGGCCGAGGATTTGGCTGAGGCAGGTGTTAAAGAACTTATACTTGTAGGTCAGGAAGTTACCATGTACGGAGTCGATCTCCATAAAGGACGAGGAAAAGGCAAGAAGAGACTTGCTGAATTAATATCAAAGCTTGCCAAGATTGACGGAATAGAATGGATAAGACTTCTGTATTGCTATCCGGAAGAAATTGACAATGAACTGATAGACGTTATGAGAACCGAGCCTAAGGTATGCCGCTATATTGATATGCCTGTTCAGCATGTATCTGACAGTATTCTTCACATGATGGGAAGAAATATGACTGAAAGTAAGGTGCATAAGGTCATTAAAAAATTAAGAAATGCCATGCCGGATATTTGTATAAGAACAACTCTTATTACAGGGTTCCCCGGAGAAACCGAATATGACTTCGCCGTATTAAAAGAGTTTGTTACGGAACAATATATAGACCGATTGGGAATATTTACATATTCGGAAGAAGAAGGTACGCCGGCGGCCAAGTTCTCACAAAAAGTTCCTCAGGAAGTCAAAGAACAGAGAAGAGATGTACTTATGGCATTACAGCAGGAAGTATCAAAAAAGATAAACAAGAGTTTTGTCGGTCAGAGAATGAAAGTCATTATAGACGGATACCTGCCCGAAGACGATGTGTATGTTGCAAGATCATACAGAGATGCTCCTAACGTTGACGGAAATGTATTTGTAACATTAAATGAAAATGATTCGAGAGAACTTATGTCAGGTACATTTTTGGATGTGGTTATTACCGATTATTCGGAATATGACCTGATTGCAAAAACAGTACAGGTTGACTAAACGGAGATTATATGAATTTACCTAACAAATTAACAATATTCAGAATAATATTGGTTCCGGTATTTTTAATATTTTTACTGGGACAGTTCGGGTATTGGGCCAATATTGTTGCGGCGGTTATATTTATTGCGGCAAGCGCAACGGATATGTTAGACGGATATATCGCAAGAAAATATAATATGATAACTAATTTCGGCAAGTTTATGGATCCGCTTGCGGATAAGCTTCTTGTGGATTCGGCGCTTATTGCGCTTGTGGCCCTCGGAAGAATAGAGGCATGGATAGTTATTGTAATTATCGGAAGAGAATTTATTATAAGCGGATTCAGACTGGTTGCTGCAGACAACGGGACGGTTATTGCCGCAAGCTTTTGGGGCAAGATAAAAACCGTATTTCAGATGGCTGCCACAATACTGCTGATATTTGATTTTTCGTGGTTCCCGATTTATCTGATAACACAAATATTAGTGTATATTGCGTTGGTTTTAACCGTAATATCGCTGATTGATTATCTAATCAAGAATAGAAACGTACTAAAAGACATAAAGTAATAAACAAAACACCTGTTTGACAAAACAGGTGTTTTGTTATATCATGAGCAGAACAAAAACTTTATGATAACGATTTATATGTTATCATCATAATTAAAGATCGGATATTATAAGATGATTTTATATATCGGCATACTTCGTTTACACATACACAATACAGAATTTTAGGAGATAATATGGATAACGAAACTAAAAGAGAAGAGAAGTTAAAAGCCATTGAAGCCGCTATTTCACAGATTGAAAAGGATTACGGCAAGGGTTCCATTATGTGCCTCGGCAATTACAGCGGGCTTGATATAAGTACAATTTCAACAGGATGTTTAAGCCTTGACATAGCTCTCGGAGTGGGAGGAATACCGAGAGGAAGAATTATAGAAGTTTACGGACCGGAATCAAGCGGTAAGACCACGCTTGCGCTCCACATGATAGCCGAAGCGCAAAAAGGCGGGGGTATTGCAGCTTTTATAGATGCGGAACACGCATTAGATCCCGTATATGCCCGAAATATAGGAGTAGACATCGATAATCTTTATGTTTCTCAGCCGGATAGCGGCGAGCAGGCATTGGAAATCGCCGAAACAATGGTCAGATCCGGAGCCATTGACATTCTTGTTATAGATTCCGTTGCGGCGCTTGTACCTAAACAGGAGATTGACGGTGAAATGGGAGATGCCCATATGGCTGTTCAGGCCAGACTTATGTCACAGGCGTTGAGAAAACTTACTCCTGTTGTAAGTAAGAGCAAATGCGCCGTGGTATTTATCAATCAGCTCAGAGAGAAAGTCGGAGTTGTATTCGGAAATCCTGAGACGACAGCCGGAGGAAGAGCACTTAAGTTTTATTCATCCGTAAGAATGGATATAAGAAAGAAAGAAATACTCAAACAGGGCGGAGAAGTTGTCGGCAATCACGTTGTTGTTAAAATTGTAAAAAACAAGGTTGCGCCTCCTTTTAAAGAAGTTGCGTTTGACATTATGTTCGGAACGGGAATATCAAGAGAAGGCGACGTGCTTGATCTTGCCACGGAGAAGGATATTATACAGAAGAGCGGAGCCTGGTTTGCATATAACGGAGAGAAGATAGGACAGGGACGCGAAAACGTAAAGAAGTACTTAAAAGATAATCCGGACATATTTGAAGAAATATCAAACAAGGTTATAGAAAAGATACAGTCCGATCCTAATTCCGGGTTTAAATATGCCGTAAATAATTCTGAAAACGAGGGTGAAGTCGAAGACGATTCCGACAGTGAATAATATATGAATATCCGTCATATATTTCATTTTAAAATATTATGAATTACATAGTTACAGATATAAAAAAGAAGAGCGGGAAATCCCGCTCTTCCGTTGTTTACATTAATTATGAAGACTCTTTTACGCTTTTTGATTCCGAAATATCCGAATTTGATATATCTGTAGACAAAGAGATAACCGAAGAATTAATGGAACATATATATAAAGATATATTGGAACCGAGATGTTATAAAAGAGCTCTCAATACAATTATCAGAAAGTCCGTAAGCGTATATGAAATGAAGCAAAAATTATCCAAAGACGGCTATCCCGAGTTAATATCGGATGCAGTAACGAAAAAGTTGATAAAGGAAAGGCTTCTTAATGATGAAAAATTTGCCGAAAGTTATATATCATATTATTCTCAAACCAAACCGGTGAGTATTATTAAAAGAGAATTATCAGTAAAGGGAATAAATGAGGAATTGGCAGACAGACTCATTGAAAACGAATGTCTTGCGGACAGTAATCATGAATACAATCTCTGTATGAAATTACTATCGAAAAAATACAACGGAAGTGAGAATGATTTTTCTTCCGTACAAAAAGCAAAGCAGTTTTTATACAGAAAAGGTTTTTCGTTTGACGTGATTAATAACTGTATTTCGGATTTCTTTGATGAAGAGCCTGATTATTGACATCGGCTTCATTTGTCGTTTGCATATAATATACTTAAGTGGTAGTATATTATGGATGTACTATGATTATATTACATTTTAATACGGGAGGAATATGATGTTAGCAGTTATTTTGTCAGTTGCTATTACGGCAGTAATTGTTGCATTCATTACTTGGCTGATTACCTCCAAATCAATAGAGAAGTCTAATAATGCTACCATCGGCAATGCAAAAGACAAAGCTGAAGAAATTATGGATTCAGCTAGAAAAGAAGCCGAAAATTTCAGAAAAGAAGCAGAGATTGAAGCTAAAGAGAGCGCGCTGCAGTTAAAAAATGAGCTTGAAAGCGAATACAGAGAACGCCGCAGCGAAGTTGCTCAGTATGAGAAACGAATAATTGCCAAAGAAGAAACTTTAGATAAAAGATACGATGTTTTAAAGGTTGAAGAGCAATCGGTTGAAAACAGGAAAAAGGAAATAGACGAATTATACGCCGAAGCCGAAAATATCAAGATTCAACAGGAAAAAGAACTTGAGAACATAGGTGGTCTGACCAAAGAAGAGGCAAGAACTTATATTCTTGAAAAAGCGGAAAAAGACGCAACGGAAGATGCCGCAAAATTAGTAAAGGCAATACAAAAAAATGCCGCTGATGACGCGGAAAAGAAAGTCAAAGACATTATAGTCAACGCTATCTCACGATGCGATATTGATCATGTGTCGGAAGCTATGATATCTGTTGTGGAACTTCCTAATGAAGAAATGAAGGGGCGTATTATAGGCCGTGAAGGTCGCAATATTCGTACATTCGAGAAAATGACAGGCGTTGAACTTATAGTAGACGATACACCGGAAGCTGTTGTTCTGTCTTGTTTTAATCCGATAAGAAGGGAAATTGCGAGAATTACTCTTGAAAAGCTTATTGTCGACGGAAGAATACATCCGACACGTATTGAGGAAATGCTTGAAAAATCGACAAAAGAACTCGATGACAAGATTAAAACCATCGGTGAGACAACACTTATGGATCTCGGTGTTCACGGTGTTCATCCGGCAATCGTCAAACTTATCGGAAGATTGCAATACAGATACAGTTTTGGGCAAAATGCGCTTAAGCATTCCGTTGAAGTATCTATTCTGTCGGGGCTTCTTGCCGCCGAAGTCGGAGAAGACGTGGCATTGGCAAGAAAGGCCGGATTATTGCATGACATAGGTAAGGCTCTGGATTTTGAGATGGAGGGCACGCATGTGCAGCTCGGTGCTGAAATATGCAGAAAGTATAAGGAATCACCGGTTGTTATTAATGCCATTGAATCTCATCACGGAGATGTTGAGCCTGACAATATGATATCATTGCTTGTGGAATGCGCAGACATGATATCAGCGGCAAGACCGGGGGCAAGACGTGAAGATATAGATGTATACATTAACAGACTTAAGAGGTTGGAAGAGATTTCCAATTCTCATGAAGAAGTTGTTGAATCATATGCCGTTCAGGCCGGAAGGGAAATCAGAGTTATGGTTTCTCCTGAAAAGATTGACGATGCGCATATGGAGTTGTTGGCTAAGGACATTGCCGATCAAATTGAAACGGAATTAGCTTATCCGGGCCAGATAAGAGTAAGTGTTATAAGAGAATCTCGAGTTGTTGAGTACGCCAAGTAATTAAGCTGCAATAAGATTTTATATAATTTAATTACACAGAGATTAAGTTATCTCTTTTAAGCCCTTATTGTCGCAGTTGCGACAATAAGGGCTTTTGTAATATAAAAAGTTTTTAAAGTATTTTATTGTTTAGTTTTACTTATCTTATATTTATGAATCATATGTTTTATATATAAAAATGATTCCACATCTATTTAATATATTATTTTTTACAGCTGAAATAATTAATAAAATAAACATTATATTGATTTTTACTTAACAAGAGTGTAATATTTAATTATATATACTTAAGTCAGTCAGATAAGTTGAATATGTATACATTGTAACAGGTAAGAGCTTAAAAATAAGTATAAATATACATTTGAAGGAGGATTGTTCTGTGCATTATACAGATATGAGCAGGGAAGAGTTGGTATCAATTCAGAAAGAGCTTATGCACAAATTTAATGAAATAAAGGGAAAAAATCTCAAGCTTAATATGTCAAGAGGTAAACCGTCGCCCATACAGTTAAAAGTATCATATCCGCTGCTGGACACTGTTACGTCCGAATCAGATCTTGTAGATGAAAACGGGGTGGATTGCTCCAATTACGGATGTCTTGAGGGTATAGACGGAGCAAGAGAGCTTCTCGCCGAAATGATCGGAACGGATAAGGAACATATGCTTGTGTTCGGCAATTCAAGTTTGAATATTATGTTTGATCAGATTTCAAGAGCATATACTCACGGCTATCTGGGACATGCTCCATGGTCAAAGTCGGACAAAGTAAAGTTTTTATGTCCCGTACCGGGATATGACAGACATTTTATGATTACAGAGCATTTCGGTATGGAAATGATAAATATCCCGATGACGGCAGACGGTCCGGATATGGATATGGTGGAGAAACTCGTTGCAAACGATCCGACAATCAAGGGAATGTGGTGTGTTCCTAAATATTCCAATCCGACGGGAATTACTTATTCCGATGAAACAGTGAAAAGGCTTGCGGCTTTAAAACCTGCCGCTCCCGATTTCAGACTTTTTTACGATAATGCGTACTGTGTTCATGATCTTTACGATGAAGGGGATAATCTTATCGATATTATTGAAGAGTGTGAAAAGAACGGTAACGAAGACATAGTATTTGAATTTGTTTCAACATCAAAAATCAGTTTCCCGGGCTCCGGAATAGCGGGAATGGCTGCAAGTAAAGCCAATATTGCCGATGTCAAAAGTCATTTACATTTTCAAACCATAGGACATGATAAGATTAATCAGCTTCGTCATGTGAAGTTCTTTAAGGACATGGACGGCGTAAAGAACCACATGAAAAAGCATGCTGAATTTATCAGACCGAAATTTGAAAAGGTTTTATCCGTTTTTGAAAGGGAACTCGGAGACCTGGGTGTAGGTACATGGACAAAACCGAAAGGCGGATATTTTATATCTTTTGATTCAACTCTTAATTGCGCCACGGATATTTATGATTTGTGTAAAGAAGGCGGTGTTACTCTTACTTCCGTGGGAGCGACATTTCCTTACGGAAATGATCCGGATGATTCAAACTTAAGAATTGCGCCTACATATCCTACAGTGGAAGAGTTGGAAGAAGCTGCGGAATTATTTACGGTTGCGGTTAAGTTGGCAAGCGTAAACAAGCTCTTAAAATAAGATTAAAGTATTGATTGATTCGAAAAATATAATTTAAGAATGTTAATAAAAGGAAGCGGGTGAATATTCATCAGAGATAAATGTCTCAAAGATGAGGCTCTCGCTTTTTTGAATTGAGTTATTATATGTAACATTATCACAGATTTGTATTGTTTTATTTGTTGTAATAACAGAGGGAAATTTATGGATAATATAGGATTTATCGGCACAGGCAATATGGGATATGCCATGTTAAAGGGAGCGCTTTTATCTGTTGCCCCGGAGAAAATAGGAATTACGGACAGGTCTTTTGAAAAAGCCGGCGGAATAGCGGAAAAGACAGGTGTACGTCATTTTGCGTCAAATGCGGATTGTGTAAAATCGAGTAAATATATTATTTTTTCCATTAAGCCGCAGGTATATGAAAATGTGGTAAATGAAATCAGAGAGTATATCGATGAATCTAAAATAATTATTTCGCTTGCTCCTAACATATCAGTTGATACCCTTATCGGTATGTTTGGGAAAAAAGTTCGTATAGTCAGACTGATGCCGAATACACCTGCCCTTGTGGGTGAAGGTATGACCGGATACTGTTATGATGACGGATTATTTGATGAAAAAGAAAAAGAGTTTTTGGAAGAATTTTTTAATTCTTTCGGAAGAGCCGTAAAAGTGTCTGAAAAGCTTATGAGTTCGGTAGTATGCGCAAGCGGATCTTCACCGGCTTATGTGTTTTTGTTTATAGAAGCTCTTGCGGACAGCGTTGTAAAATACGGTATGTCGAGAGATGATGCATATAAATTTGTTGCTCAAACGGTACTGGGCTCAGCAAAAATGGTTCTTGAATCCGGAGAACATCCCGGCGTGTTAAAGGACAGAGTATGTTCTCCGGGAGGTACTACCATAAGAGCCGTGGAACAACTGGAAGAACACGGGTTCAGAAAGGCGCTGTTTAAAGCAACGGAAGCCTGTTACAACAAGTGCGAGAATAAAGACTGATATGTGCGTGACCTTGTAAAAATAAGCGATGTATTGTATTATTATGCCAATTAACCATATGTAACTAAGATGATTACTTAATGCAAAACATATGTTAGGAGGTGATGCTGTGCCAATCAAAATACAGAGCGACCTTCCCGCAAAACAGCAATTAGAATCGGAAAACATTTTCGTAATGGATGAAAGCAGGGCATTATCCCAGGAGATTCGTCCTCTGAAAATTGTTATAGTCAATCTTATGCCGTTAAAGGAAGCAACAGAACTTGATCTTCTAAGATCGTTATCCAACACGCCGCTTCAGTTAAATGTAAGCTTTTTAAAAATGAAGTCACATGCTTCAAAACACACTAAAGCATCTCATCTTGAAAAGTTCTATATTTCATTCGACGAAATTAAGCATAAAAACTTTGACGGGATGATTATCACGGGAGCTCCCATAGAAAAGCTTGACTTTGAAGAAGTCAACTATTGGGACGAAATAACGGAAGTAATGGATTGGTCAAAGGATCATGTTACAAGTACGCTTCATATATGTTGGGCGGCTCAAGCCGGTATGTATTATCATTACGGCGTAAGAAAGCGTATGAAGAAAGAAAAGTTATCGGGTGTATATCTTCATCATGTAATACACAGAAAGGACCCTCTCGTAAGAGGATTCGACGATGTGTTCTATGCTCCTCACTCAAGATATACCGAGGTGTGCAGGGAAGATGTTCTGTCCAATCCTGTATTTAAGGTTTTGGCCGATTCAAGAGAGGCCGGATTATATCTTGTCACGGCTGAAAACGGCAAAAACGTGTTTGTTATGGGGCATCCGGAATATGACAGATTTGCCCTTGACAGTGAATATAAAAGAGATTTATATGCCAGATTAAAGCCGAATATTCCGGTACACTATTATCCTGACAATAATCCTGCAAAACGTCCGAGAATGCAGTGGAGATCACACGCAAATGCCCTTTATACAAATTGGATTAATTACTACGTATATCAGGTAACACCGTATATATTGGATGAATAAATTTATTACGGATATTATGATTTGTACTGTAATTAATTACAAAAATTTGATATAATTTCAATTACATTTTAGAGAAGGAGATTATGACAATGTCAATGAATGTGAGAGGTGTTGATAACGAAACACAGGATATTATTAATTTTTACATAGCTAACGGCTGGGAGGAGAACGAAGCCTTCAATATCGTTAAGCAGTTTAAAGATGAGATGTACAATACATTTGAGATTCTTTGTTTATGCTCACTTATGAAGCTTCTCAATACCACATATGTTAAGGGTAACGACGGAAAAGTTCCTAACCTTACAATAGTAAGTCAATATCCTAACGTTAAGATTTCAACGACTCAGGGTTCGCCTATTATGGGATTATTCAGTGTTCTCCCATCAGGCAGAATTTATGTTGAAGTCAGAGTTACGGACGGAGAAAGATATCGCTCTATTGACTGGATTGAATTTGCTGAAGTAAAAGAAGGAGCAGAGGGATATGATAAGTTCATCAAAGATTTAGCTTCAGGTGAATCATCATACCTTATGCTTAAGGACGGAACAAAATTCCAGCTTTCTGACATTAAGAGAGAAAACCTTGATTGGTATATCAATATGATTGCAGAATTATTGCCAAGAGGCTGATTTATTTCAGCACCGTAATTTATTTAAATAAAAAGCTGCACGCGCCGGTATTTCGGAGTGTGCAGCTTTTTATATATGTATATTGTGAAAATATTAAGACTCAAGAGTAATAAATTCAGGTTTTCTGTTTCTGAAAACGGTGCTGTATTTAAATCCGGTTTCAATAAGGAGTCCGTTAGCTTCTTTTACAAGTCTTCCCACATCGCCGGCTTTATGAGAATCGGCTCCTACGGTAATTATTTCGCCTCCGAGATCCTTATACATTTTCAATACGGATGTATTTGGATTATAATCACCGACATTACTTTTCCATGCGCCGGCGGTATTTATTTCTATACCTTTTCCTTTTTCGATAAGTGTCTTTAATATTTCACGAATCAGATCATACGGAAGCATTATTCCTATCTGACCTCTTGTATGATTACCGGGAACATATCTTACAATATAGTCCAAGTGTCCGTACACGTCAAAATTGGAAATGTTGCAAACGGAATCATACACGTTCTCAAAATATCTTCTTATGCGCTCTTTCGGTTCTCTTTCGGACCAAAAGTCTATGTAGTACGGATCGACTCCGTCAACTACGTGAGTCGAACCGATTATAAAATCATATTTATTCTCTTTATCGAAATTCTCAATAAGATCCGCGGCGCCGGGAGTAAGTCCCTGTTCGATTCCTATAAGAATATCAAGCTTATCTTTGTTTTTTTCTTTTAAATCGGATAAATATTCATAGTATGATTCCTGATCCAAATCGAATACGGATTTACCGTCGGGTGAAAAATAATTAAAATCATTGTGATCGGTAAAGCATATTCCCGACAATCCCATATCTGCGGCATTTAATACAATTTCTTCCGGATTCGATTCGGAATCCGAAGAAAATTTACTGTGCAAATGTAAATCATATAATTTATTCATTAAAAACCTCACATTTATTCAATATAATTTCTCAATAAATTATCACTTAAACGCTTCTTATGCGGTAAGAAAAGTATATATAAAAACATAATAAAGTCAAGAAACAATAGGTTTGCCGCATGATTTCAAAATGGTTTTCAAAAATCGAAAACCACATGATGGGAGCGTTATTGAAAATTGATGACGATTATGTATATAAAACCGAATACATTTGTTTGTAACAAAAAACAACTCCGTATATAATAACACAATAAAAGATAATTTATGAAAGAATATTGCGGGATTGCCTATGTATTAATGCATTAACCGTAAAAATGTCAAAAAAAAAGATGGCAAAAAACTTGCCAATCCATTATTGTTTAGATACAATGTAAATGTTTTGATTTATAACGGTAAGTTTTTAGGAGGGAAATAATGTCAGTAAAGGTTGCTATCAATGGTTTTGGGCGCATTGGAAGATTAGCTTTTAGACAGATGTTTGAAGAGAAGGATTTTGAAATTGTTGCGGTTAACGATTTATCCAAGCCTTCTGTATTGGCATATCTTTTAAAGTACGATTCAACACAGGGAAGAATCGTTAACTTCGGAGAGGAAGATTTAATTACGGCAGACGACGAAGCAGGCACAATTACGGTTAAGGGTAAGACTGTTAAGATTTACGGAGAGAGAGACGCAAAGGACCTCCCTTGGAAAGAATTGGATGTGGATTGCGTTCTTGAGTGTACAGGTTTCTATACATCGAAAGAGAAATCAATGGCTCATATTGAAGCCGGCGCAAAGAAGGTAGTTATTTCAGCACCTGCAGGTAATGATCTTAAGACGATTGTTTACAATACAAATCATACTACATTAACAAAAGACGATCAGATTATTTCTGCCGCATCATGTACAACAAACTGTCTTGCACCGATGGCTAAAGCTCTTAACGACTTAGTACCTATCGAATCCGGCATCATGAAGACAGTTCATGCATATACTGGTGATCAGATGCTTCTTGACAGCTCACAGAGAAAGGGCAATCTCAGAAGATCAAGAGCTGCGGGAATCAATATTGTTCCGTCATCATCAGGTGCGGCTAAGGCAATCGGACTTGTTATTCCTGAACTGAACGGCAAACTTACCGGTGCGGCCCTCAGAGTTCCTACACCTACAGGTTCAATTACAATGCTTTATGCGGTAGTTGACGGTGTTGTTACCGAAGAGCAGGTTAATGCGGCAATGAAGGCTGCAACAAACGAATCTTTCGGATATACTGAAGAGCATATTGTATCAAGCGACATAATAGGAATGCGTTTCGGTTCATTATTTGACGCTACATTAACATTATGCAGTCCAATGCCTGACGGTAAGACATTGGTTGAAGTATCGGCATGGTATGATAACGAGAATTCATATACAACACAGATGTGCAGAACAATTAAATATCTTGAAACACAGATTTAATTAATATATTTGTACCATAGTTAGCGGAATGGGGATGGCATATTGTTATATTTATGCTGTCCTTATTTTTGAGTAAATATATAGTAGTATAAATTTGGAGGGATTATTCCGAAATGCTTAATAAGAAGACTGTAGATGACATAAATGTATCGGGACTCAGAGTTCTTTGCAGATGCGATTTCAACGTTCCGATTGACAACGGCGTTATTACTGATGACACAAGAATAGTATCATCATTGCCGACAATTAAAAAACTTATTGCAGACGGCGGAAGGGTTATTCTCTGCTCACATCTGGGCAAGCCTAAGGGCAACGTGGTTCCTGAGCTCTCCCTTGAACCTGTGGCAAAAAGACTTTCAGAATTACTCGGAACGGAAGTGAAATTTGCAAATGACGACAATGTTGTCGGAGAAAATGCAAAGAAAATCGTAAGCGAACTGAAGGACGGAGAAGTATGTCTTCTTCAGAATGTGCGTTTCAGACCGGAAGAAACAAAAAACGAAGATTCATTTTCAAAGGAATTGGCATCACTTTGCGATGTGTATGTAAATGATGCATTCGGTACGGCACACAGAGCTCACTGTTCCACGGCAGGAGTATGTAAGTTTGTGGATCACTGTGTTATCGGATATCTTATGAAGCAGGAACTTGATTATCTCGGAAGCGTAACCAATAATCCTAAGAGACCTCTTGTTTCAATTCTCGGAGGAGCAAAGGTATCATCAAAAATTTCCGTTATTTCAAATCTTCTTGAGAAGGTGGATAAGCTTATTATAGGCGGCGGTATGATGTTTACGTTCATCAAGGCCATGGGCGGAAACGTAGGTAAGTCCATTGTTGAGGAAGATTACATTGATTATGCAAAGGAAATGATATTCAAGGCCGGAGCTTTGGGAGTACAGTTGTTATTCCCGATCGATGTCGTTGTAACAAAAGAGTTCTCAAACGATGCGGAATACAGAGTAGTAAAAGCAAATGAAATTGCGGATGATGAAATGGGAATGGACATAGGACCAAAGACAAGAGAATTATTTGCCAAGGCCCTTGAAGGTGCCGGAACGGTAATTTGGAACGGACCTATGGGTGTATTCGAATTTCCTAATTTTGCAAAGGGTACAATTGCGATTGCCGAGGCCATGGGTAATCTTAAAGATGCCATAACAGTTGTCGGAGGAGGTGACTCCGCGGCAGCCGTTAATCAATTGGGATACGGAGACAGATTTTCTCATATTTCAACAGGCGGCGGAGCGTCTCTTGAATTCCTTGAAGGCAAGGAACTTCCGGGTGTTAAAGCAGTAGATAATAAAGACTGATTTTAATGTGATTTTAATTAGCCTCTTATGTAAAGAGCATATATGCAATATACTGATTCGAACAGATTTTACTGTTGCATATATGTTGTTTTATGTAAGAGGTTTTTATACATTAAGTTTATTTATGAATAATGCGGACAGTCTGTTTAATTATAAATATATTTGAAAGGTAAGAGGGGATACTATGAATATATTTATATGATATAATAATTGGCGTATTTATATCATTTATAGTAAAAATACCGAAAATATAATGTAAAGGATATATTATGAGAAAATTAATAGTTGCTGCAAATTGGAAGATGAATAAAACGCCGGAGGAAGCCGGGATTTTTGTCGAAGAAATAAAATCGGGGATTGCCAATGCCAATGCCGATGTATATGTTTTTCCTCCGTTCCTTGCGTTACAGACCGTATCCGATGTATTGAAGGATACCGACGTAAAGGTCGGAGCCCAAAATATGTATATTGAGGATAATGGTGCTTACACAGGAGAGATATCAGCCGATATGCTTCAGAGCATCGGAATTAATTCCGTAATTATCGGACATTCGGAAAGAAGACAGATATTTAAAGAAAGCGATGAGATGGTTCATGCAAAACTCATTAAAGCGCTTTCGAAAGGAATGACTCCTATTCTTTGTTGCGGTGAAGATCTTGAAACAAGAGAAAATAATAAATTTATGGATTTTATTAACTCCCAGATCAAATCGGCATTTGCCGATGTAAGTGAATCCGATGCATGTAAAGTTATTATTGCATATGAACCTGTATGGGCCATCGGAACCGGAAAGGTTGCCACCGGCGAACAGGCTGAGCAGGTTTGTGCATCGATAAGAAGTACGATTGAAGAGATGTATTCCAAGGAGACGGCGGATAATATCCATATTCTTTACGGAGGAAGCTGTAATGTGGGAAACGCAAAGGAATTATTTTCCATGCCTGATATAGACGGAGGGCTTATCGGCGGCGCCGGATTAAAACCCGAATTTGTAGACATAGTTCATTGTAAGGAGAAATAAAAATGAGACGTAAACCGGTTGTTTTAATGATATTGGACGGATACGGATTAAGTGATGAAAAGAGAGGTAATGCAGTAGGAAAGGCAAATACTCCGGTAATGGATGACCTTATGGCTAATTATCCCTTTGTTCACGGCCACGCATCGGGAGAGGCTGTCGGACTTCCGGAAGGACAAATGGGAAACTCCGAAGTGGGACATTTAAATATCGGAGCGGGAAGAGTTGTTTATCAGGATCTGACAAGAATTTCCAATGCCATAGAAGACGGTTCGTTTTATAAAAACGAGGCGTTTTTAAAGGCGATGGATAATTGCAAAAAGAACGGATCCACGCTTCATATTTGCGGATTATTGTCTGACGGCGGAGTACATTCATATAATAAGCATCTGTATGCTCTTATTGACATGGCGGAAAAAGAGGGATTAAACAGTGTACAGATTCACGCATTTACGGACGGAAGAGATACGGATCCTAAGTCAGGCATAGGCTTTGTGAAAGAGCTTGAAGCAGAAATGAAAAAAATCGGAGTAGGAAAGATTGCTACGGTTATCGGACGTTACTATGCCATGGACAGAGATAACAGATGGGACAGAGTTGAACAGGCATACAGATGTATGACTGAAGGCAAAGGCGTTTTTGCATACAGTCCCGAAATGGCGGTTTATCAGTCATATGAAGACGGTGAAACGGATGAATTTATCCGTCCTACGGTAGTTTCTTCAAGCAGCGGCAAGGTTCACAGTGTGGAAGACGGAGATTCTCTCATCTGCATTAATTTCAGACCTGACAGGGCAAGAGAAATTACAAGAGCCTTTTGCGATGATGAATTCACACATTTCGACAGAGGTCCCAGAAAAGACATAGTATATGTATGTATGACAGACTATGATGTAACCATACCTAATAAACTTGTGGCATTTGAAGATAAAGAAATTAAAAACACATTGGGAGAGGTTATTTCAAAAGCAGGTTTAAAGCAGCTTAGAACGGCTGAAACAGAGAAATATGCCCATGTTACGTTTTTCTTCAACGGAGGAGTTGAAGTTCCTTATGAAGGCGAAGACAGATACCTTGTTCCGTCTCCAAAGGTTGCCACATATGATTTAAAGCCTGAAATGAGTGCGGAAGAAGTGTGTGACGGAGTCGTAAACGCCGTAAATGAAGGAAAGTATGATTTTATAGTTGTTAACTTTGCCAACCCTGATATGGTAGGTCATACGGGAGTGGTGAAAGCCGCCGTAAGCGCCGTTGAAACCGTTGACGCATGTGTCGGAAGAATTAAAGATGCTGTAGTCGAAAAAAACGGAGTTCTGTTTATTTGCGCAGATCACGGAAATGCCGAAAAAATGCTGGATAATTATACCGGAAAGAGCGTTACGGCCCATACAACAAATGATGTTCCGTTTATATTGGTTAATTACGGTGACGTTAAACTCAGAGAAGGCGGAAGGTTATGTGATATAGCTCCTACCCTTCTTGAAATTATGGATATAGAAAAACCTGCGGAAATGACAGGAGAGTCATTAATCGTTAAATAATCTCCGGTTTATTTCCCGAACATCATAAAATAAATACAAAAACCTTGTGTTTAGCGCCGAACAGCGTTATATACAAGGTTTTTGTATAGGTGTTTTATCTTAAGACGCAAAAGTCCGTATGTTATGGTTTTAGATTATATTGTATTTGTGTTTATACAATATAATTTTAAAAGTGCTATAATCATTTAAGAACAAAATATTTTTATATTGGTATTATACTGTTGTGAGGTAGTGTGATGAGTGATAATTCTAAGGCTAAAGGTATTATAACTTTTAAGCCTGAGATAAGAAGAGAATCGATTCGGGCTATTATATATATGTCAATATATTTAATTTCGACTTATCTTATGATAGGACCCCTCGGAAAAAGCAATGCTTTGGCATTCGGTATGGCATTGTCAAATGTAATACCGTCAAGTCAGAATGACTATACCATAGAGCCGGTTAAGAATACATTTATTTTGCTGGCATCCAATGTAGGTATAATTTTTCTTTCATATCTCGGATACGGTTTCTTTGCAAACGGAACTCCCGGATATGTTACAATGGTAACCGTTTCAACCTTTATTACGTTTTTCCTGGCGGTATACCTTTTTACATCGGAAAAGCACAGCAGCACATTTATGCCGTTGTTACTCTGCTTTCCGGTAATGCTTTACAGACCGGTATATGGATGGGATTTTGTAATAAGAATTGCAATATTCGGAGGATTTGCACTTGTTTCCATTTTGTATAATTTTTTAATTCACGGAATGTCTTTTAATAAAAAGCTTAAAAAGAGAGTGGATTATACTGTAGGATTGCTTGAGAAACAATGTGACAGTATCTTAAACGAAGAAGACAAAGAGAAGTTGATTTCGCAAAAAAATGCAATAGATGACAGTCTTACCGTTATAGAGCAGGCGATAGGAGAAAAACTTTCCATAAGTTACAGGTGGCAAAGGGGCCATGACATGGTTCGTACAGTTACGATATTAAAGCGAATCAACAATACGCTTATGGATAATTATATAAATGAAGGCAAGAAAATGTCTCAGGGAATGCATAATCTTATTAACGAGATGTTGGATTCCATAGATGATTTTGAAGATGATAAAGTTTCCGAAGAGTCAGTTACAAAAGAGTTTGATGATTTATATGTTAAACTTAACAGTGAACTTGACGGGGAAACCATAGTGGAATCCGTAAGGGAAGAAATGGATGATTTTATCCAGGGTGAAGTACTTCATATTGATAAGAAAGAAAGTAAGGTTAAGATAAGCAGCGATATATTGAACCGCTTTAACATTTACAGTCTTATTTTTGCATTGAAGGTTTCATGTCTTGCGTCGGCGGGCATTCTTGTAACAACATTATTTAATCTACCGAACTCATATTTATTCCCTCTTTATGTGGGTATAACGGCTCAGCCTTATATAGAGGCCAATTCATCAAGCACAAAGAAGCGTATTATTAACTCGATATACGTTATAGGGTTGATGTTGATTTCATTTTCCATAACAAATGTGGTAGCGGTACATTATATTGTTCTTATTGGAATAACATTATTTGCCGATATGTTCTTCAAGTTTGATTATAAGGCAATGATAGGTACCATGTTTTCCGTAATAACATATGCCATTATGTCGCCGGATATGATTTATTCGGGTTCGCTGTACAGAATAACATATATAGCGTCAGCATGTATTCTGCTTCAGATTGTTGATATGTTTGTATTTCCGAGAAGTATAATGACAACTCTCCGCAAGCAGATGCAATATTCTCTTTATTTAAACGATGAATTAAGAGATGCGCTTTCAAACGAGGAAACAACATATAATGATATAAGTAAAATACTTATAAAAAAGAGGAAAATAAATCAGAAAATCAGATCTACCAACAGATATTCTCAGGCTCCTTACGTTAAGGAATATCTGATGGCCGACGAAGAGTGGATTAACAGACTTACAATGATAAATCACCGACTGATGGAAGACGGATTGAAAATAGGTGATTTTAAAGAAGTTATAGAGCATCCTGATAACTTATCGCACAGACTCAAAAATATATTTACTGCCATTGATGAAGTAACATGGGATGTGTTTAATGCAGAAAAAATTGCCGGTAAAATAGATTACGGAAAGAAATAATAAATGAAAAACCTAAGGTATGCGCACATAATATTAAGTGTCGCAGCCTTAGGTTTTTATGTTAATTTATGCATAATATATTCATAAATATCCTGATTGTTATTTTGCCATTTATTGCATATTATTTTGGCGTCTTCTTCTGAAGGAACCGATAATCGTATTTCAATTAAGGACGTATTGCCCTCGTTAACTTTACACTCAGCTATATAATCGCCGGATTCGGATTGGTAATAGTTTGAAATTGTATTGATCTCGCATCTGAAATCATATTTATTATCGCTTAAATAACAGTCAATATCTTCTTTAATTGATGAGGACAGCTTATTTGAAAACTGTCGTATGGCATACTGACCGTTTTCGGTAAGGGAATATTGCGTACTGTTTTTATAAATTGCCGCATGTATAAAATTATCATCAATAAGAGTATTAAGAGTGTTTTGCAGTGTGAAGTATGTGGTATATTCCCTGCCAAGCACAAAACTGCTGATTTGACTGTTGGAAAGCGGAAAATTAACCTTTTCCAACATATACAAAATCATAAGTTTATACATCATATCCGGTTCTTCATTCATGGTTTTATTGTCCTTATTATTTCCATAATAAAAATTAAGTCATATGTATAATAATATATGAAATTTTAACATTTGTTAAGCGCTATATATAATAACAAAAGATTAATATAAAAACAATGTAAAATAAAAATGCTTGACATCACTCTTTACAATCTGTTATTATAACCAACAGCTGTAAAGGAGTTTATATGAACAACATATTTAAACAGACATTATTGTATGACTTTTATGGTGAACTTCTGAACGAACATCAACGCAGTGTATATGAAGATGCTGTATTTAACGATTTATCTCTCAGCGAGGTTGCCGATAATTACGGTGTTTCAAGACAGGCTGTTCATGATCTTATCAAGAGAGTGACTAAGATGTTGGAGAAGTATGAAAATAAGTTGCATATGATAGAGCGATTCGCTAAGATGCAGGACATTGCACAGGGGATTAAAGATAAGGTTGATCAATATAAAGAATCCCGCGATGATAAGTTGCTGGATAAAATATCCGAAGATACAGAGCTGATAATAGATGAATTCTGATTTTCATCAGAAAGGATGAGTTATGGCATTTGATAGTTTATCAGAGAAATTGCAAAATGTTTTTAAAAAGCTTAGAGGCAAGGGGACTCTGAAGGAATCAGATGTTAAAGAAGCCGTAAAAGAAGTTAAGATTGCCCTTCTCGAAGCCGATGTAAACTTTAAGGTTGTAAAAAAATTCGTAAATACAATACAGGAAAAAGCCGTTGGTGAAGAGGTTATGAAATCTCTTACACCGGGGCAAATGGTGGTTAAGATTGTTAACGAAGAACTTACGGCTCTCATGGGTTCGGAGAAGACAGATATCAAATTCAGAACTGACGGTACGGCTACGAAGATTATGATGGCAGGTCTTCAGGGTGCCGGTAAGACAACAACGGCAGCGAAGCTTGCCGCAAAGTTTCAGTCCGAAGGCAAGAGACCGCTTCTTGTTGCCTGTGACGTATACAGACCGGCTGCCATAGATCAGTTAAAGGTAAACGGAGAGAAATTAGGTGTTTCCGTTTTCTCAATGGGTACCGATGTTAATCCGGTGGACATTGCAAAAGCAGCTGTGGATGAAGCGAAAAGCAGAAATAAGAATGTTATCATATTCGATACGGCAGGTCGACTTCATATCGATGAAGATATGATGGAAGAAATAAGCAGAATTAAATCCGAAGTGGGAGTTGATGAGACCGTACTTGTTGTCGATGCAATGACCGGTCAGGATGCGGTAAATGTTGCCAAAACATTTGACGATAAGGTTGGTATCGACGGAGTCATTCTTACAAAGCTGGACGGTGATACGAGAGGCGGTGCGGCACTTTCAATCAAAGCCGTTACCGGCAAACCTATATTATATGTAGGTATGGGTGAAAAACTTTCGGATCTTGAACCGTTTTATCCCGACAGAATGGCTTCACGTATGCTCGGTATGGGAGACGTGCTTTCCCTTATCGAGAAAGCGGAACAGGAAATAGACGAAGAAGAAGCGCTTAGAATGGCGGCTAAAGTCAAAAAATCGGAATTTGATTTTAATGACTATTTGTCTTCCATGAAGCAGCTGAAAAAACTCGGCGGTTTTTCAAAATTTTTGGGGCTTCTTCCTAATATGGGAATTGCCGGTAAAATGAAAGAGCTCAACCTTGACAGTGAAGACGCACAGAATGCGCTTGCCAAAAATGAAGCAATCATTTTCTCAATGACTCCAAAGGAAAGAGAGAATCCGCATATTCTCAATCCGTCAAGGAAAAAAAGAATTGCACAGGGAGCGGGAGTTGACATATCCGTCGTCAACAGACTTGTAAAGCAGTTTGAAGAAGCAAAGAAGGCTATGAAAAATATGCCCGGGATGTTTAAGGGTGGTAAAAAAGGCAAGTTTAAACTTCCTTTTTAACATATAATATTTTATTTACACATCAGTGGAGGAAAAGTAATGGTAAAGATTAGATTAAAAAGACTTGGCGCAAAGAGAAAACCATTTTACAGAGTTGTGGTTGCCGATTCAAGAACACCTAGAAACGGCAGTTCAATCGATGAAATAGGTACATATGATCCTAATTGCGAGCCTGCTAAGATCGAGATTGATGCCGAAAAGGTTAATCAGTGGATTGCTAACGGCGCTCAGCCAACAGAAACTGTTGCAAGACTTTTTAAAATTGCAGGTATCTCTAAGTAATTGATTGGAGGAAGCGTAATGGAAAAGTTTGTGGAATACATAGTGAAATCACTTGTTGATGACAAAGAACGGGTAACGGTTTATTCGGTGAGGCAGGGGGATTTGACTTCTATCCATGTTAAGACTGCTCCAGGCGATTTGGGTAAAATAATAGGAATATCAGGTCGCATCGCACAATCTATCAGAGTATTGGTTGCAGCAAGAGCTGCTGAAAATGCTAAAAACATAAAGGTATGTATTGATGAACAATGATGATTACCTTAGAGTGGGGGTAGTCGTTAAGACTCACGGTTTACGCGGTGAACTTACGGTATTTCCCACAACAGACGATCCGAACAGATTTAAGAAGCTTAAAGAATGCTTCATTTATGTAAACGGAGAAGAATATAAGCTTCATCCGAAGTCGGTTCGTTATTTTAAACAATATGTTATTATATCTTTCAAAGAATATGACAATATTAATGATGTTACCAAATTCGTAAAGAAAGATATAATGATAACAAGAGATAACGCAATTAAATTAGAGCCCGGAGAATATTTCATATGTGATCTCATAGGTCAGAAAATAGTCACATATGAAGGCGAAGAGCTTGGAATATTAGAAGACGTTATGACAAATGCCGCTAATAATGTGTACATTGTCAGAATGAATGACGGCAGGGAACTTCTTATTCCCGTCATTGACGACAGTAATATTTCCCATGATTTGGAAAGTGGTATTACAAAGGTTACATTATTAAAGGGATTGCTTTGATATATTTATAATAAATAACAATTCATGGAGGATTAGTAATGAAGGATTATATCGCAGAGATAGAAAACGCTCAGAAAAAAGAACAGTTACCTGAGTTTGGTGTAGGTGATACTGTTAAAGTTTCTGCTAAGATCATCGAGGGTACACGTGAGAGAATTCAGGTTTTCGAAGGTACTGTAATTAAGATTCAGGGTACGGGTCTTCGCAAGACATTTACGGTAAGAAAGCTTGCAAGCGGTGTAGGAGTTGAGAAGACATGGCCTCTTCACTCGCCTAATGTAGCAGATGTTAAGGTTGTAAGATACGGTAAAGTAAGAAGAGCAAAGCTTTTCTATCTCCGTGAAAGAACAGGTAAGGCTACAAGAGTTAAGGAACTCGTTAAGTAATTGCACCTTAATATTATATTATAAAAACAGTAGGGATATTTCGGTATTCCTACTATTTTTATAATTCGGGCATAATTAAAGCGGAGGTAATTATGGATAATAATAACTACCAGTGGTATCCGGGACACATGGCAAAAGCTTTCAAGATTATGAAAGAGGATATTGCTCTTGTGGATATAGTGATTGAAGTGGTGGATGCAAGGGCACCGGAAAGTACAAGAAACCCCAATTTATTGGAATTGACAAAGGGCAAGGGTCACATACTCGTACTTAACAAATCCGATATGGCGGATGATAAAGAAAGTGCAATGTGGCTTGAATATTACAAAGAAAACGGTGTCTGTGCCGTGCTGTTAAATTCAAAAAAACAAAGCGATGTGCTTAAAATAAAGGATACCATCGCAAAATTAATGGATGAAAAATATAAGGGCAAATCAAGAGATTACAAAAGAATACCGAGAGTAATGATATGCGGAGTGCCGAATGTGGGTAAATCTACGTTTATTAATTCATTTGTCGGTAAAAAAAGCGCAAAAACCGGCAACAGACCCGGTGTTACAACGGGAAAACAATGGATAAAGGTGGGAAACACATGTGAATTGTTAGATACTCCCGGCGTACTTTATGTTAAACCCGTTAATGAAAAATCCGGTCAGAGATTGGCGTTCTTGGGTTCATTAAACGACAATAATCTCAATATTGAAAATCTTGCTTTTTTCCTTATTGAGTGGATGATGAAGAGGTATCCCGACAGACTGTCGGAAAAATACGGAATTGAAACAGACGGAGATACTCTGGAAATATACGAAAATACGGCAAAGAGACTGGGAGCATTAAAAAAAGGCGGTAAGCTGGATTATGAAAGAACCGCAAAGGTAATACTGGACGATTACAGAAATGCAAGATTCGGAAAAATGACTCTTGAAAGACCGTGGATAGATTAATTAACACAAATATTTATTCTGAAAGGGAGCATCATGTCACCTGAAAAACTAAGAGCGGAATTACAGAGACTCAGAGCCATGAAAGAATATGAATATGGCTTTCTGTCGGTTTCAAATGCCGTTATTGCCGGAGTTGATGAAGCCGGAAGAGGTCCGTTGGCAGGTCCGGTGGTTGCGGCGGCGGCCATACTTGATATGGATGATGATTTTATTTATTTAAATGATTCTAAAAAAGTTACTCCAAAAAGGCGGGATGTTTTGTATGATGAAATTATGAATCGGGCCATATGCGGAATTGGAATAGTGTCGGCTGAGGAAATAGATGAAATAAATATATTGCAGGCTACATACAAGGCAATGAGAGAGGCGATTAACAACTTGTCTGAGCGTCCGACGGTTCTGCTGAATGATGCCGTAATTATTCCGGGAATAGAAGAAAGCATACATCAGGAGAAAATTATTAAAGGTGATGCAAAAAGCGTATCCATAGCGGCTGCAAGTATTCTTGCTAAGGTAACGAGGGACAGATATATGGAGGAACTGGGACGCAAATATCCGGATTACGGTTTCGAAAAACATAAGGGATACGGGACAAAAGCACACATTGAGGCAATTAAAAAATTCGGAATTACACCTGAGCACAGAAAGACATTTTTAAAAAACATAACAGGCGCGTAGAATTTAAAATGTTTTATATTTAAAGAATGTCAATAAAATAATATAATAAAACAGAAATATACATACGAAATATTTGATTAAATACTGTTTTAAAATTATGAATTCGTGTGCAAATTGCAGGATACGGATTTGGGAGAATATTATGAATACATTGATTAAAGAATACGGCGAACTGACGACGGATGAACTCTATGAAATTCTCAAACACAGAAGCGAGATATATGTTGTTGAACAAAAATGCATATATCTTGACATGGATGACAAGGATAAAGAATCAAAACATATTATGATTTTTGATGACGGTAAGTTGGTCGGATATATCAGGGTAATGGCTGCCGGCGTGTCGTATCCGCAGGCCTCGTTCGGAAGACTTACGGTAAAAAAAGAATACAGAGGTCTTAAACTCGGAAGAAAACTTGTTGAAACCGCCATGGATATACTTCTTAATAAAATGGGTGAGACCGAAGTTAAGATACAGGCGCAAAGCTATCTTGAAGAATTTTATAAGATGTTCGGTTTTAAACCGGAAGGTGATCATTTTATGGATTGCGGAATAAAACACATCTATATGACATACGGTAAATAAAAGGTTAAATATGGTAGTATTCAGGCTTACAAAAAAAGAAAATAATAAACTGTATTATATCTATTATCCCATGGGTATCGAAAAAGAAGGCGGAGGAATAATAGAGATAGATACAGAGCAACAATCAGGCAAAATAATTGCCGTTGCTCCTCTTGACAACGTCAGGGAAATTTCCGTAAAGGAACAGAAGATGATGAGAGATATTGTTGCAACATTAAGAGAAGAAGGGGGACATCCGAAACTTACGGAAGAGGAATGGCCGATACCCGTCGAAGTGTTGACGGAAGTTCGCTATGGAGACGCTGCAATGAAAAAGATCATCGACAGCATTAAGTCCGGAGAAATACCGAATATGGGAATGGCAAAATGCTGAAAAAACGGCACATAAATATATTCAATTTATAAAGTGACTATAATACGGGAGAAAGTATGAATTACAAAGAAGCGAGAGAATATATAAACGGATTGGAACCAAGCAACGAAATGAATCTTCAGGCAATATCCGCATTGCTTGGAAGATTGGGTGATCCGCAGCAAGAGCTTAAATTTATCCATGTTGCGGGAACGAACGGCAAAGGATCTTTCATATCGTATATTACTTCAATACTCGGAAGTGCGGGATATAAAGTAGGAAAATATACATCGCCTGCAATATTTGAAGAACTTGAGACGATTCAGGCAGACGGAAAGAATATCTCAGAAAATGATTTTGCACGATACATTACAAGGATTGCGGAAGTTATCGATGAGATGAAGTGTGATGATGAACCTGTTCCTTCTCCTTTTGAAGTGGAGACGGCAATTTCGTTTATGTACTTTAATGACTGCAAATGTGATATCGTTGTTTTGGAAGCGGGAATGGGCGGAAAACTCGATGCCACCAATGTAATTGACACTGTTCTCCTTGAAGTATTTATGCCTATTGCCATTGATCATGTGGATTTTCTCGGCAGCACCGTAGAGGATATTGCTTCCGCTAAATCCGGAATAATAAAGAGGAGCACAAATGTTATTTCCTCTGTACAGTCTGAAAAAGTAAAGGAGATATTGTGCAAAGTAGCGAAAGAAAATGAAGCCTCCATTGAATTTCTTAATCCGGATGATATTTATAACGTTGAATACGGCAATAAGGTACAGACTTTTTCATATGGGGATATATGGCATGACGTAAGTATAAGACTGACCGGCAAATTTCAAATAGAAAACGCCGCGACAGCTCTTCTTGCGGTTAACAAGCTGCGCGGTTTAAATATTGCAATCAGTAACGATGCGGTGAAAAACGGAATGAGAGAAGCGGTATGGAGCGGACGGTTTACCGTAATAAGCGAACATCCGACAATTATAATCGACGGAGCGCATAATCCTCAGGCGGCCGGTGCTTTGGTTGATTCAATAAAGCTCTATTACGGAGATAAAAACATTTTTTATATATTCGGAATATTTAGTGATAAGGATTATAAAAAAGTAATAGATATAACAATGCCGCTTGCGAAACACGTATATACCGTGGAAACTCCCGATAATCCCAGAGCTATGGATGCAAAGGAGTTGTGTAAAGAAGTAAAAAGAGTAAATCCGAATGCGGAAAGTGCGGAGTCCATACAGTATGCCGTCGATAAAAGTAAAGAGATGATGAGTGACGACGACGTATTGGTAATATTCGGTTCATTGTCATTTTTAAAAGATGCCAAAAAAGCGGTTGAAGGCTGATAGGTATTTCTAAACAATCTGTAAAGTTATTAACTTATGTACTGAATTGTTGTAGAATTATGAAAACATTGCGGAAGTTTATTACTTTATGAGATTTTTTCTCAATGTGAAGTATAAACTTCCTTATTTTGCATTTATGAATATTAATTACATACAGAATGAAAGAGGTATATATGTATACATTAGAAAACACGGTTGATTTGCCGGATATTGGATCTGTGGGATATATTTACAGACACAAAAAATCCGGCGCAAGAGTTATTTACATAGAAAATGATGATGATAATAAGGTATTTACGATAGGTTTCAGAACCCCTTCCGAAAACAGTACGGGAGTACAGCATATTATTGAGCACTCGACACTTTGCGGATCTGAGAAATATCCGGCAAAGGATCCTTTTGTGGAACTTGCCAAAGGTTCTCTTAACACATTCCTTAATGCCATGACTTATCCGGATAAGACGGTTTATCCGATTGCAAGCTGTAACGACGTTGACTTTAAGAATTTAACGGATATTTACATGGACGCCGTTTTTAATCCGAATATCTATAAAAGGGAAGAGATTTTCAAGCAGGAGGGTTGGCACTATGAATCCGACGGTGAAAAGTTTTTCCTTAACGGAGTTGTATTTAATGAGATGAAGGGCGTGTATTCGTCTCCTGATGATGTATTGGAAAGTAAAATCCTTAAGACTTTATACAGCGGAAACCAATATAAGTATGAGTCGGGAGGTGACCCGGAGGTTATTCCTTCGCTTACATACGAAGCGTTTCTTGATTATCATAAGAGACATTACGATCCCGCAAACGCATATATTTATTTATACGGAAAAATGGATATAAGTGAAAGACTTGAGTATTTGGATAGAGAATATTTATCTAAATATAATAAAGAAAATTTCAATACGGATACATCCGTTACCGTTCAAAAGCCGTTTGACGGTCCCGTTACGGCTAAGTATGTATATGCCGCAGACGAAGGTGAAGATACTGAAAACAGTTCATATCTTTCATGCAGTTGGATTGTCGGCAGTACTCTTGACAATGAATTTACAACAGATATGCAAATTCTTGATTATGCCCTTATGATTGCGCCGGGGGCCATATTAAAGCAGAGACTTGTTGACAGGGGTATAGGAGCGGACATAAGTTCAAGCTTTGAAACATCTCTTATGCAGCCTATGTACAGTATTGTTGTAAGAAATACTTCGCCTGATAAACTTGATTTGTTCAAAGAAACCGTAGAAGAAGTGTTGAACGAAGTATATACAAACGGACTTGACGAAAAAATGTTAAACGCCGCCCTCAGTATATATGAGTTTAAATACAGAGAAGCCGATTTCGGTTCATATCCGAGAGGACTCATATACGGACTGTCAATTCTGGAAACATGGATATATGATGAGAATAAGCCGTTTATTAACGTGCAAAGCGGAAAAGAGTACGACAGATTAAGGACGCTTAACTTAAGCGAGTACTTTAAAACATTCGTAAAAGATATTCTTATAGACAATAAGTCATGCGCATTGGTTCAGCTGGATCCGGACACTTCTTACGGTGAAAAACTCAGAAAAGAGGAAGAAAAGAGAGTATACGATTATATTAATACTTTGACAGAGGAAGAGAAGTCACGAATAGCAGAGGATACCTATTCTCTTAAAGCATATCAGGACGAACCATCCACAGAAGAAGAATTATTGTCAATACCTCTTCTTTCCATAGAGGATATCAGGAAAGAAGCCGATCCGATAAAGTATTCCGTTGAAGAAATAAACGGCGTAAAATGTGTTAAAGAAAATATCTTTTCCAATAATATTGCATATGTAAATGCGGCATTTGATATGGAACATATCAGCGATGAAGATCTTCCGTATGCCGGTCTTCTCAGCATGTGCATAGGGCTTATGGATACGGAAAATTATTCATATACGGATCTTACGAGCGAGATAAATATGCATACCGGAGGTATTTTTACCGACATTACGGCATACAATCTTGAAAAACACGATAATGACATTAAAATGTTATTCTCATTTAACGGAAAAGCATTCTACGGCAAGATAGATAAAATGCTTGAGTTGATTAAAGAGCAAATGCTCAGAACAAAGTTTAATGACAGTAAGAGAATGAAAGAACTCGTTGCAAAAAGTGTTTCACAATATGCGGCGGGATTCCTCAGTGCCGGTCATGTAACATCTGCGTCAATAGCTACGGAACAGTTTTCCAGGGGAACGTTCTATACGTCGATGACAAAGGGATACAGATTCTATGAATTTTTAAACGATCTTAATAATAATTTCGACGAACGCTTTGATTCTACTGTTGAAAAATTAAATGAGCTGGTAAACAGGTTATTTAATAAAAATGTTCTCACATTTAATGTTACGGCAGATGAAGAAGGACAAAACATATTTGACAAAGAAGCGCCTCTCTTTATTAATGACCTTAAAAACAGTGAAATCGAAGATGTTAAATATGATTCTCTTTTTGTTCTGGGTTCATTTTCTGTTGCATATACATCGCCTTCACAGGTTAATTACGTGGCGAGATCATGGAATTTCGCAAATGCGGGATTTAAGTATACCGG
>NZ_BAAHYP010000013.1:0-66613 GCF_054657495.1 Howardella ureilytica | reverse complement strand
GGCACTCAGAGTTCTTAAAACCATATTCTCATATGAGTATTTGTGGCTTAACATAAGAGTTAAGGGCGGTGCATACGGATGTATGAGTGATTTTAAAGTAAACGGAGATTCATTCCTTGTATCATACAGGGATCCTAACCTCAAAGATACAAACAGAATATTTGAAGAAGCAGCCGAATATGTAAGGTCGTTCAGTGTTTCCGACAGAGATATGATTAAATATATAATCGGAACAATCGGAGGTATGGATACTCCTCTTACGCCGTCAATGAAGGGCAAGAGAGCGTTTGACGCATATATTAAAGGAACAACAACGGAAGATATCCAAAAAATAAGAGATGAAGTGTTGAAAACGGATGTGGAAACAATCAGAAGTCTTGCTCCAATCATTGAAATTCTTAATTCGGACAAGCATTTCTGCGTTGTGGGAAATTCTGATATGATTAACGGCTCTAAGGAAATGTTTGACAAAATAGAGCCTCTTGCAAAGAATTAAAGGAGAAAAGTTTGAATACGGATAATGTATATAAATCCGGTTTTGTCGCGATGATCGGCAGACCGAACGTTGGTAAATCAACACTTATGAACAGGCTTATCGGTCAGAAGATAGCGATAATGTCCAATAAGCCCCAGACCACAAGAAAGCGCATAAAAACCGTATACACCGACGACAGAGGTCAGATTGTATTTTTTGATACACCGGGCATAATAAAACCAAAGAATAAGCTCGGTGAATATATGAAAAAAGAATCCTTTGAAGGGTTAAACGATGCTGATGTCATATGTTATCTTGTAGAGCCGAAAGCTTATATAGGAGAGGCTGACAAATCCATAACAGAACAGTTAAAGAATGTAAACGTACCTGTTATTCTCGTAATAAATAAGTGTGATACTGTGGATAAGGCGGACATCTTGCCTGTTATAAAATTATTCAGCGAGAAGGCGGAATTCACGGATATTATCCCTGTATCAGCAAGAAACGGGAATAATGTTGATGAGCTTCTTTCGGTTTTATTTGAAGAACTTCCGGAGGGACCTATGTATTATGATGAAGATACTGTTACTGACATGCCAATGCGTGCAATAGCGGCAGAAATCATAAGAGAAAAATCTCTTCATGCCTTAAGTGAAGAAGTCCCTCACGGAATAGCCGTTGTTGTTGACAAAATGCATGACAGAGAAGGAACCGACATATGTGACATTGACGCCACCATATTCTGTGAGAGAGATTCTCATAAAGGAATTATTATAGGTAAAAAGGGTGCAATGCTTAAAAAAATAGGTTCTACTGCCAGATATGAACTGGAGAGAGAACTCGGGTGCAGGGTTAATTTAAAACTCTGGGTTAAGGTGGATAAGGATTGGCGTGAGAACGGAGCGAGCCTCAGAAACTTCGGATATATTAAAGAATCATGAAAGACATAATGACTGTATCGGGCGTAATTATAAGCAGTACACCGATAGGGGAATATGACAGGAGAGTCGTAATACTTACGAGAGAGTTGGGCAAAATATCATGTTTTGCCAGAGGAGGAAGACGTCCGACCAGCAAACTGATTGCCTCCGGGAGAAGCTTTATATTTGCCAATTTTAATATTTATGAAGGAAAAAGCGCATATATTCTTCATGACATATTTATCGTTAAGTCATTTGATGAAATAACAAGAGATTATAATGCGCTTATTTATGCATATTATTTTGCGGAAATTGCGGAATATTTCGGAAGAGAAGGGATAAATGCCACGGACAGCGTTAACCTTTTATATGTTGCATTCAACTCGCTGTTGGATGAAAAACTTGACAACGATACGGTAAAGGCCGCGTTTGAGATCAGAACTCTTGCCAATGAGGGTATATTAAATGATATTCCCAATCGTAAAAATGCGGATAAAGCACTGATTAATGCATTTGATAAATCTGCGGGAGATAATGTTTTAAGTATGTTCGGATTTATTTTAAATGAGCCTGTCAGAACAGAATTTATCAGACTTGCCGATAAAATGATGACAGCAAGTATAGACAGAAAAATCAAATCAAGAGGGCTGCTTATGAATGGGAAATGGTTTAGCGATGAGAACAATCGAACAAAATAATTATCAAAAAAAGATAGCGGTAATAAATGATTTGTCCGGATACGGACGATGTTCAATTACGGTTCAGTTACCGATTATTTCGGCCATGGGCATACAAACCTGTCCTATTCCGACGGGAATATTTACCAACCACACCGGTTTTGATTCATTTGCAGTCAGAGATTGTACGGACTTTCTACACAATTTTATCGATGAATGGAAGAAGATAAATATATCCTTTGACGGAATACTTATAGGATATCTTACCAATCCGGCTCAAATTGATTTTGCAAAGACGTTTATAGAGGAATTCGGCAGTGATTCTACCGTTATATTAGATCCGGTTATGGCGGACAACGGAGAATTCTATTCGGGATACGATTCTAAGATTGCGGAGAGATTGTCGGAACTGATATGTTATGCCGATATTTTGACGCCAAATATAACAGAGAGCTGTATTCTTACGGGAAAACGGTATAAGTCGGGTTTTACATGTGACGAATTAACGGAAATGGCAGAAATACTGACACGGGACAGAGCAAACAGAGTCGTAATAACAGGTATAGATTCTCCGGGATTTGTAAGCAGCTTTGCTTTTGAGTCGGAACGGGGAGAAAATTACAGGTTATACAGAAAAGAAAAACAACATAATGAAAGACCGGGAACCGGAGATGTTTTTTCTGCCGTTATTGCAGCGGACGCACTGAACGGTAAGAAATTTTTAAATTCGGTGGAGAGGGCGTCGGACTTTGTTGCAAAAGCTCTTAAAGTTTCCGATGAAAACAATATTGACGGTCTCAACGGCGTATGTTTTGAAAAATTTTTGAGTATAAAGATTTAATTTATATCATGGTTCCGGATGATTACATTTATCCGATATTTTAAAATATTTGTCAGCCGTAAGCGTGCAATTGCCGCCTGCGGCTGTTTTTTAGGGTTTCTGACCGTAACAAACGGAGATTTATTGTGTGATTAATTTCATAAATATAAAATTGATTTACGGTTAAATTTATTATAATATAAACTATATTAGTTAATAAAAATAAACATAAATAAAATAAGAATTATTTATGTTCTTATTCAATTTGTTAAAACGCAAAGGAGATACATTATGAGAATAGGTATTCTTGGATATGGAAACCTTGCCAAAGGTGTTGAATGTGCCATAGGACAGAATGATGATTTAGAACTTTCGGCTGTCTTTACAAGAAGAAGTCCGGAAAAGGTAAATATAGTTACGCCGGGCATTCCCGTATATAATACGGCGGATATTTTAGAACATAAAGATGAAATAGATGTTTTGATTATATGCAGCGGAAGTGCAACGGATATGCCTAAACAGACTCCTGAATATGCTAAACACTTTAATGTAATTGACAGTTTTGATACACATGCAAGAATACCTGAGCATTTCGCAAATGTTGACAAATCGGCAAAGGAAAGCGGCCATACAGCTCTTATTTCCGCAGGTTGGGATCCGGGCATGTTTTCGCTTAATCGTCTCTATGCGGAATGCATTCTGCCTGAAGGTAAATCGTATACATTTTGGGGCAAAGGCGTAAGCCAGGGACATTCCGATGCAATAAGAAGAATAGAGGGAGTTAAGAACGGAAAGCAGTATACCATTCCGTCGGAATCTGCTCTTGAGGCCGTGAGAGCCGGTAAAAATCCGGAACTTACAACAAGAGAGAAGCATACAAGAGAGTGTTTTGTTGTAGCTGAGGAGGGGGCGGACCTTGAAAGAATAGTGCATGAAATTAAGACCATGCCTAATTATTTTGCAGACTATGATACAACGGTACATTTTATTACGGAAGAAGAGCTTGAAAGAGATCATGCCGGCATTCCTCACGGAGGTTTTGTTATCCGTTCCGGTGTAACGGGCCGAAATAAAGAAAATAAGCATGTTATTGAATACAGCCTGAAGCTTGATTCTAATCCTGAATTTACGGCTTCCGTAATAGTTGCTTATGCCCGTGCCATAGACAGACTTCACAGAGAGGGAATAACCGGCTGCAAAACCGTATTTGACATTGCGCCTGCATACCTCAGCAGATTAAGCGGCGAAGATATTCGTGCTCACTTACTATAATACGGAGGAAATATGGAATCATTTATTAACGAAAGAGATTTCTTTAGAGGCAATAATCCGGAAACCATTGCAGAGGAATACGGTACTCCGCTTTATGTATATAATGAAGAAATAATAAGAAAACAGATGGATAATGTAGCTAAAGTAATTACCAAGTATCCGTATACGGCTAATTATTCAGTCAAAGCAAATACCAATATTCACATATTAAAATTGGCTTTGGAAGAAGGAAATAACTGTGATGCCATGAGTCCGGGTGAGATTTCAATGCTTCTCAAGGCAGGTTTTCCTAAAGAAAGAATATTTTACATACCTAATAATGTATCGGAAGAAGAGATGAAATACGCTGTTGACCTCGGTATTATGACAAGTCTGGACAGCCTTTCGCAGTTGGAGATGTTCGGTGAAATCAATCCCGGAGGAAAATGTGCGGTAAGAATAAATCCGGGAGTAGGTGCGGGACATCACGACAAAGTCATTACGGCAGGTAAAAAAACCAAGTTTGGAATTGCGGAAGAAGATATTCCGGAGATATTCAAAATTACGGAAAAATATAATCTCACAATAGCCGGCATCAACCAACATATAGGATCTTTATTTATGGATCCGGAGCCATATTTACAGGCGGTTTCCAATCTGTTAAGAATTGCAATGCGTTTTGAAAACCTTGAGTTTATTGATTTCGGAGGCGGGTACGGAATTCCGTATCATAAACTTGAGGGAGAAGCGGAATATGACATGGAGAGTTTTAAAAAGAGATTGGAACCTATTTTGGATAAATTTGTCGAAGAATACGGTTCGGCTCCTTTGTTTAAATCCGAACCCGGAAGATATTGTGTTGCCGAGGGCGGCGTAATACTCGGAAGGGTACATTCAGTCAAACAGAATGCGGGAAGAAAGTATGTAGGAACAGATGTCGGAATGAATGTACTTGTAAGACCTTCAATGTACGATTCATGGCATGATATTGAAGTTATAAGGGACGGCAAGGTTGTTCCGAGAGAGAATACCGAAACCGTTACAGTAACGGGTAATATATGTGAATCAGGCGATATCATTGCAAATGACAGAGAACTCCCAGTAATTAAAAAAGGAGATCTTGCATGTATACTGGATGCCGGGGCATACGGATACAGTATGAGTTCAAGCTATAATTCGAGACCGCGTCCTGCAGAAGTTATGGTATGTAAGGATGGCACCGTAAAACTTATACGAAGAAGAGAAACAATAGAGGATTTATTTGAATTCATGTAATATTGATATTAAAAGCGAATAAATACGTATATCAAACTTAAATAATAAAACCACCGTAAACAGACATTAATATCAGAAAATAAATATGATAATAATGCTGTTACGGTGGTTTGTTTATTTCATCGGAATATGTTCACGGATTTTGCGTCATTTCAATTTTTATTTTTTTGCATATTTGCCCTTTTGAGCAACAATTTTTTATATTTTCTTTCAAATCTCATTTTTTTGAAAAATGAACTCATCAGTTCAGAGCATTCCTTCTCAAGGACATTGTACGTTATGCTGCATTGATGATTAAAATTTTTATTATTTAAAATGTTGATAACGGAACCGGCGCAGCCGGACTTCATGCTCATTGCCCCGATTACCACACGTGGAATCCTGGCCTGAACAATGGCTCCGGCACACATTTGACACGGTTCAAGAGTAACGTAGAGCGTACAATCCTCAAGGCGCCAGTCTTTTAACACTTTTGATGCACCGCTTATGGCAGATATTTCAGCGTGCTTTATGGTGGAGTTATCCGTATTTCTTCGGTTGTAACCTTTAGCTATTATTTTATTGTTATGAACTATTACGCAACCTATAGGCGTCTCATTTTTCTTATCTGCCTTTAAAGCAAGATTATATGCCTCTCTCATAAATTTGATGTCGATAATGTTTTGTTCATAGTTTTCATTTGTAATATTATTGGTGTTTGCACACGATACATGATAGTCGATCATAAATAATTTCCGAAATTGTTTTTATTTTTAACTGTTTCTGTAATCTCTTGCATCCTGAAAAATCTTCTTTATCGCAAGCTCGTCCTCATTTGCGACAGACTCCCTTATATTCTTTAAAATGTCAAGATATCCGTCAAGAACCGTAAGAATTTCATCTCTGTTGGTTAAACATATCTGTGACCACATTTCCGGAGATGATGCGGCTATTCTTGTCGAATCTGTGAATCCGGTTGCGATACATCGTTTCATATCTTTATTTTCGGTATCCATTTTAATTACGGTCTGTACAAGGGCGGCACTTACAAGATGAGGGACATGACTTATACCCGCAACGGCGTAGTCGTGTTCGTTGGGATCCATGGTAACTATGTTACAGCCGAGTAAAGCTATAAGTTCACACAGTCTGCTGACCTTTCTGTTATAAACGGGGTCATTGCTTAATTCGGTATTTTTCGTAATTATGTAGTTTTTACCGGCAAAAAGAGCACTGTATGCCGCCATATATCCGCTTTTTTCCGACCCTGCCATGGGATGTCCGCCTATATATATGTCTGATATTCCGACTTCTTTTGCACATTTATGAACATAGCCTTTAACACTGCCTACGTCGGTGACTGTTTGGTTTGAAGACAGGTAAGGCTTAAGCTCATTCATAATATTCAGAATTATTTTAACCGGAGTGCATATGAATATTATATCAGCTTCCGAAAATGTATTGTCGATGGAAGAAAGCGCAACATCAACCACACCTTCTTCAACAGCCGTATCGGTATCCTCATGATTCCTTGTATATGCAATAATTTTAAGATGCGGCAGCTTGTTTTTTAATGCTTTGGCAATTGAGCCGCCTATTAAACCAAAGCCGATAAAACCTATACAATTCATAATTTCCTCTGTGTTAATTTCTGACTTAACGGTATATAGCCGAGTAATGCGTATTAGAATAATTAATATTCTGTATATTATAGTAGAATAGTTTAATATGATACAAGGCAAATTATAAAAAGTTATTATTCCCATCCGATGCAGTAAAACTTGTAAATGCAATATGACTAATCTATAATAAATTAATTATGATAATTATATTTTAAAGTTCGGAGGGATTAATTGTGTCGGAATACAATCACAAATCTATAGAGCAGAAATGGCGTAAGAATTGGGAAATAAAGCCAATAAATATAAATGACGGCAAAAAAGAGAAATATTATTGTCTTGATATGTTTCCGTATCCGTCGGGAACCGGACTTCATGTAGGCCATTGGAGAGGATATGTAATATCTGACGTATGGAGCAGATACCAGATTTTGCACGGAAAGTATGTAATTCATCCTATGGGATGGGATGCATTCGGACTGCCGGCAGAGAACTTTGCAATTAAAACGGGGCAGCATCCGAGAATTTCAACAGAACTTAACATAAGCAATATTAAGAGACAGATTAAGGAAATATCTGCGGTATACGACTGGGATATGGAACTTAATACAACGGATCCGGATTTCTACAAATGGACTCAGTGGATATTTATTCAAATGTTTAAGAATGGGCTTGCATATGAAAAAGAAATGCCTATTAACTGGTGTCCGTCATGTAAGACCGGTCTTTCAAATGAAGAAGTCGTAGACGGAAAATGCGAAAGATGCGGCTCTGAAGTAACAAAGAAAAATCTCAAGCAGTGGATGCTCAGAATCACTAAATATGCAGACAGACTTCTTGAAGATTTGGATATGCTTGAGTGGCCGGAAAAAGTCAAAAAAATGCAATCAGAGTGGATCGGCAGAAGTTACGGCGCCGAGGTTGACTTTAAAGTAGAGGGAACCGATAAGTCTCTTACAGTATATACAACGAGACCGGATACGTTACACGGTGCAACATTTATTGTGCTTGCACCTGAGCATCCTCTTGCGGCAGAGCTTGCGTCAGAAGACAACAAAAAAGCGGTTGAAGATTATATTTACAGAGCTTCCACACGTTCAAATATTGACAGAATGCAGGATAAAGAAAAAACAGGTGTATTTACGGGGGCATATGCGGTTAATCCGATAAACGGCAAAAAACTTCCGATCTGGCTTTCCGACTATGTTCTTGCAGATTACGGAACGGGAGCGATAATGTGTGTTCCGGCTCATGATGAAAGAGATTTTGAGTTTGCGAAGAAATTTGATATTCCTATTGTTCAGGTTATTTCAAAAGACGGAACGGAGTCGGAACTCACGGAAGCATATACGGACACAGACGGAATATTGATTAATTCGGGCGACTGGAACGGAAGAAAGTCAAGTGACATGAAGGCGGAAGGTCCGGATATAATAGAAAAAATGGGCATAGGCAAAAAGAAGACCAATTACAAGCTTCGTGATTGGGTATTCTCAAGACAGAGATACTGGGGAGAACCTATTCCTATTATTCATTGTCCTAATTGCGGTCATGTGCCTGTTCCGGAAGAAGAGCTTCCTCTCAGACTTCCGGATGTTGAAAAATATGAGCCGACGGGAACCGGAGAATCACCTCTTGCAGCTATAGAAGACTGGGTTAACACGACTTGTCCTAAGTGCGGAGCACATGCAAAGAGAGAGACTAACACCATGCCTCAATGGGCCGGATCATCCTGGTATTTCTTAAGATATATTGATGTAAATAATACTGAAAAGCTTGTGGACAGAGAAAAGGCTGATAAATACCTTCCGGTGGATATGTATGTGGGAGGTGTGGAACATGCGGTTCTTCACTTGCTGTATGCGAGATTCTACACAAAATTCTTATACGACATAGGCGTAGTGGGTTTTGTTGAGCCTTTCAAGAGATTATTTAATCAGGGAATGATCTGTAAGGACGGAGCCAAGATGAGTAAATCCAAGGGAAATGTTGTTTCTCCGGATGATCTGGTAAGAGATTACGGATGCGATTCGGTAAGAATGTATGAGCTTTTCGTAGGTCCTCCGGAACTTGATGCGGAATGGAACGACAGGGGAATGGAAGGTGTTTACAAGTTCATCAACAGATTTTATAAGCTTATTACGGACAATAAGGACGGCAACTTCGGAAAAACGCCTGAAATGGACAGATTAAAGAATAAGATGATACAGGAAATAACCGAGAGAACCGAAAGTTTCAGCCTTAATACGGTTATAAGCGGATTTATGGAAAACACCAACAAGATAACCGATCTTACAAAGAAACAGGGCGGAATCGATAAAGATGCACTTAAAACCATGACTGTTCTTATTGCTCCTTTTGCACCTCATGTTGCAGAGGAATTATGGGAAAATCTGGGAGAGTCAAATTCCGTATTTGAGGCTGTCTGGCCTGAGGTTGATAAAAACGCATTAAAAGAGAGTACAATAGAGATAGTTGTACAGGTTAACGGAAAAGTTAAGGCTAAAATAAATGTAGATACGGATCTTGATAAAGATTCAGTAATCAGTGCGGCAAAGGAAGAACTCGGAAACAGATTACCTGAAAATATTACCAAGGAAATATATGTACCCGGCAAGATTGTAAATATCGTAGGTAAATAAAATGTCTAAATTAGCAAAAAGCGGATTTATATTTCACGGAGGCATTCTTGCCATAGCCGGGATATTGGTCAGAATTATAGGTATGTTATATCGAATACCTATGGTCAATATTATCGGAAGCGAAGGTAACGGAATATACGGAGTTGCATTTAACATATACAACATTGTACTTATTCTTTCGTCATACGGCATTCCTATGGCCGTATCGAAGCTGATTTCCGCAAGAATCGCAAATAAAGAATATAAAAATTCCGCCAAAATATTTAAAAGTGCGCTTATATTTTCAATTATATCGGGCGGTATAGCGATGCTGGTTCTTCTGTTCGGAGCGGGAATAATACAAAGAGTCCTGTATCCGACTGTTTCCGGACTTGAGATACCCCTCAGGGTTCTTGCTCCTACGGTACTTATAGTAGCCGTTCTGGGGGTATTCAGAGGTTTGTTCCAAGGTCAGGGAAATATGATACCTACTGCCGTATCCCAGCTTATAGAGCAGATAGTAAATGCTGTTGTCAGTATTGTTGCTTCATTCGCTCTTATGAGAATGTTTTTGGGAAGCGGATCCGAAGCTGCATACGGAGCTGCCGGCGGAACACTGGGTACATGTCTGGGAGCCATAGCGGCTCTTGTCGTTGTGGTTGTGATTTTTCTCAGGGCAAAGGACAAATACAAAACAAAAATGTATGCGGATACAAGTGACATAGAACTAACAACAAAGACCGCATATAAAAGTATTGTATTTACGTTGTTCCCGATTATTTTGGGACAGACGTTCTATAATATAAGCACTATGCTTGATGATATATTCTTCAGCAACATGATGGCAGGCAAGATGGACGGTTCCACGATTAAGATAATGCTTGGTAATTACAGTTCAAGTTATACATTACTTTTAAGCATACCTCAGGGAATTGCATCGGCAATGGCCGCCTCAATGCTTCCGAGCGTGGTTAAATCACATTCTACGGGTGACATTCACGGAGTGGAGCTGAAGATTAAAAAGACCGTTCGAATAACCATGATGGTATCAATCCCGTTTGTGTTCGGACTGGCGGTATTGGGAGAACCCGTGGTGCAGCTGTTGTTCAGAAGTTATGACAGCGCAATAGGCGGAAACATGCTTAAGCTCGGATCGTCCGCAATCGTATTTTATACATTGTCAACAATATCAAGTTCGGCATTGCAGGGAATCGACAAAATGAGAGTTCCCGTTAAACATTCGCTTATATCACTTGCAATACATATTCCTCTCATTTTGATTTTATTTGCTGCGACTGATTTAGGTGTATATGCACTTGTTATAGGTGTAATGACATTCAGCGGCTTAATATTTGTTTTGAATTTTATTGCCCTTAACAGATATATTGGTTATAGACAGGAGATATTTAAAACATTTATTATTCCTTTAATGTGTTCGGCTGTAATGGCTCTTGCGGCTTTGCTTGTATATATTGGAATATACACGGTGATACATATTAATATCATTTCACTGGCCGCAGCGGTTGTAGTGGCGGTATTGGTGTACTTTGGATTATTAATTCTCATGAAGAAAAAGAAATTATATTGATGATTGTTGATACAACAGATTAGGAGGTGATGTTCGGTGCCGGATAATTATACAAAGAAATCGGAAGAAGTATTAAAGCATGCTAAAACATACGCATTTGAAAAAGGAAGCGGCAGCGTCGGATCGGAACATATTTTATTGGGTATACTCGAAGTTCCGGATACTCTTGCATACAACATATTGCATGACAGGGGAATTACTTCGGATAAGGTACTAAACTCCGTAAATTTCAGTATTTCCGACAATTCGGAAGTTGCTGTCAGCGATAAAGACGGATACACTCCGAGAGCAAAAAGAATATTGGAAAATGCATCTTCAATTGCCAAAAAGTTTGATTCCGATCTAATCGGAACGGAGCATATTCTTATGGCGATAATCACCGAGAGAGACTGTGTGGCTTTAAGAATATTGCTGGGACTCGGACTGGACGACAATGAAGTATATTCCAAAATAATAACAACTATGGGATATGACCCTAATAATAAGGCATATAACGACCTGAATTTTCAGGATACATCAAGTAAAACTCCTACTCTTGACAAGTACAGCAAGGATCTTACGGCCATGGCAACAGACGGAGAGCTGGATCCCGTAATAGGCAGAGAAGAAGAACTTGAAAGAGTAATTCAGATTCTCAGCAGAAGAACGAAGAATAATCCTTGTCTTGTAGGCGATCCGGGTGTCGGCAAAACAGCCATAGTGGAAGGCCTTGCTCAAAGAATGGTTGACGGAACCGTTCCCGATACCATTGCCGGTAAGCGCCTGGTTTCTTTGGACCTTCCTGCGGTTGTAGCAGGTACCAAGTACAGAGGTGAGTTCGAAGAGCGACTAAAGAGAATAATCAAAGAGGTGTCGGAGAACAAGAATATAATATTATTCCTGGATGAGATACATACAATTATCGGAGCGGGCAATGCCGATGGGGCGATAGATGCTTCAAATATGCTTAAGCCGTCGCTTGCAAGAGGAGAACTCACTCTTATAGGAGCCACAACGATAGACGAATATAAGAAGCATATAGAAAAAAATCCCGCTCTTGAAAGAAGATTTCAGCCCGTTACGGTTGAAGAACCAAGCGAAGAAGCCGCAATTGAAATTTTAAAAGGACTTAGACCGAAGTATGAAGAATTCCATAATGTGGTTATTGACGACGAGGCCGTTGAGGCGGCCGTAACATTGTCCAAAAGATATATTACGGATAGATTTCTTCCCGATAAGGCTCTCGATATCATAGACGAAGCGTCTTCAAAGATAAGGCTTAACAGGGGTATGGTTCCCGATGATATTGTTAATTTAAAAAATAAGCTTTATAAATTAATATCCGAAAAAGAAGAATTGATAAAAGAAAAGAAATTTGACGACGTTAAAGCCATAACGGGAAAGATCAAAGCTCTTGAGAAAAAGATTGAAAAACGGGAAGATGAATATGAGGCTGAGAAATCTGTCAATAAGCCTGTTATTGACAAAGAATCCGTGGCAGGCGTAGTGTCGCAATGGACAGGTATTCCGCTTAACAGGATGACTGAAACAGAGACGGAAAAACTCATTAATCTTGAACCGGAGCTTCAAAAAGCCGTAATCGGACAGGATGAAGCTGTTAAAGCCGTTGTAAGGGCAATAAAGAGAGGAAGAGCAGGAATTGCCGATCCCGACAGACCGCTTGGTTCATTTATGTTCCTCGGTCCAACAGGCGTCGGAAAGACAGAAACCGCAAAGGCACTTGCAAGAGCATTGTTCGGTACGGAAAAATCTCTTATAAGAGTTGATATGACAGAGTATATGGAGAAACATACCGTTTCCAAACTTATAGGCTCACCTCCGGGATATGTTGGATTTGAAGAGGGAGGTCAGCTTACGGATAAAATAAGGAGAAATCCGTATTCCGTATTGCTTTTCGATGAAATAGAAAAAGCACATCCCGACATTTTTAATGTTCTGCTGCAGGTGCTTGATGACGGATATATGACTGATTCTCAGGGAAGAAAAACAGATTTCAGAAATACGGTTATTATTATGACCTCAAACCTTGGGGCAAGACACATTGTTGAGCCTAAAAAGCTCGGATTCAGTAAGGGCGATGTAAATGCTTTGGAGTTTGATGACATGAAGAAAAATGTCATGGAAGAGCTGAAAAAGGCATATAAACCGGAATTCCTTAACAGAATTGATGAAATAATAGTGTTCCGTCAGTTAGATAAGGAAAACATGAGAAAGATTGTAAACATCATGATAGACAATCTTAATAACAGATTGCTGAAATCTAAGAATATTTCAGTTAAGCTTGATAAAAAGGCATATGATTATCTCATTGAGAAAGGATTTGACATTAAATACGGAGCAAGACCGCTTCGTCGTCAGATTCAGAGAGACATTGAAGATATTATTGCCGAAAAAATCATTCTTCATGAAGTAAATCCGGGCGATATCGTTAAAATATCGTCGGATACAAAGAAAAATGAACTTACGTTTAAAATACAGGTTAACAGCTGAATAACAATTTAATAAACGATACCGTATTGCCGTTTTGTATTCTTATTAAGTTGTCAGGCTTCAAAACCCCCTATTTATCAAAGCGATAAATAGGGGGTTTTGCTCTTAAACAAATATAATTAAACTCAATACAATGCAATAGATATTTGACATGATATATGTTATATTCTATGAATGAATATGTATCATACATTTTTCAAAAGGATACATATCGTTTTTATATAAGGAAAGGTATGAATTACCGTATGGGTTGATATCATACCTGTAAATATACATTAAGGAGGCACATATATGTCTGTAGTAAAAGAGATAATCAGAAGTGAAGCAGACGGAAGTCTTAGTTTCGGTAATTTTGAGCTTACGGAGAAAACAAAGGTTGCGGATTTCGCCCACGGCGGAGACACATATAAAGTGAAGACATTTAATGAGCTTACAAAGCTTGAAAAGGATGAAGCATTTTGTTATGAGTCCGTTCCGGGTACAAGCGTATTTAATTTTTCGGAGAGTGAAGACGAAGTTTCATTTACCGTTGACTGCCTGTCCGATGCTCAAATTACACTCGGTCTTGCAGAAAATACAATTTATAGATTATTCATCGATGATGAAGGAATGGGAACAATAGACACCGGTATTTCGGGAAAGCTTTCCTTTACCATCAATGACAAGCCGGGCGGAAGTGTTGACGTCAGAGTTGTCAGAGTATAAGGATTGGTTGCTGTATGGCCAAATCTAAATCCTCAACATTGTTCTACTGTTCCGAATGCGGTAATGAAGTAAGTAAATGGTCAGGGCAATGCCCCGCCTGTAAAGCGTGGAACACATTAGTGGAGGCACCTTCTTCCGTTGTCGGAAATACCCGAAAAAATACGTCAAAAACAATTTCGCATTTCGACAATAAACCGATAGCAATCGGAGATATAGATACGAACACATCAATAAGCATTTCAACGGGCTTTAATGAATTTGACAGGGTTCTCGGAGGCGGAATTATTTCGGGAAGCCTTGTATTGATAGGGGGCGATCCCGGCATAGGTAAATCAACCCTGCTTTTGCAAATGTGCAAAAACATTTCCGATGACGGTCATGAAGTGCTTTATGTATCCGGGGAAGAATCTGAAAGACAGATTAAGTTAAGAGCAGACAGATTGAGCGCAAAAAGCAACAACCTAAAAGTATTTTGCGAAACATCCGTATCGATAATATCGGAAGTTATTGAAAATACGAAACCTGATGTGGTTATTATTGATTCCATACAGACGATGTATTCGGATAATGCCGATTCCGCTCCGGGAAGTCCTACTCAGGTAAGAGAGTCCACGCTTTCACTTATGAAACTTGCCAAAAGGCTGTCGACAGCTATATTTCTTGTAGGTCATGTTACAAAAGAAGGCGTTGTGGCGGGCCCCAGAATGCTTGAACATATGGTGGATACGGTTTTGTATTTGGAGGGAGAGAGAAGTGCTTCCTACAGAGTCCTCAGAGGTGTTAAAAACAGATTCGGAGGAACCAATGAAATCGGAGTATTTGAGATGCATTCGGACGGAATGATTGAAGTATTGAATCCGTCCGCATATATGCTTAACGGTCGTATAAATGCTCCGGGGTCTGTGGTTACCTGCCTGATGGAAGGAACAAGACCTATCATGATTGAAATACAGGCATTGGTGTCAAGATCCAATTTCGGTTTACCGAGGAGAACCGCTTCGGGAATGGATTATAACAGAGTTAATCTCCTTATAGCGGTGCTTGAAAAAAGAACGTCAATGGATTTTTCGGGCATGGATGCATATGTCAATGTAGCCGGAGGAATAAAAGCCAATGAACCGGGACTTGATCTGGCGCTTGTTCTTGCTCTGGTAAGCAGCATGAAAGGAATATCCATCCCGGATGACCTTGTATGTTTCGGAGAGGTAGGACTCTCCGGCGAGGTAAGGGCCGTAAGTCGGGCAAAAGAAAGGATCGCCGAGGCGATTAAGTTGTCATTTAAGACAATAATAGCTCCGTCCGTGTGCCTGGACGGAATTAAAAAGATAGACGGCATCAGATATATAGGTGTGGAAACCATAGGCGATGCAATAAAATATATAAGATAATATAGGAGTTAGCATGGAATTTATAAGTGAGGTTAAAAAGAAAGATACAGTCACATATGATGAAATTATTTCACAAAACCTTATCGGCAGTGAAGTTAAAGTTGTGGGAGCCATTCACAATATAAGAGATATGTCTGATGTGTCATTTGTAATTTTGAGACAGAGCAGAGGAATTATACAGTGTACACTTGAAGAAGGCAAAGCCAACATGACAAAGAAGGATATCACCGAGGGAATGACGGTTGAAATCACCGGCATTGCTTCAAGTGAGGATCGTTCACCTAACGGTTATGAAATAAAGATAAGTAATATCAGAATACTTTCAAAGCCTGCAATTGCTCAGATGCCTGTTCCGATAAACAAATGGAAACTTAATACATCACTGGAAACTATACTTAACCTTCGTCCTCTTACCCTCAGAAACCTGAGGGAAAGAGCAAAGTTCAGAATACAGGAAGCCATATGCAGAGGTTTCAGAGAGTATATGACTTCACAAAAATTTGTAGAAATTCATACTCCTAAGATTTTAGCCCGTTCCGTCGAAAGCGGAGCTACTATGTTTAAGCTTGAATATTTCGGAAAACACGCCGTTCTTGCGCAGAGTCCTCAGACATATAAGCAGATGATGGTAGGAGTGTTCGACAGAGTGTTTGAAACAGGTCCCGTATTCAGAGCCGAGAAGCACAATACTCACAGACATCTTAACGAATATACATCCCTTGACTTTGAATTGGGATATATTGATTCGTTTTACGATATTATGGAGCTTGAAACCGAAATGCTTCAATATGTTATGGATTTGCTTAACAGGGAATATAAGAAAGAAATTGACACTCTTAAAATTGATATGCCTAATGTTGAGAGAATTCCTTATGTACGATTCGATGAAGCTAAGAAATTAGTTTCCGAGAAGTATAACAGAAATATCAAGAATCCGTATGACCTTGAGCCTGAAGAGGAAGAGCTCATCAGTAAATATTTCAAAGATGAATACGGATGTGACTTTGTATTTGTTACACATTATCCGTCCAAGAAGAGACCGTTTTATGCAATGGATGATCCGGCAGACCCTAAGTTTACGCTCAGTTTTGACCTTTTATTCAGAGGAATAGAAGTAACAACGGGCGGTCAGCGTATTCATGACTATGACGAGCTGAAAGCAAAAATGGAAGAAAGAAAGATGACTGAAGAGGGCATGGAGCCTTATATGTCTATATTCAAGTACGGAATGCCTCCGCACGGAGGTCTCGGTCTCGGCCTTGAAAGATTAACAATGAAAATGCTCGGCGAAGACAATGTAAGGGAAACAACACTTTTCCCAAGAGATTTAAGCAGACTTGAGCCTTAATTTTACAATTTAAAACTTATACCGATTTAAAATCTGAGATATACATTTTGTATATTTCAGATTTTTTGTATAGATATATTTATCTTCCCGTTGCCGATATATAATTTAATTCTCCTCTGAGTTACAGTCATGTGTTTGGCGGGGGAACAGAATATAATGAACCGTGATGTGTCATAAAAATGATTACTTTTTATATGAATTATTTTAAAATTTAATTATCGATGTTAACATATAAGTTACCGCAGCGGGAAAGTTATTTGCCGTATTGTTGAAACGCAGCTTGAACAAAGTATAAAATACAATTTAAAAGCGCTGTTTTATGTGGTGATTTATTTTGTTTATTGTAATATAATATACAGGTTAATTTGAAAACCAATAAACATTTATTTTAAATTTTTATTTTGAACCGGAAAAATAAGGAGAAAAACATGTCTAATAAAATAGATGATGAAACTCTTGAATATGTTGGAATACTTGCAAAGCTCAACATTGAGGGAGAAGAAAAAGAAAAAGCAAGAGCAGATATGGAAAAAATGCTTGATTATGTTGATAAGCTTGCGGAACTTGACACAAGCAAAGCGGAACCTCTCGTTCAGGCCATTGATTTGGAAAACGTCTTCAGAGAAGATGAAGTAACAAACGGCGACGACAGGGATAACATGCTTGCGAATGCTCCGCAGAAAAAAGACGGTCAATATGTTGTTCCGAGAACATTTTAAGATAATTTGTAATATTGTATCAATATATAAATTAAGGGGATTGAAACATGAATTTAATGGATTTAACGGCTGTAGAGCTTGGTAAAAAAATCAAGTCGGGCGAAACATCAGCGGTTGAAGCGGCAAAGGAGAGTATTGCAAACATCAACAGATTAGAATCTGATATCAATGCATTTGTTACTGTCCTTGATGAGAAAAAAATATTAGAAACCGCAGAGAATGTACAAAAAAGAATAGAAGCGGGAGAACTCACCGGACCTCTTGCAGGCGTACCCGTAGCAATTAAGGATAATATGTGTACAAAGGGTGTCCTTACGACATGCTCATCTAAAATTCTCAGCAATTTTGTGCCTCCTTATACGGCTACGGCTGTGGAGAACTTGGAAAATGCAGGTTCCGTTATGGTCGGCAAAACCAATATGGATGAGTTTGCCATGGGATCTACAACGGAAACATCATTTTACGGTGTTACTGCCAATCCTTGGGATACCACGAAAGTTCCGGGAGGTTCATCGGGCGGATCCGCAGCTGCCGTAGCGGCAAATGAAGTTCCTTTTGCACTCGGTTCGGATACGGGAGGCTCAATAAGACAGCCAAGTTCGTACTGCGGCGTTACCGGAATGAAGCCTACATACGGTACCGTAAGCCGTTACGGCCTTATTGCATACGGCTCTTCGCTGGATCAAATCGGACCTATAGCAAAGGATGTTGCCGATGTAGCTGCGGTTTTAGAGACCATTGCATCACATGACAGGAAAGATTCCACATCCGTAAAAAGACAGAACACTGAATTTACAAAGATGCTTGACGGCGGAGTAAAGGGATTAAAGATCGGAATACCGAGAGACTATTTTTCGGAAGGTCTTAATTCCGAGGTAAGAGATGCGGTTCTGAACGCAGCGGAAGTATTAAGAAGCCTGGGAGCTGAGGTTGAAGAATTTGATTTAAGCCTGGTTGATTACGCAATTCCGGCTTATTATGTAATTGCATCGGCAGAGGCGAGTTCAAACCTGGCAAGATTCGATGGTGTAAAATACGGCTACAGAACACCTGAGTACGAAGAACTTCATGAAATGTATAAAAAGACAAGAACCGAAGGATTCGGTTCGGAAGTTAAGAGGAGAATAATGCTCGGCTCATTCGTATTAAGTTCAGGTTATTATGATGCATATTATATTAAGGCTCTCAAAACAAAAGCATTGATAAAACAGGCGTTTAACAGGGCTTTTTCAAAGTATGACTGTATTCTCGGTCCCGTTGCGCCTACTACGGCTCCTAAAACAGGTTCGTCACTGTCGGATCCTATCAGTATGTATCTCGGAGATATCTATACCATTTCGGCAAATCTTGCCGGACTTCCGGGAATATCACTCCCATGCGGATTTGATAAGGACGGAATGCCTATCGGTATGCAGCTTTTAGGCGATTGTTTTGCGGAAGATAAGATTCTTAGGGCGGCATATGCTTTTGAGCAGACAAGAGAATATAAGAACAGTCCGTTAGCACAGGGAAAGGAGGCGTAAGAAATGAAACAGTACGAAACGGTCATCGGTCTTGAAGTTCATGTGGAACTTGCAACCAAGACAAAAATTTTCTGCGGATGTACAACTAAGTTCGGCGGAGAGAAAAACACACATACATGTCCTGTATGCGCAGGCCTCCCGGGATCTCTTCCGGTGCTTAACAAGCAGGTTGTGGAATATGCAATGGCAGTCGGACTTGCAACAAACTGTACTATTAATCAGAATTGCAGATTTGACAGAAAGAATTATTTCTATCCCGATAATCCTCAGGATTATCAGATTTCCCAATTATATGAACCGATATGCAGAAACGGTCATGTTGATATTGAGGTTAACGGCGTTAAAAAATCAATCGGAATCCATGAGATACATATGGAGGAAGATGCCGGTAAGCTCATCCACGACGAATGGGAAGATGCGTCTCTCGTAGACTTTAACCGTTCCGGCGTACCTCTTATAGAGATAGTTTCGGAGCCTGATATGAGGTCTGCGGATGAGGTTATTGCTTATTTGGAAACTTTGAGAACAACAATACAGTATCTCGGCGCATCAGACTGTAAGCTGCAGGAAGGTTCAATGAGAGCCGATGTTAACGTATCCGTAAGAGAGGTAGGTTCCGTTGAATTCGGCACACGAACCGAGATGAAGAACCTTAACTCGTTTAAGGCCATAGCTCACGCAATTGCCGGAGAAAGAGAAAGACAGATAGAACTTATTGAAGACGGCAGGGAAGTTATACAGGAAACAAGAAGATGGGACGATAACAAAGAAACTTCATTTTCAATGCGTTCCAAGGAAGACGCTCAGGATTACAGGTATTTTCCGGAACCGGATCTTCCAGGTATCCATATATCAGACGAATGGATAGAGAGAGTGAAGGCAAGAGAGCCTGAATTTAAAGCGGCTAAACAGGTAAGATACGTTGAGGAGTACGGTATACCGGAATATGATGCCGATATAATAACAGACTCTAAAAAAATGGCTTCCATATTCGAGGAGGCAACGGCTATATGTAATGAGCCTAAGAAGGTTGCAAACTGGCTTATGGTTGATACACTTAGACTTATCAAAGAACGTGAAATTGATGCAATTGATATTTCATTTTCGCCTGAGAATCTCGCAAAGCTTGTTAAATTAACAGAGGCAGGAACAATAAACAGTTCGGTTGCCAAGGAAGTATTTGAGAAAATATTTGACGAAAATATCGATCCTGAAGTTTATGTAAAAGAAAACGGACTTGCACAGGTAAATGACGAAGGCCTTCTTCGTGATACGGTTGCTAAAGTTATAGAAGATAATCCGCAATCCGTTGAGGATTACAGAAACGGAAAAGAGAAAGCAATAGGATTCCTTGTGGGTCAGACAATGAAAGCCATGAAGGGTAAGGCAAATCCGGGTATGGTTAACAAAATTCTCAAAGAATTATTATAATTGCAGGATATGACAGTATATTAATATGGTTTTATAAGAGATAATCATATTTTTTCAATACGAAACAAATATAAAATTAAATGATATTGTTCATATAATGTTAAGTAAAAAGGATAAAGGCAGGGTACATACCCAAAGCCTTTATCCTTTTTTGAATATAAACGAATTATATTATATATTGATATGTACATGATATTATATTAATATATAGGCAAAATTTATTCTTTTTATTTTATTTTTGTGCATTTCGCACTTTTTCCATTATTAGATTATTTAAAATTTGTTTTGTTTTTGAGGAGGGGCTCTATTGTATAGTTATTTCAGTGAGCATGTTATTAATGATATTTATGATAAATATAATAATTTAAATATTATTTCCGAGGCTGAGAGTGAATATAAATATAACAGATATTACGGAGGAAGCAAAAAATTATCCGGAATATCCGACAGATCAAATAATACAGATAAATTAATTAAGAAAACCAATAAAAAAGAGAATTAAACAAAATTAGGTTTTTATCAAAATATATTTTATTAACTTAATATTATAAAGTGTATTTAAATAAAACAATGATGGAATAATTTTTTTAATTATAAACTTTATATTAATATATCCGTATTATGTAGTAATAGAAACCACATCTTGTTATAATAAAAAAAATTTAGAAATAAAATATGAATATCAAATATTTGACAGGAGTAATATGAAAAAGATTATTATAACAACTGAAAGCGGTTCTGACGTTCCTCAACATTTAGCGGAAAAATACGATATAAAGATTATTCCGATGCATGTGGTTATGGACGGAAAGTCTTATGATGACGGAGTTACGGATCCGGACGTTGTATTTGAATATTTTGAAAGGACAGGAAAGGTTCCTACAACATCATGTGTCAATACACATGAATATACTGATTTTTTCAATAAATTACAGGAAGAAAACCCTGATTCTTTTATTTATCATTTTTCGTATGCATCCAGATCCAGTGCAACATATGAAGCATGTCATATTGCGTTGGAGCAGGGGCATTTCAAAAATATTTATCTCATTGATACAAAAAGCGTCTCAGGAGGATGTACCGCATATATCATTGAAGCCATAAAGCATATTGATAATTATTCAGGTTCTCTTGATTCGGATGAAGATTATATTAAATTGGGGCATGAACTGGATAAAATAACCGATAAGATAGAGTGCAATTTTATTCCGGCCACTTTGGAATATCTTAAGGCAGGCGGAAGAGTATCTAATGCTAAGGCACTTATCGCAGGTATATTAAAGCTTCATCCTCTAATCGAGATAGATGAAAACGGCGTACTTATAGCCTCAAAGAAATACAGGGGAAATATGGCAAAAGTATGTGAAAAGTTTTTGCCTGATTTTTTTGAAAAGTTTGATCTTAATAAAGACATTATTTATTTAATGTACGGAAAGGGATTGGACAAAAGCGTTCTTGACAGAATGAAAGAATTGGCAACGGAATACGGATTTAAAAATATTGAATACGTAATGACGGGATGTGTTATATCATGTCACGGGGGTAAGGGAGCCATAGGACTTGCCGGAGTAAAAAAATAATACAATTAAACAGCCGAAGTTAATTAAGCAATGCTCGTAAAAGTCTCACTTTACGATTTGTTTGATTAGCTTCGGCTGAATTTATTATATTTTTATATATTTTCCTCTACAACTACAGAGTCTGATTTATAAGGTATATGCTTACCTTTAAACTTGGAAAACTTTTCGCTTCCCTTTCCCAATATGGCAATAAGTGCCTTTTTGCCTCTGTTGTCGCTTATAGCTTTTTTAATTGCGCTTTCTCTGTCTGTAATTATTTCATACGTTGCATGACCTTCCGGTATGAATCGTGCAATATCTTCGCATATTTCTTCAGGATCTTCAAAATCCGGATCTTCTTCAGTCAAATATAAGTGATGAGCGTATGTGCCGCAAAGTTTTCCTATATCCTCACGACGCAAATGATTTTTTCCTGCCGCGCCGATTACTATATTGACAGTATAATCACGGTAATCGTGTTCAATGGATTTTAGAAATTCCTCAAGAGTAAGTCTGTTATGAGCATAATCAACAATAATGACATTTTTATCGCTGTTATATATATTCATCCTTCCGGGAACAAATACATTTGATATTCCCTTTCTGATATCGGATACACATACATTTGCTTCAAATGCGGCTGTAACGGCTGCAGTGGCATTTACCAGATTGAAGAAACCGGTAAGGTTGGTAGTAAACTCAAAGTCACCTTTAATCGGAGTACTTACGGTAAATGAATATCCGCGGGATCCCAAGCTTTTGAATTGAGTTGTTTTATATACATCCAGCTGTCTTCCCAGTTTTTTCTGGAGTTCACTGATTGTTCTTATGCCGTCAAAAGTTGCTATGGTTTCTCCATGACCGCAATTCGAATCGGTATCGTCTACATCGAATAATATAAGGTTACAGTCGCTTTCGGAAGCGGTTTCGAGAATTAAATCAAGTTCCTTTGTTCTTGAGTATACAAGCATGGTACGACTGTTTTTTATAAGTTGGAGCTTGCAGTTTCGGTAATGCTCATATGATGGGTGTTCCGAACCTCCTATGTGATCTTTGTCAATATTCATAAATATACCGATATCAAATGTTTGATCATATACTCTGTTCACACTGTAGGCCTGAGAAGAAACTTCCATTGTAACGTAAGGAATATCATTCTCTTTAGCTTCGGAAAACAATTCCTGAAGTTTTAATGATTCCGGAGTAGTATTTTCCGCTTCTTTATGCACGGTTCCGCAGTATGTTTCATTGGTGGATATTATGCCGGTTTCTTTTCCCGCGTTGGCATTAAATATACTGTGAATCATATATGTGGTTGTCGTCTTACCTGCGGTACCGGTAATTCCCGTCAGGAAGAAAGATTCCGACGGTCTTTGATAAAAATATATTGCAAGTACCGAAAGTGCCTTTGTTGCGCTGTTGACCTGTACAAAAGGAACTGTATCGACATATTCTTCATAATATTTTTCAGAGACAAATCCCAGGGCCTTATTGTCAACGGCCGCCTTAAGGAAATCATCTTTAAATCCTATACCCTTACAAATAAAAAATGTCTTGTCATCAATGTCTCGTGAATCATAAGACAGTTTTTCAACAACAGTATCGTCATCGTCCCGTATGTTGGTGGTAATTAATAACTTATATTTTTTTAAAATTTGCTTTATCGCGGAAAGCGTAAGTGAATAACTCATTTTATTGTCCTTTTTTATTGTAAATTTCAAGTGCTTTATCAAGTATTTTATGTGCGCATCTGATCTTTGACATAAGCGGAAGTGCTTCTTCGTCATAACCGGTAAGTATTGTAACCTGATTGGTGTCATGGGCAAATCCCGCACCGGGAGTTCCTATGCAATTGGCTACTATCAAATCGAGATTCTTGGAAGACAGTTTTTTTCTTGCATTTGGAAGTAAATCTTCGCTTTCCATGGCAAAACCGCATACAACCTGCCTGTCTGATTTTGCATTGCCCACGGTTTTAAGTATGTCGGGAGTTCTTTCAAGCAGAATCTCGCCCGAAGCATTTTCTTTTTTTATCTTCTGTTCGGAAACACTGACCGGTGTAAAGTCCGCAACGGCGGCGGCCATTATAATAATATCCGCATCATCGCTTCGGTCGGTCATTTCGTTGAACATCTCCATTGCGCTTGTTACATGTACCGTTTCGGCATACATGGGGGGCTTGAGTGCGGTGGGACCGCTTACAAGAGTTACCTTGGCACCTCTTGCCACAGCGGCACTTGCAATGGCATATCCCATTTTACCGGTAGAGTTGTTGGAAATAAATCTGACCGGATCTATTTTTTCTCTTGTGGGACCCGCGTTTACAAGAATATGAAGCTGAGACATATCTTTAGGCGCACTTATGAAAGATGTAACGGCTTCAAGAATTTCTTCGGGTTCACGGAGTCTGCCGCTGCCGCGGGTTCCGCAGGCAAGGCGACCGCTGTCGGGCTCTATAATCTCAAAACCGTATTCTTTTGCTTTTTTTATATTGTCTTCAGTAATTGGATTATTCCACATTTTGGTATTCATCGCAGGCGCGATCAGCTTTGGACAATCACATGCCAAAACAGTGGTAGTCAGCATATCATCGGCAATTCCGTGAACTAGTTTTGCAATCACGTTGGCAGTGGCCGGAGCAATAATTACCAGGTCGGTGCTGTCGGAAAGCGATATGTGTTCAGTTGAAAATTCGTGATTTCTGTCAAATGTATCAGTAACGGTACGGTTACGGGTGATGGCATCAAATGTTGTCGGACTGATAAATTCTTTTGCGTTTTCAGTCATAATAACAGTAACATTTGCATGTTGCTTAACCAGTAATGAAGCGAGAGAAGCGGCCTTATATGCCGCGATTCCGCCGGTAACACCGAGTAAAATATTTTTTCCTTTTAGCATATGTCACCTCACAATAAAAATAACAGACAATACAATAATGTCGAAAACATGAATTAATAATCAATTCCCTTCAAACGTTTCAAATTCTTCGGCGGCATCTTTAAGCAGCTTTATAATGGGCAGTTTTTGAGGGCAAACTTTTTCACATCCGCCGCACCCGACACAGGCGCTTGCTTTTGAATGAGCTCCTGCCGTAAGTGAATTTTTATAATAGTAACCTGACAAAAAATCATTAAATATTTTTTTAGAATTAAGACATGCCAATATTTCGGGTATTTGTATATTGACCGGACATTTATTTTCTTCCGTGCAATAGTGACATGATGTACAATCTATCATTTCAAGACGGTTAAACACTTCAACGATTTTTTCCACCGCGGCGTTTTCTTTATGTGAAAGAGGTTTAAAATCTTTCATGTATGAAACATTGTCACGCATTTGCTCCATATTGCTCATTCCGGATAAAACGACGGCTACATTTTCGGCGCCTGCGGCGTAGCGAATTGCATAGCTTGCGTTTGACATGTGCGAGTTATCCGACCTGTTAATTTCGTCAAGCACTTCTTGAGCTTTAGGCGGAAGTTTTACAAGATTTCCGCCCTTTACGGGTTCCATAACTATTATGGGTTTATTGTGTTTGCAAACAACATCATAAACCTTTCTGCTTTCAATGGTCGGGTTATCCATATCCATATAATTATATTGTATCTGGACAACTTCGATTTCGGGATATTCCGTAAGAATTTTGTCCAAAAAATCTGCTTTGTCATGAAAGGAAAGCCCTACATGTTTTACCTTACCTTCTTTCTTTAAACGAAAAGCGGTTTCATATGCTTTGCATTTTTTGAATTTTTCAAAATTAGAAGAACCTTGAGCGTGCATAAGGTAAATATCAAAATAATCAACACCGCACAGTTTAAGCTGATTATTGAAAAACGGTATTATATCTTCCTCTTTTTCAAAGTATGATCCCGTGAGCTTATTGACAAGTATGTATCGTTCACGTTCATATCTGTCCGTCAGCGCTTCCTTTACCGCAAGTTCGGATTTGCCGTTTATATACCCGTGAGCGGTATCAAAATAGTTGAAGCCGTTTTCCATGTAGAAGTCAACCATTTCTTTTGTCAGTTCAATGTCAACATCCTCACCGTTCATTGGAAGGCGCATCATACCGAAGCCGAGTTTTTTATTTATTTTCGGAAAGTTATTACCCATTTCAATTCTCCCGTCGAATTATTATTCAAAGTATTATAACACATATGAGAATATAATCCGTAATGAGATATTTAAATTTAAAACAAAAAAACAGTATAAATTAAATATAATTAACAAAAGTTTTAAATGAGATTAAAAAAATAATAAAACAGCTATTGACTAAATGCATTTTTTTTAATACAATACGACCCATAGACAAGACAAGGCATTCTGGCATTAATTATACATGAGACAAGTATATTTAATCGGAGGATACCATTATGGCAAGATTTACTTTACCAAGAGACATCTATCACGGAAAAGGTGCTTTAGAGCATCTTAAGGAACTTAAGGGTAAGAAGGCAATGATTTGTGTCGGAGGCGGCGCAATGAAGAGAGGCGGTTTCTTACAGAGAGCTGAGGAGTATCTTAAGGAAGCCGGCATGGAAGTTAAGATATTCGAAGGAATCGAGTCTGACCCATCAATCGAGACAGTTATGAAGGGTGCAGCCGTTATGGAAGAGTTCGGTCCTGACTGGATTGTTGCCATCGGCGGTGGCTCACCTATCGATGCGACAAAGGCTATGTGGATTAAGTATGAGTACCCTGACATTGAATTTAAGGATATGTGTAAGGTATTCGGACTCCCTGAGATGCGTAAGAAAGCTCATTTCTGTGCTGTTTCTTCAACATCAGGTACAGCTACGGAAGTTACTGCATTTTCCGTTATCACTGATTATACAACAGGTACAAAGTATCCTATAGCTGACTTTGAGATTACACCTGATGTTGCTATCGTTGATCCTGAACTTGCACATACACTTCCTAAGAAGATGGTTGCATTTACAGGTATGGATGCTTTAACACATGCGGTTGAGGCATATGTTGCAACAGCTAAGAGCCCATTCTCAGATCCTCTTGCAATACACGCTATTGAGATGATTCAGGAGAACCTTGTAAAATCATACAAAGAGGACATGGATGCAAGAGATAATATGCACTACGCTCAGTGTCTTGCAGGTATGGCATTCACAAACGCATTACTCGGTATAGTTCACTCACTTGCTCACAAAACGGGAGCTGTTTTCCAGGATTGCGGAGCTCATATTGTTCACGGTGCAGCTAATGCAATGTACCTTCCAAAGGTTATCGCATTTAACGCAAGAGATCTTGAAGCTAAGAAGAGATATGCTACAATCGCTGATTATATGCATTTATCAGGCGCTAATGAGGATGAGAAAGTTGCATCTCTTATTAAGGCCGTAAGACAGCTCAGTGATGATATGAATATTCCACACGGTATCAAATTCTATGCTGCAGACGGTTCTGTTGCAGAACAGGGATTTGTTCCTGAGGATGTATTCCTTGAGAGATCAAGAGCAATCGCAGAAAGAGCAGTTGAAGATGCATGTACAGGATCTAACCCTCGCAGCGTTTCGGTTGATGAGATGGAAAAGGTTCTTAAGGCTTGCTACTATGATACAGAAGTAGATTTCTGATTTTATTTAGTTGCATAGACAAAAGTAAATTTGGATATCGACATTTTCTAACAGGCACCTGCTATGGTTAGTCATTTAAGTTAATAAATAAGTAAAATATTGGATATTGAAGTAAGTTATTGGTATACTACCGATAACTTACTTTTTTTATAAAGCTGTTTTTGTATTTACAATATCATGCAGCAGAGAGTGACGGAAAGGAATAAAATGACGGAAAATAATCTTTTTAAGATATTTTTAAAGTATACTTCATTTAATGTATTCGGAATGATTGCTCTTTCATGCTACATCTTTGCCGATACATTATTTATTTCAATGGGAATAGGCGTTGACGGATTAACGGCAATCAACCTTGCATTGCCTATATTTAGCCTTGTGAACGGAACCGGACTTATGATCGGCATGGGGGGAGGCACAAAGTATACATTGGCCGTGAGCAGAGATAATCATGAAGAGGCAAACAGGGTATTTACCAATACTTTATACCTGAGTGCCGCAGCTGCTTCCGTTTTTGTTGTTTTGGGCATTTTTTTCTCCGGTAACATAGCCGTACTTCTCGGAGCCAATGACCGGGTTATGTACAATACGGAAATATATTTAAAAATGCTTTTGCTGTTTTCGCCGGCATTTATACTGAATAACATAATACAATGTTTTGTCAGAAATGACGGATCTCCTCATTTGTCAATGATAGCAATGATAATAGGGAGTATGTCAAACATAGTCCTTGATTGGCTGTTTATTTTCCCGCTCGGTATGGGAATGTTCGGTGCGGTACTTGCAACATGTATTTCTCCGGTACTCAGTATTCTTATTACCATGCAGTATTTCATAAGAAAGAAAAACAGTTTTCACGTTGCTAAAACCGGAATTTCCGGAAAGTTGGTCGGCGGAATACTTTCAAGCGGATTTCCTTCATTCCTGGCAGAGATTTCCACAGGTATAGTCCTTATAGTATTTAATTTCCTGTTTATGAAAACAGAGGGAAATACGGGAGTTGCCGCATACGGAGTAATTGCCAATCTTTGGTTTATAGTTGTGTCAATGTTTACGGGTATATCACAGGGTATACAACCTATCATCAGTCATAATTACGGCAGAGGAAATTATAATAATGTAAAAAAAGTCCTAAAATACGGTCTTATACTTATGGGAATAATCTCGGCCGTTATATATTCGATTATGTTTTTCGGAGCGGAATATGTTGCGTCAATATTTAACAGTGAGCACAATGACTTATTGCAATTTATTGCGGAAGAGGGATTAAAAATATATTATATTTCCTGTCCTTTTGTAGGCTTTAACATAATTATATCCATATTTTTTACATCTACGGAATATCCCGTTCCGGCTCATATAATATCCGTTCTCAGGGGATTTGCGCTTATTATTCCAATGGCGTTTTTAATGTCGTTTTTGGGAGGAAGAATAGGACTTTGGATGGCGTTCCCGATTACGGAAACAATAGTCGCCGTCATAGGTATTATTCTGTATATTTTAAGAAATAATAAATTAAGACAATACAATAAATCTTAATGTTTTTATTGCGGAATTGTTTGAAACAATGCTTCACAATGCACTGTTTTAAACGGTTTCGCAATATTTTATTTAAAGTGGTTAAATAAAATATTCGGATTTTATTTCCTACTATAAATATTAACTATATCGGAATTACTGGATATATATTTCAGTGTGTAGTATTATTAAATAAAACTGATAATACATATAGATTATATAGGTATTTATGGAGGGCACATGATAGAAAAATTTCACACACACAGAAATATAATAGGCTTTGACGAGAACGGTGTTTCGGTTATTATTCATAAGGCGGATGTATATCATAACAACGTTGATACGAACGACGGCAATAAAAAGAGTTATGAGAATGAACATATACATAATCAGAATGTAAAATACAGAGAATATGATACGGAAGATTCGGCGAATCCCGATTTTATAAAAGATTATATGGATGCCGTTGCGGCATATAAAAAGACATTTCCGACGAGAGATGAGGTAATTGAAAAAACACCGGATCCGGCAATTAAGGATATGCTTGAATATGAAAAAGAAAACGGCATTGAGAATTTATTTGACAGATTTGATAAACAAAAGCCGCATTGCAGCTTCGGACTTGCGGGTACATGCTGTAAAGCCTGCAATATGGGGCCGTGCAAGATTACAGCCAAGTCGCCTAAGGGCACCTGCGGCGCCGATGCCGACACCATTGTGGCAAGAAATCTTTTAAGAGGTGCCGCAGCCGGTGTTTCACAGCACGGAATGCATGCAAGAGAGGTAATTCTTTCCCTTAAATGGGCGGCAGAAGGCAAATTGAATATTCCGATTATCGGAAAACAGAAAGTTATTGATGTTGCCGATGCGTTGGGAATTAAGACTAAGAGAAGACAGTTTAACAATATAGCTAAAGATGTTGCCGATGTTCTTCTTGAAGATTTGTCAAATACAGATCCGGGAAGAGAATATAAAACTTTGGAAGCATTTGCTCCTCCCGAGAGAAAGAAGATATGGAAGGAGCTTGGAATTATTCCTATAGGAGCGTATCATGAGGTGTTTGAATCATTCCATAAATCGGGGGTAGGCACAGACGCCGATTGGAAAAGTCTTATGGAAGAATTCCATCGCTGCGGTTTGGCATTTACATTTTCCGGAGTTATGGGATCTTCTATTGCAACAGATGCATTGTTTGGCGTAGGCGACAGAGTAACCGGAAAGGTAAATCTTGGCGCAATAGAAGAGGGATATGTAAATATTGCTCTTCACGGTCATTTACCGACACTTGTAAGTAAAATCGTAGAGGTCGGACAAAGTGATGAACTTGTAAGGCTTTCAAAGGAAAGCGGAGCAAAGGGAATTAAGTTTTACGGAATTTGTTGTTCATCACTTGCAGCAATGTACAGATACGGAGGGGTTATACCTCTTTCAAATGCGGTTTCCTCAGAACTTGTTGTAGCAACGGGAGCAATTGACCTTTGGATTGCCGATGTTCAGGATGTTTATCCCGCAATAATGGACGTTGCCAACTGTTTCCACACTAAGGTGGTAACGACAAGCGAGTCTGCCAGACTTCCGGGAGCCGAAAGAATAGAATATGATCATTATCACAGCAATATAGATAAGACCGACGAAATTGCGAGAGAAATTGTTATAAAAGGAATTGAGAGGTTTAAAGAGAGAAGAGAGAGGGGAATACAGACTCATATTCCAAATGTGGAAGTTACGGCGGAAGTCGGATTTTCTCTTGAATATCTGAGCCGACGTTTCAAGGGTATCGGACCTGTTGCCGATGCGCTTAAGTCAGGTAAAATATTCGGAATTGTCAACATGGTAGGATGTAATAATCCTAAGGTTCCTTTTGAAAGATGTATAGTTGATGTTGCGGAGGAACTTATTAAAAATAACGTACTGATACTTACAAACGGTTGTGCATCGTATCCGCTTATGAAGCTGGGCTTTTGTGAAAAGGGCTCAGGAGAAAAGTTTGCCGGTGACGGGCTCAGGGAATTCCTGGAAGCTGATCTTCCTCCTGTGTGGCATGTCGGAGAGTGTATTGATAATACGAGATCCTCGGGAATTATGGCTGCCATAGCAAGGGAAGCGGGAATACCGATTGCGGACATGCCTTATGGATTTTCATCACCGGAGTGGTCAAATGAAAAGGCAATCGACGCTGCTTTAGGTTTTCGATTATTAGGCATAAATTCATATCATTGTGTTGAACAGCAAATCTACGGTTCAAGGAACGTAAGTGAGTATCTTAAATCCGGAAGTATGGAAACTCTCGGGTCTAAAATGACAATAAACGCAAATCCGAAACTGCTTGCAAAACAGATATTAGATGACATGAAAGAAAGCAGAAAGAAACTCGGATGGGATTAAGATCAATATAAAAGCACTTCGTTGACAATACAAAAAGAAAATACTATCATATAAACAAATGTTTGTATGATAGTATTTTTTTGGTGAATAAAATGAGAGACAGAGTATATGCTTCAATAGATTTGAAATCTTTCTATGCATCCGTGGAATGTGTGGAGCGAGGATTGGATCCGTTTGATGTTAACCTTGTTGTTGCGGATCCTTCAAGGACGGAAAAGACAATTTGCCTTGCGGTTTCGCCGGCTCTGAAATCATACGGAATTCCGGGCAGAGCCAGATTATTTGAAGTAATAAGAGAGATAAAAACATATAACGGGAAAATAAGAAATATGTCCGGCACATCCGCATTTAAATCCGTTATAGATAACAATCCTACTATAGGAATGGAATTTATCGCCGCAAAGCCGAGGATGTCACTTTACATGAAACGCAGTGCTGAAATTTACAATATTTATCTTAAATATGTATCCGCGGATGATATATTTCCGTACTCCGTTGACGAGGTATTCATTGATATTACGGATTATCTTGAATACTACGACATAAGTGAATATGATTTTGTAAAGAAGATTATGAAAGATGTATATGACACAACGGGAATTACCGCAACGGCAGGTATAGGAAGCAATATGTACCTTGCAAAGATTGCCATGGACATCGTAGCCAAGCATATGAAGGCAGATAAAAACGGTATAAGAATATCAATTCTTACCGAACAATCCTTTAGAGAGCACCTTTGGAATTACAGACCTCTCAGATCATTTTGGGGAATAGGAAGGGGTTATGAGGAAAAACTTGCCGATGTAGGATTATATACAATGGGAGATATTGCCAGATGCTCCATAGGCGGGGAATCGGATTTTTACAATGAGGATTTACTCTATGATTTATTCGGCATAAATGCAGAGATTTTAATAGACAATGCATGGGGATATGATCCGTGTACCATAAAAGATGTAAAGGAATATAAACCTCAAAGCCGAAGTGTTAACAGCGGACAGGTTTTAAAATGTGCATACGACAACAAAAAAGCGGAGATTATAGTCCGGGAAATGGCAGAAAATCTGTCATATGAACTTATGAAAAAGAAACTGGTGACAAAAAAACTTGTCCTTACCGTCGGATATGATGCGGATAACATCAATATATTCGGTGATGAATATGAAGGAGATACGGTAAAAGACGAATACGGCAGACTGAAACCCAAGCATTCCAGAGGTACTTTCAATCTCGATGAATATACATATATTGCTCAGGATATCACAGACGCATTTGTAAAATTATATAACTCAATTACCGATACAAGACTGCTTATACGACGTATTACATTGTCGGCGGATGATGTGATAAATGAAGAAGAATTAAAAAATATCAGGAAAAATGAAAAAAAGCAATTATCGTTTTTTGATGATTTTGATCTGGATTGCGATAATTCAACAGACAATTCGTCGGATGGGATTTTAAAAGGAGGAACGGGAGGCATTAAAAACAATCAACATGTAAAAAATGTTATTCCCGGTCGGGATTCACAAGATTCAAAAGACAAACTGAAAAAATTGCAAAGCACGCTTTTATCGCTGAAAAGCAAGTACGGAAGTAATATACTTATAAAAGGCACAAGTTTAGAAGATGGAGCAACGGGGATTGAAAGAAACGGGCAGGTGGGAGGTCATAAGGCATAGACATATTTTTATTAAAGTGTTTAGGGAGGATAAGATAAACGCAGATATGGATAACAAGGGTGATTTAAACTTATACAAAACAGATAAATATAATGATATAATCGATTTGCCTCATCCTATCTCAAAGAAGCATAAAAGAATGACAGTCAGTGAAAGAGCTGCGCGTTTTATGCCGTTCTCACCGCTGAAAGGCTATGAAAGCATGCTTTCGGATACTGCAAAAAATAATGATGACAGGATAAATAATGAGACAGAATATGAAGAATATTCAGATTAAGATAATTATATGTTTAAAACGGTTCTCTTTTACACAGGCACAATATTAAATCGTGATTGACTGTTTTAGGCATATAGTAGTTTTGATTTATAAAGGATGACAATATGATTGCCATTATAGCCGCTTATGCGCATAACAGAGTAATAGGAAACAAGGGAATAATCCCGTGGAAAATACCCGGCGAACAGAAACTGTTCAGGAAACTTACCACTGACAATGTGGTAATCATGGGCAGAAGGACGTATGAAGAAATAGGAAGACCGCTTCCCGACAGAATTACGATAGTGATTTCAAAATCCCGAAAATACAGCGGAGAAAATTTATATTCCGCAGATGATTTGGAAACGGCCGTAAAACTTGCTCATGTTTTGGATCCGGATAAGGATGTTTATCTGTCCGGAGGCGAATCGGTATATTCAGAGGGTATAGAACTTGCTGACATACTATATTTAACCGAAATAGACATGTATGTTGAGGGAGATACCTTTTTCCCCGAAACGGACGAAAAAAAATATATAAAAACGCTGATAAATGAAGTGACCGATGATATATCCTACAAACAATATAAATATGAAAGAATTAAATAAAAATCATAGTATACAATTATGTATTTAATATATTAATATTCCACGGTTCTGCAGGCAAGACTTTTATCTGCAGTTCGGGAGTTTGATATCCTCTGTCAGAGATATGTATATTTCTTACCGTTTAGTCCGGTAAAGCGGCACATATCACTGCAGGGGCTTTTTTGATTGAAAATTTTATAATCATCTTGCACATTCATGATTTTAATAATACCGTATTATTGAGAATGTCCGATATTATTAAAATATCAAAATGAGCTCTTGACACTGATGTCTTGTTATATAAGCTTTAACAGCTTGAAAAAAATATTATAAGCTGTATACTATGTAATAATATTAACTATAAACACTTATTTTCTTTATTATATTAATAATAGGTCGGTTTTATAATCGGCAGAGATGAATGTTTATTATATGTAAATGAGGTGCGCCAATGGAAAATTTAATTATAAAGTCAAAAGACGGTACTGACATATCGTTATCAGTGTACGAAATTCCAAACGCAAAGGGTGTTGTACAGGTCATTCACGGAATGATGGAGCATAAGGGCAGATATGAAAAGCTTGCAAACGAATTGAACAAAGCCGGATATTCCGTTGTAACTTCAGATTTAAGAGGGCATGGCAAGGCTGCCGAAACATTAGGTTTCTTTAAAGAAAAAAACGGATACAAAGAACTTATAAGAGATCAAAAGATTATAACAAAATATATCTTTAAAAGATTCGGTGTAAATAAAGTGAATATATTTGCGCATTCGTTCGGAACTATAATAGCGAGAAATCTGCTTCAGACGGAGTCTCATAAATATAAAAGCGTAATACTGTCGGGGTATCCGGCTCCGGCAAAAGAGGCATCCGCAGGAATAATACTTTCGAATATTATAATGACATTCAAAGGAGCAAATGCATATTCGCCGCTGATTGAAAAAATGTCGGTGGGAACATTTAATTCCGCTGTTGATAATCCGAGAACGGAAGCAGATTGGTTAAGTGTAAATGAGAAAAATGTCGATGAATATATGAAAGACCCGTATTGCGGATTCGGATTTACCGTTTCTGCTTTTAATGATTTATTCAGACTTGTTAAAAATATGAGAAAACCTGAACTGTATAAAAATGTTGATTCATATCTTCCGATATTGTGTATTGGAGGAGCACAGGATCCGTGCATTGACGGAGTCAGAGGAAGTAATGCTTCGATTTATTTCCTGCACAAGGCAGGCTTTAAGAATATTAAAAGAAAAACTTTTGAGAATATGAGGCATGAAATATTAAACGAGCATAACAACGGGCAGGTTTATAAGACGATTATTTCCTTTATAAATAAGAATAACCGATAATAATTTTATTACTTATTATGAATAAAATGTTTTGAGAAGTTAAATGTGAGAAAACAGACTAAACAGATAAAATAAAAGAAGGTTTATATGGAAAAAAACAGAGAAGACAGTGCAATAAACAAGAAACGGAAAAATGTATTTTGGGAATTGTTTATTACTTTTTTTAAGATCGGAGCATTTACATTCGGAGGCGGTTACGCAATGATTCCGCTCATACAGGAAGAAACCGTTACAAAAAAGAAATGGATTTCCGATGAAGATATATTGGATGTTGTGGCAATAGCGGAAAGTACGCCGGGACCGATTTCACTTAATACATCTACGTTTGTCGGGTATAGGACTGCAGGTTTCTTCGGAGCTTTTTGTGCAACATTGGGAGTTGTATTGCCGTCATTCGGAATAATTGTGGGAATATCTTTTGTGCTTAGGCAATTTGAAAATCTTGAAATAGTAAAATATGCCTTTTGGGGAATCCGGGCAGGAGTATTGGCATTAATTATAAAGGGATTGATCTCAATGTATAAAACATGCCCTAAAAATGTATTCTCATACATAATTATGGCTGCGGCATTTGTTGCGGTTGCATTTTTTAATATAAATGTAATTTATATGACAATAATATGTGCCGTTGCCGGTATTATATATTCAATTGCGGTTGGAAATACCGTAAAGAACAAACTAAAATAAAGTATACGAAAACAGAGAAGAATTATGGTACTTATTAACTTATTTTTTACATTTCTTAAAATCGGAGCGTTTACATTCGGAGGAGGTTATGCAATGCTCCCCCTTATAAGGGTGAGTATAGAAGAAAATCACTGGATGGATGACGATCAGATCATAAACTTTATTGCGGTAAGCGAGAGCACACCGGGTCCTTTTGCAATAAATATATCAACATATGTCGGTATGGAAGCGGGAGGAATATTGGGATCAGTACTTGCAACATTGGGCGTCGTGTTGCCTTCCTTTGTTATTATTTTAATAGTTGCAAGAATATATGAAAAATTCAAAACCAACAAATATGTGCAGGGCGCCATGGGGGGACTAAAACCGGCGGTTATAGGATTTATCGCAACCGCAGTATTGTCAACCGCAATAACTGTATTTTTCCCTACGGGAATAAAGCTTGAAGTTATGGGGACATTTGCATTTATAAGTTCGGTAATAATTTTCGTATCAATGCTTATACTTGCGTTAAAAAAGGTTCACCCAATAATCATAATAGGAATATCGGCGGGAGCTGGAATTGCATACGGATATTTACAGCCTTTTATAGGATGGTGAGGAATAACATGAAGAAAAAACGTATCGGAATATTAACAAGCGGCGGAGACGCACCGGGTATGAATGCCGTTATAAGGGCGGCAACAAGAGCATGTATATCATACGGCATGGAAGTGAAGGGGATAATAAGAGGATATGACGGCCTGCTTAAAAAAGAATTTACGGATTTAGATATACGTTCCGTTTCGGAAATTATTAACAGAGGCGGAACAATGATTCATACCTCAAGAAGCAAAGAGTTTGCAACGGAAAAAGGTGTTGAAAAGGCTGTCGAAAATTGCAGGGACATGGGGCTTGACAGCCTGATAGTAATAGGAGGCGACGGCTCGTTTAGGGGTGCGTGCGAATTATCAAAACGCGGTGTTCAATGTATCGGAATACCGGGAACCATAGATAACGATATTCCGGCAACGGATTATACGATAGGCTTTGATACGGCCATGAATACCGCCGTAGAGATGGTTGATAAAATAAGAGATACCATGACGTCTCATGACAGATGCAGTGTAATAAAGGTGATGGGAAGAGAATGCGGAAATTTAGCTGTCGGAGTCGGTATTGCAACAGGAGCAACGGGGATAATAATACCTGAGATAAGGTTTGACTTTGAGAAAGATGTGATTGAGAGAATTGAATTTACGAAGTCAACAGGGAAAAAACATTTTATTTTTATTGCTGCGGAAGGTGCGGAAGGAGTTGATAATCTCTACAAAAGAATAGAAGAACGCACCGGAATTAATTCTATAGAATGTGTGTTGGGATATGTACAGAGAGGCGGAAGTCCGTGTGCAAAAGACAGAATAACGGGCAGTGAAATGGGAGAATCGGCCGCAAGGATTCTTAAAGATAATCATAAGGACAGTAAGATGATTATTTGTAAAAACGGTGCGGTGGAAGATATTGATTTGGAAGCGGGAATAAAAATAAAGAGTAAATTTGACAATAAATTATACAATTTATCGTACATAATTTCAATATAATCTATTTAAAAATAAAAAAATGTATAAATTGCTAAACAGCAATATTTTTGTTATGATTAGAGTGGATATTTATATATCTGCTGTATATTTTTGTTATTACAAAGCGAGTTATATAAATTAACTGAAATATTTAAATTTAAAATAACGGATATACAGACTGTTGTTCTACGTTTTGTGTTTTATGTTAGGAAAAGGGTAGGTTCTTATTTATGAAAAAATTCAGATTTAATAAGGCAATGGCAATTGCATTGGCGGCGAAAGTACCACTGAAGCTGCTGCAACAGCTGAAGAAACAACGACTCAGTCAGGTTCTTCAGGTACTTATACAGAGAATTTGAATAAATACTCATCCGCAGATGCGGCTCTTCAGGCGTTAAAAGACGGCAATGCGGAATACTTAAAGGGTGCAAAGACAATTGATACAAGCGAATCAACAAGAACAGATTTGGCAAGCAACGGTCAGAAGCCATATGCCACCGTTATTACATGCGCAGATTCAAGAGTGCCTGCGGAATTAGTATTTGATGCAGGATTGGGAGAAATCTTTACTATCAGAGATGCAGGAAATGTTATCGGTGATTATGAGCTCGGAAGTGTAGAATATGCCGCAAGTCATTTGAATACACCTCTTGTTGTGGTAATGGGTCACACTCATTGCGGAGCTGTGGGCGGAGTTGTTGAAGCGGCTGCCGGACACGGACATGTTGACAGCAGTGAAGTGTACTTGGGTACTATTCTCTCAACAATCCAGTCTTCCGTGGATAAGGCAAGAAACGATGTTCAGGATGCCGATCACCATACGGATGAAGTAGCAGATAAGGCTGAGATTTACAACATTGAGAATTCCATTGCCAAGTTAAATGAAAGCAGTACGTTAAAGAAGCTTCAGGAAGATGGCAAACTTAAAATTGTAGGTGCAAGATACAATATCGAAACAGGTGCCGTGGAATTTTTAAATAATTAATATTAATACAATTTATATTAGATAAATTCATATAAAGACCCCGGAACAGGCAAAGTCCTGCTTCGGGGTCTTGTTTTTAAATAATATTTGATAATTGTATATTGTGCAAAATATTATTGTGAGATATAATTCAACTGACATATTAATAAGACAGATACATCATAGTGACAATACAAAGAATAAAACATGTATAAAAAAATATGTACATAGTGTAAATAATGGCAATTATCTTTACTTATGTAGAAAAAAATAGTATTGTTGATGTAATATTACACTTTTATAAACATTAATTTGCTGCACATGAGAAAATAGTTTTTAAAAGGAGAACATTATGAGCTTTAAGAATGTTGTATTAGCCGGCGGCGGAGTATTGGGAAGTCAGATTGCTTATCAGTCTGCTTATTGCGGATTTGACGTAACAATTTATTTAAGAAGCGAAGAGTCTGTAGAAAGAGCAAAGAAGAAAATTGACAGACTTCATAAGATTTATCTTGCCGAGTTAGAAGATTATAAGTCAAAATTGGGTGACTTTATTGCTACAAGAATGTTCGGAAGAGGACTTTACCCACATCCTGAAAATCTTACGGCTGAAAAGATTGATGAACTTAAGTCAAATGCAGATAAGGCATATGAAAATATTAAATATGTAACAGATCTTGCCGAAGCGGTAAAGGATGCAGACCTTGTGATTGAGGCAATGGCAGAAAATCCACAGGCTAAGATAGAGTTCTACGAAAAACTTGCTCCTGTATTACCTGAAAAAACAGTTATCGCAACAAACTCTTCTTCCATGCTTCCAAGTGCTTTCGCAAAGTATACGGGAAGACCTGAGAAGTATCTTGCTCTTCATTTTGCAAATAACATTTGGAGAGGCAATACCGCAGAGGTTATGGGTCATGCCGGAACCGAGCAGAAATATTACGATGAAGTTGCTGAATTTGCGGCACAGATTCAAATGGTACCTCTTTTACTTAAAAAGGAACAGCCGGGTTATATCCTCAACTCAATGCTTATTCCTTTCCTTAAAGCAGCAGAAGTGCTTCTTGCAAGAGAAGTTTCAGACCCACAGACCATTGACTTAACATGGAAGTTGGGAACGGGAGCTCCTAAGGGACCTTTTGAAATTCTTGATATCGTAGGTTTGACAACTGCTTACAATATTATTATGAACAACCCTGACGCAAGTGATCCTTCAACGGAAAACGGTAAGATTGCGGCAATACTTAAGAAGTATATCGATGAAGGCAAAACAGGTATTAATGCCGGAGAAGGCTTCTATAAATATAACTGATTAATACATGTAACCGATTAATACATGTAACTGATTAAATAATTAATAAATTTTTAAATGTCACTCTAAGTTTAATGATATGTTACGCTATGGGAATATATCGTTATTCGGAGAGTGACATTTTATTATACAATTAATATTTTATAAAATCATATTTTACACATAAATATTAGAATGTATAATATAAAAGCAATACAAAATTAATAAATCCTACAAATAAATAAGATAATATGGTAAAATATTTCTAATTATTTACCGGAGGTTTCCATATGATAAGGACTATTATCAATGGCTTTTGCATGGCTATCGCCGACAGCGTTCCCGGAATGTCGGGAGGTACGGTGGCCCTCATTATGGGATTCTATAATGACTTCGTAGGCGGAACACATGATATTTTTTATGAACGCGGAAAGAAGAGAAAAAATGCCTTTGAATATTTAATTAAGCTGGGAATAGGATGGATAGTGGGAATGATTCTGTCTGTTCTTATTATCACTCATTCATTTGAAAGCAGTGTATATGTGGTAAGTTCATTATTTATAGGATTTATTGTTGCTTCTATCCCGATGTTGATAAAAGAAGAGAAAAAGTCATTTGTACCATGTGTCGGAGGATATATAGCATTGGGTGTCGGTATTGTATTCGTTATACTGATTACAATGTTAAATAAGCACAGTTTCTCCTCAGGCATAAGCATGAATAACATAACATGGGGAAGCGGTATTCTTATATTTGTCGGAGCGGTGGCATCTACATCTGCAATGTTCCTTCCGGGAATTTCAGGATCGACAATTCTTCTGATAATGGGATTATATCTTCCTGTTATGGCAGCCGGAAGAGAGCTGCTTAAGTTTCATCTTTCTTACCTGCCGGGAATGATTATCTTTGCGGCAGGAATAGTTGTCGGAGCATTATTTATCGTTAAGATTATAGAAATATGCATGGCAAAGTTCAGAGTCGTTACGATGTTCTTTATTTTGGGATTGATGATAGGTTCAATATATTCCATTATCATGGGACCTACGACTTTAACCGATCCTAAACCGCCGATAACCTTCGGAACATTTAACTGGATTGCGTTCGGAATAGGTGTTGCACTTATATTCTTATTACAGTTTTTGGGAAATAAAAAAAATCATAAATAAAATTTATTTGTATATCCTTTGATGTAGAATATATTTAATAATACGAACCTTCGTGAGTAATTTGAATGTATCATAACCTATGATGCACTTAAAATTGACTCGCGGAGGTTTTTATTATTTATTAACAGATATGTAAAAAGAATTTTAATCAGCGTAAAGCATGGCAATGCACTTAATTTGATAAAATCTGTCAATTATAGTATATTTCACTTGTTTATAATATTTTATTTATAAAGAGTTTTTGTTAGGTTATGTAAATGAAGAGGTTTTTCTATGAGTTATATTGATCTTTACAACGAATGGCTTGAAAGCGACATCATTGCCGAAAGCGATAAGGCGGAGCTTAAAGCGGTTACAGACGAGAAAGAGATAGAAGACAGATTTTATAAAGAGTTGGATTTCGGAACGGGAGGGCTCAGGGGAGTTCTCGGCATGGGAACAAACAGAATGAATGTTTATACCGTGGGTAAAGCGACTCAGGGCTTGGCTAATTATATTAATAAGAAGAACGGAGCCGACAGAGGGGTTGCAATTGCTTACGATTCAAGAAGAATGTCTCCCGAATTTGCGGCAAAAGCGGCTAACTGCCTTAACGCAAACGGTATTAAGACATATATCTTTCCGTGTCTTACTCCTACTCCGGAATTATCTTTTGCTCTCAGAGAGTTGGGAGCGATGGCAGGCATTGTTATTACTGCAAGCCACAATCCGCCGGAATATAACGGATATAAGGTTTATTGGGAAGACGGAGCCCAGATTACGCCTCCTATTGACGGTGAAATTATTTCGGAAGTAAGAAAAGTAAAAGACCTTGGTGAAATAAAATCAATAGATAATAATGAAGCAAAGGTTAAAGGCTTATACAATGTAATCGGATTTGATATTGACGATAAATATACAGATGCACTTTTAAGTAACTGCATTGAACCGGAGGTTATAAAATCCGTTGCGGATAAAATAAAAATAGTATATACGCCTTTTAACGGAACCGGCAACATTCCGGTAAGAAGAGTGTTGTCACAGCTTGGGTTTAAAAACGTATATGTTGTTAAGGAACAGGAAAATCCTGATCCGAATTTCACAACACTGGATTATCCTAATCCGGAAGATCCTAAGGCGTTTACATATGCATTAAAGCTTGCAAAGGAAAAGGATGCGGATATTATTCTTGCAACAGATCCGGATGCGGACAGGTTGGGAATATATGTAAAGGATGCCAAAACCGGAGAGTATGAGCCGTTTACCGGTAATATGTCGGCAATACTTATTGCGGATTATCTTCTTTCAAGAAGAAAGGAAAGAGGTTTGCTTCACTCAAGAGATGCCGAAATAACAAAAAAAGAAGGAAAACTCGGAGCGTTGGTTACCACCATAGTTTCAACAAATATGGGCAGAGTGCTGGCAAATGATTTCGACATAGATTATATAGAAACCTTAACGGGATTTAAATACATAGGGGAGCAAATTAAGTTCTTTGAAGAGCGTGGTGACAGATTTTATGAATTCGGATTTGAAGAAAGTTACGGTTGTCTTGTGGGAACTCACGCCAGAGACAAGGATGCTCCGTCAGCCGTTATGAGTCTTTGCGAAGTTGCGGCGTACGAATACGCAAAGGGAAGAACTCTTATAGACAGAATAAACGAATTATATGAGAAATACGGTTATTACAGAGAAGGACAGCACTCCATTACCATGAAGGGAGCAGACGGTGCAAAGCGAATTAACGGTATAATGGAGATGTTCCGTTCCGATCCTCCAAAGGAATTGGCAGGTTTTAAAGTGCTTGAAATAAGAGATTACGGCACGGGAATTATAACCGATACATCAACGGGAAATACGCGCCCTACGGGACTTCCTACATCAAACGTATTCTATCTTGAATTGGAAAATGATGCATGGGTATGTATCAGACCGTCGGGTACGGAACCGAAAATAAAATTCTATATAGGTGTAAGAGGAAATTCCGTGGAAGATTCAAAGAATTTGCTTAATATGTTAATGGAAAATACAGTAAATTTTGTTAAATAAGTTTTAAGTTCATTTAAGGTTGCCATATTATAGTTAATGCATTAAGTCGATGATCATGAATATAAACTATTTATGGAGGTTATACAATATGAGCGAAAATGAAAATAACAACATAAATGATGACGAAAATAAGTATATTTACAGATATAAAAAAGAAGATTTGAATAATGAGTCGTCATCAAAAAAAGATGAAAGTGCCGAAAAACGCACGGAAAAAGAGCTGGGTGGCCATAAGAAAGTAAGGGAACCTAAAAAGAAAAATAAAATTGCAATTTTTATTGGTTCTGCATTAGCATTCGGAGCGATTGCAGGCGGTACCATGTTCGGAATTAACTACGTCGGAAACGCCGTAGCAAACAGAAGCGGAAACAGCGCAAATATTTCTCAGGTTTCAAATACATTACAGTCTGACGCATCTTATGCATCGAATGAAACAACTTCTGTAGAGTCGATTGCAAGCGCAAATATGCCTGCAATGGTAATACTTGACGGAACGACAACAACAAGCTCCGGTTTGATATACGGAGGAGCTCAAACTGAAGAAGTTAAAGGTACCGGAATTATAATAGGAAAAAATGACAAAGAACTTCTGATCTTAACAAATGCACATGTTGTCAGCGGTTTAGACACATTAAGCGCACAGTTTGTAAACAATGCTACGGTGACTGCAAATGTCAAAGGAGCCGATTCTACACATGATGTGGCTATAGTGGCTGTTCCGCTCTCAGAGATAAAAGATGATACAATGAAAGCAATTTCAATAGCAACTCTTTCTGCCGATTCGAAAAATGTTAATGTAGGAGAACAGGTAGTTGCAATAGGAAACTCGGCAGGTCTGGGACAAAATGTTACGGTAGGATATATTTCCGCAAAGGACAGATCCATTAATGTGGACGGAACGACATTTTCCAAGTTGTTTGTAACCGATGCGGCCATTAGTTCGGGTAACTCCGGAGGAGCTCTTCTCAATATGAAGGGTGAAGTCATCGGAATTAACTTTGCGGGAAATACATCGTCAAATGTAGAAAATATGGGTTATACAATACCTATTTATACGGTACAGGATCTGATTGATTCATTGATGACCAAAGAGACGAGAACTGCCGTAGATCAGAGCGAAAGTGCATATCTTGGTATAGCGGGTGTTGATATTACAAGTACCGTAAGTCAAAATTACGGATATCCTCAGGGAATACTTATTCGTCAGGTGGGAGAAGATTCACCGGCAAAGAAGGCAGGTCTTACACAATATGATATTTTAAGTTCATTTGACGGTCAGTCCGTATCTTCAATGGACGGATTTAAAAATCTTTTGAAATATTATAAAGCTGGAGAAACCGTTACAATTAAGTACTATCATCTTGAGAATAACGAATATAAAGAAAAGACCGCCGAAGTTACTCTTGCAAATGCAAATGATGCAAAACAATAAGAAAATATACGCAAAACAACAATATAAAAAACGGTCAGTAATATATTTTACATATTAACTTGCCAAGCATTTATAAATTTGGTATAATTTGCAACAGTTTTTACTAATGAATGGCGAGGAGGTGTATTGACATGGCAAAGTGTTCAGTTTGCGAGAAGACTCTTCAGTTTGGCAAACAGGTAAGTCACTCACATAGAAAGTCAAGTAAGATTTGGAAGCCTAATGTTAAGCTTGTAAGAGTTAAGCAGAATGGCCAGGCAAAGAGAATGTATGTGTGTACTTCATGCCTTCGTTCAGGTAAGGTAGAGCGTGCTTAATTTTAAGATGACTATTAGAGAAATACGGAAACGTTCTTTACACTGCGTAAAAGAGGCTCAACAGAGCCTCTTTTTATTTTGTATTGTTGTCGAAAATTATTTTTATATGTTATAATAATCCGATATAAGAAATTTGCCTTCTTATATAGTTATGATATACCGTATGGCATAAAGATTTTTAAAATTAAAAACAGTATATTACATATTTTAAATATATGGTCACTAAGTAAATCATGGGGGTGATTGAAATGCAGGGACGTCTTAAGACGGGACAAGGGTCCGTATCAATATCTTCTGAGGTAATTGCACAATATGCAGGGACATCAGCTCTTGAATGTTTTGGAATAGTAGGGATGGCTACCGTAAGCATGACTGACGGCTTGGTCAAGCTGCTTAGGGGAAGCAGTCTTACAAAAGGCATAAAAGTAAGTATAAATAACGGTAACAGTATAGAACTTGATTTTCATATCATTGTATCTTACGGAGTAAGTATTAAAACTGTTACGGATAATCTTATTTATAATGTGTCTTATAAAGTTAAAGAACTTACAGGAATGAATATAGATAAGATAAGAGTATATGTTGAGGGCGTCAGAGTTATAGACTGAGCCTGAGATTATGGAGGAAAATTGTTAATGGAGACAATAAATGCTCGTATGTTACAGCAGATGTTTCTCTCTGGAGCTGCAACACTTGAATCTAATAAGGAAAAAATCAACGACCTGAATGTTTTTCCTGTCCCGGACGGTGATACCGGTACTAATATGACAATGACGATTAATTCTGCCGCAGATGAGGTAAGATGTATTGAGAATCCTACCATGGATAACTTGTCAAAGGCAATTTCAACGGGGTCGCTCAGAGGCGCGAGAGGCAATTCGGGTGTTATTCTTTCACAGTTATTCAGAGGCTTTTGCAAGGAAATCAAAGAGCATGACGAATTAAATATGAAAGATATTGCGGTTGCCATGCAAAAAGCTGCAGAAACTGCATATAAGGCGGTTATGAAACCTAAAGAAGGTACTATTCTTACCGTTGCCAAGGGAATAGCCGAAAAAACAATGGAAGAAGCCGGAAGAACCACAGATATAGCGGAAGCATTTGAAAATGTTCTCGAACACGGCGAAAAAGTATTGGCTTCCACGCCTGACATGCTTCCTGTTCTTAAGCAGGCAGGAGTTGTCGATTCCGGCGGACAGGGACTTTTATGTGTTTTATACGGATGTTTTGACGCTTTGACGGGAAAAGTAAGCGAATTTGACATTACTCCCGCACCGGATAAAGCACCGAATACATCCGGGGTAGGAGCGGCATTTGATGACGTTGATATTGAATTCGGATATTGCACGGAATTTATTATCAAGCTTGATAAGGAATTTACGGAAGAGGATGAGGACGAGTTTAAATCATATCTTAACTCTGTCGGAGACTCAATAGTATGTGTTGCTCTTGATGATATAGTTAAAATTCATGTCCATACAAACCATCCGGGAGAAGTATTTGAAAAAGGCCTTACATACGGTCAGCTTTCACGAATGAAAGTAGATAATATGCGTGAAGAACATGAAAATAAGATTATTTCTCAGTCAGCCGTGGACAAAGCCAATGAAGAAAAAGCGAAAGAGGTTCATAAGGATTTAAAGGAACTCGGAATATTGGCAGTGGTACCGGGGGACGGTCTTACGGAGATATTTAAGGGAATAGGAGCCGATGCAACCATTTCGGGCGGTCAGACAATGAATCCGAGTACGGAGGATATTTTAAATGCCGTTGAGAAGATTCCCGCAAAGACCGTATTTGTGCTTCCTAATAACAGTAACATTATTCTTGCTGCCACACAGGCAGACGTATTATGCGATGATAAGGAAATAATTGTCATTCCGACAAAGACAATTCCACAGGGAATATCAGCACTTGTATCATTTGATCATACGGGAGATGCGGAATCCAATAAAGAGAATATGATGGAGGCCATAGAATCCGTATTGAGCGGACAGGTTACATATGCCGTAAGAGATACACAGATTGACGGTCATGATGTTAAAAAAGGAGATTACATTGCAATTAATGACGAAGGTCTTGTTGCATCGGAAACGGATATAAAGGACTCCATACTTAAAATGCTTGACGGTATGGTAAGTGATGAACATGAGCTCATCAGCATTTATTTCGGTTCTGACGTCGATGAAGCCGACGCGGAAGATGTAGCGGAAGTTGTCAAAGATAAATACTCAGACATTGACGTCGAGCTGGAATACGGCGGACAGCCGGTTTATTATTATATAATTTCAGTAGAATAACCCATAATAAAACCATTGTTGAAAATGTTTATTCATTTACTTCAATGGTTTTTTATTTAAAGTACGATTAACATGGATATTAAAGAAATAAAGGGAATAGGGGATAAAACAGCTGCATTGTTTTTTAAAACGGGAATCAGTACGGTTGAAGATTTAATGGAATTTTATCCAAGAGACTATGAATTGTTTAAGGCGCCGGAAACAATAGGCAGCCTTACATATTCACAGACAGGTCGAAATGTTGCCGTCGATTGTGTGATTTACAATAAACCGGATATAAAGAGATACGGCAAAAAAAGCATAGTTTCATGTATTGCAAAAGACATAAACGGAGACGGAATAAAATGCATATGGTTTAATATGCCGTATATTATAAATACGGTAAAAAAAGGTATGCGCTTTGTTCTCAGAGGAAGACTTTCCCGGTCGTCGGAACATTTTACTCTGGAACAGCCGAAAGTATATTCTCTGTCCGAATATGAAGAACTGTCAGGTAAGCTGAAACCCGTTTATGCTTTGACAAAGGGACTGTCAAACAATACTGTAATCAAAGCGGTTAAAAACGCATTTGATATTATGGGGGATAAGCTTAAGGATGATTATTTGCCAAATGAAACAAGAGACAGGTTTAAGCTTATGGATTTATTCGAATCTTTATATTCGATGCATTTTCCGCAAAATACCGAAGAACTTAATAAAGCACGGAAAAGAGTCATATTTGACGAATTCTTATTATTTATGCTGGCAGTGCAGAGACAGAAGCGGTTAAACGAGGAAATAAGTAATTCATATATCGTAGAGAAAAGCAAGAAAACGGAAAATATAATAAATACATTGCCGTATGCCCTTACGGACAGTCAGAAGGCGGCTGTAAAAAGCATAAGGGAAGATATGGCGTCAGAGAAAGCCATGAACAGATTGCTGCACGGTGATGTGGGATCAGGCAAGACAATAGTTGCTTTCATTGCTTTATTTGATACGGTATTTGCCGGTTTTCAGGGAGCTTTAATGGCCCCCACCGAAGTCCTTGCGGTTCAGGAATATACCGAACTTGAGCGTATTATAATAAATAATAACATGGATATTAAAGCAGCCTTACTTACAAGTTCGACAGATATGTCTGAAAAGAAAAAAATATATGAAGGTTTGGAAAACGGGGAGATCGATATTGTAATCGGGACACACGCAATCATTCAGGGCAAAGTCAAATTTAAAAATCTTGCACTTGCCATTACTGACGAACAGCACAGATTCGGTGTTAATCAAAGGAAAAACTTAAGAAATAAGGGTTCCGACGAAACAATATCATGTAATGTTCTCGTAATGAGCGCAACTCCCATACCGAGAACGCTTGCTTGGATAATATACGGAGATCTTGATATTTCGGTGATGGATGTGATGCCTATGGGAAGACTTCCGATAAAAAATGCCGTAATAGATTCCGGGTATATGAAAAATGTATATTCATTTATGGAAAAGCATATTCGTGCGGGACGGCAGGCATATGTAATTTGTCCGATGATAGAAAAAAACGATGAAATAAATGCGGCGGACGTATATACTGTTTCGGAAGAATTGAAGGAACATTTACCGAAATCCGTAAAAACGGAAATTTTGCACGGTAAAATGTCCCCGAATGAAAAAACAGACATAATGAAGAGATTTTCCGAAGGTGAAATTAATATTCTTGTTTCGACTACGGTTATCGAAGTAGGAGTTAATGTACCGAACGCCACGGTGATGCTTATATATAATGCCGACAGATTCGGCCTTTCCGCATTGCACCAATTGAGGGGCAGAGTCGGCAGGGGAAATATTCAGTCATATTGTATGTTTTTGTCAGATTCCAAAGGAGAAAACGCAAAGAAACGTTTAAAAGTAATAAGTTCAACCAACGACGGATTTAAAATAGCGGAAGATGATTTAAAACTCAGAGGACCGGGAGATTTCTTTGGAGTCAGGCAGAGCGGAGAGATACTTTTTGCAATGGCGGATCCGGAAAGAGATACGGAGATATTCGAAAACGCAAAACTGCTTGTTGATGAAATAATGGACAATGAATACGGATTAGAGATTGATAAGTATAAAAAAATCACGGAACGGCTGAAAAAATATATGAAAGACAGAGAGGATGCACTTAATTTGTAGTTTTCGGCGGTCTTTTATTTAATATATAATTTTAATTCGGTAAATATAACGGAGAAGTTATGAGAAAAATGGATTTCACAATGGCAAGGCTCGGTCTTGTCAATATAGGAGACGAAGTGGAAGTTACGGAGGGGAAACTTCCGGCAAGCTATTATTATACGGTAGAGCCTGCGGTTGCGATGTCCGGGAATTATACAACCGTTGAAAGATTAAAATCACGCAGGGGAAGGGTAACGGACATAAGAGAAACGAGCAGAGGACATTTACTTGAAGTGGAATTTGATGAGTAAAACCGCAGAAAAAATAAAAAGACTATAAATTTTTATAATTTTATTATATAATCGTTTGAAAATATCAAAAATAAACATATGGTTTATTGTGTGTGTGATTATTTTTAATTATTTTTAAAAGGGGATATGTATTTGTATGTGGTCAGCTTTCAATGATTTTTTGTCTGCCGTGGACGGTTTCGTATGGGGAATACCTCTTATGGTACTTATTCTTGCGGGCGGACTTCTTCTAACCATCAGAATGGGAGTGCTGCAAACGCGCAAATTGCCGCTGGCACTTAAATGGATGGTCAGAAACGAGGACGGAGGAAAGGGTGAAGTATCTAGCTTTGCGGCTCTTTGTACGGCTCTTTCCGCTACAATAGGAACCGGAAATATTGTCGGAGTCGCAACTGCCATAGCATTGGGCGGTCCGGGAGCGTTATTCTGGATGCTTGTTGCGGCTTTTGTCGGAATGGCAACAAAATATGCGGAAGGTCTTCTTGCCGTAAAATACAGAACCGTGGATCCTAAAACAGGACACACTCTCGGCGGCCCGTTCTATTATATTGAACGCGGAATGGGTAAAAACTGGAAATGGCTTGCCAAGTTATTCGCGTTCTTCGGAGTATGCGTGGGTCTGTTCGGAATCGGAACATTCAGTCAGGTAAACGGAATAACAAGCGCAGTAAAAGGGTTTTTCGATCCTAACGGTGATGCATTAAAGGTGGAAATTCCTTTTATAGGAACATACTCCATAGTGGTGGTTATTTCTTCAATTGTTCTTGCAGCCGTAGTTGCCGTTGTTCTTATAGGCGGTATAAAAAGAATTGCCAGAGTAAGTGAAATAATTGTTCCGTTTATGGCTATTGCGTATTTTGTATCGGTTCTTATTCTTGTGCTCTGTAATTTAGATAAATTACCTGATGCCATAGTAACAATAATAGAGGGTGCATTTAACCCTATGGCTGTTACCGGCGGTGCAGTGGGAAGTTTATTTGTTGCAATGCAAAGCGGTATTGCGAGAGGTATTTTCTCAAACGAAGCCGGACTCGGAAGCGCACCTATTGCGGCTGCCGCAGCAAAGACAAAGGAACCTGTAAGACAGGGACTTGTCAGCATGACAGGAACATTTATCGACACCATTGTTATATGTTCCATGACGGGACTTGCGATAATGCTTACGGGAGCATGGAAAGTTGAAGGACTTGAGGGTGTTCAGATTACGACATACGCATTTCAGAACGGACTTCCGTTTGCACCTCAGGTGTCAAGCTTTATCCTTATGATTTGTCTTGTATTCTTTGCGTTTACAACCATATTGGGTTGGGACTACTACAGTGAGAGATGTCTCGAATATCTTACAGGCGGCAAAAAGGTTGCAATAAAGATATTCAGAGTATGTTACATTATTGCGGTTTTCATAGGGCCGTATATGACAGTAAGCGCGGTATGGACTATTGCGGATATATTTAACGGGCTTATGGCAATTCCTAATATGATTGCAATATTCGCGCTCAACGGCGTTGTGGTCTTTGAAACAAGGAAGTTCTTTAAGTCAAGAAAGACAATTCACAATATGGGATAATAAAATCTCAAGTGTTTATTTGATATTTACAATCTTACGAAAGGGCGCATCTTCGTAAATATGTATGGTCAATAAAACACTTGAGATTTTTGTATGTTACGCTTACGTAAGTATATTATGTTTGTTTTTATATATTGATGAATATTTATATAACGGAGAATGTTATAAATACTGTTACATATCATAAAACGGTATGTAACGGAAAGTAGGATTTATATGATTATTTAACGGAGTTTTTGTAATGAGTAAACAAATCTCGGATTCAATTCCGTGCGGTATTTTATTGGCATTATCCGGCGGTTGTATGGATGCATATTCGTATCTGTACAGAGGACATGTTTTTGCAAATGCTCAGACGGGTAATATTTTATTCTTGGGATTAAATATCGGAAACGGGGATTTTTTTGCCGCATTAAGATTCCTATGGCCTGTTTTGGCTTTTGCGGGAGGTATCATTATCTCAGATATTATTAACAGGAAGAAAATATTTTTACATGTTCACTGGCGGCAAATATCTGTTTTAATTGAAGCGATTACACTTATTATCGTTGTTTTTGTACCGTCGACATTGGATAATACGGCTAACATTATGATTTCTTTTGCCTGCGGAATTCAGGTAGAGTCATTCAGGAAAATACACGGGAATGTAATCTCAACAACGATGTGCGTAGGCAATTTAAGAAGCGGTATATTCAACATGGGTGAATATTTTAATACGCATCGGAAATCTTATTTGAGGAAGGCGTTTTTGTATTTCGGAATAATATTGTCGTTTGTGGCAGGTGCTCTTGTTGAAAGCAGAATGCTTATGGTAATGAACGGTTATGCAATCCTGCTTTCTCCGGTGCTGCTGCTGATTGTTTTGATTATAATGTTTCAAAAATCCGAAGATGATAAGGATTCGGAAGTAACCCGGAAATAAAGTATTTTACAGTGTAACGGCAGTAAAACAGGGTGACCTGTCGGTAAATAATAAAATTTCGGATAAACCATGATTATGAATTAAATATATAAAGAATTAAAATTTTATGTTATCATAAATTAACTGTATCATTATTACGGTTGTCAATATCCAATGTTTTACATCATAGCAAAAAGAATATTTTTGTAATCTGGAATTAATTATTAAGGAGTTATTAAACATGTGGGGAGCAATTAACAATATCTTGTCCACAGTCGAGAACTATGTCTGGGGAATACCGCTTATGGCACTTATTCTTGTCGGCGGTACGCTTCTCACGATTCGCTTGGGCTTAATACAGGTGAGAAGACTTCCGCTTGCGTTAAGGTGGATGGTGAGAAACGAAAAAGGCGGAAAGGGAGAGGTATCAAGTTTTGCCGCACTTTGTACATCGCTTTCCGCTACAATAGGTACGGGTAACATAGTCGGAGTTGCGACCGCAATAGCCTTAGGCGGTCCGGGAGCGCTATTCTGGATGTTGGTAGCCGCATTTGTAGGTATGGCGACAAAGTATACGGAAGGTCTGCTGACAATAAAATACAGAACGGTGGATACAAAAACGGGACATGCTCTCGGCGGTCCGTTCTACTATATTGAGCGAGGAATGGGAAAAAATTGGAAGTGGCTTGCAGGAGTTTTTGCGGTATTGTGTCCTCTTGCCGCATTGCTGGGGACCGGAACATTTACACAGGTAAACGGTGTAACAAGTGCTTTAAGAGACTTTTTTGACCCTGCCAATGCCAATACGGTTAGTATTCCGTTTATAGGAACATATTCGATTGTTATCGTAATTTCATCCATAGTTCTTACGGCGGTTGTGGCTATAGTCCTTATCGGCGGTATTAAGAGAATTGCCGGTGTAAGTGAAATTATTGTTCCGTTTATGGCAATTTTGTATTTTGTCACAATATTAATATTGATATTGACCAATGTAACAGCTCTGCCTGCGGCCATAGGCACCATTGTAAAGGGAGCGTTTGATCCGGCTGCGGTTACGGGAGGAGTTGTAGGGGGAATATTTGTTTCTATACAGAGCGGCGTTGCAAGAGGTATATTCTCCAATGAAGCAGGATTGGGAACGGGACCGATTGCTGCAGCGTCCGCAAAGACCAAAGAGCCTGTAAGACAGGGACTTGTCAGCATGACAGGTACATTTATTGACACCATTATAATATGTACAATGACGGGACTTGCCATAGTTATTACCGGTGCATGGCAGGTAGAAGGTTTGGAAGGCGTACAGGTGACAACATATGCATTCAGACAGGGACTTCCTTTTCCTCCTCAGGTTTCAAGCTTCATATTGATGGTTAGTCTGGTGTTCTTCGCTTTTACCACCATTTTAGGATGGTGTCACTACAGCGAAAAATGTCTTGAATATCTTACCGGAGGTAAGAAGGCGGTTATAAAGATATTCAGAATTTTGTACATAGCTGCGGTATTTATAGGACCGTATATGACGGTAAGCGCCGTATGGACATCCGCAAGTATATTTAACGGACTGATGGCGATACCTAATATGATAGCAATGTTTGCATTAAGCGGCGTTGCGGCATTTGAAACAAAGAAGTTTTTCAAAATGAGAAAAAGAATACATAATCTCGGAGAAGAATAATCAATAATTAACAATATGATAAATCCCGCTTTGCATGTGCAGATGACCGAAATTTCGGACACCTGCAACGGCGCAAAGCGGGATTTTGTTGTTGAAAATTATAATCTTTGAATCAGTGTTTTTTATAATGTCTTTTTCTTCTGAACTTAGCGGGAGATTTTTCCTCTATTATTCTTTTCCTTCTGATAAAGAATATAATTACGGCAGCAGCTGCTACGGCTATAATTATTATCCATATATTAATTACAACCGCAAAGGGTTGTGTTGAACCTGAAGCGTTTGAATTTTCCGCATAAGGAAGCAGCGAAGATTCGTTTTGCGTATCTTCTTTGGATGTGAAAGTAATATCGGCTGTGCCGACTACATGATCTCCGTACATAAAATTAATCGGAACATCAACTTTATTATCGGTGGATTGAACGTTATGCTTTGAATCGCCTGATATTGTAACCTGACCAAGAGATGTATCCTTAGGGAGAGTTACATATGAGCCGTTAAATCCCGATACGACATTGTTTGAATTGAATCTGGTTGAGCTGAGATATGATATGGTTGAAAATTGGGATATAAGAGCCGTTCCGGTAATCGGAACTTTGGTGAAGTTTTTAAATCCCCATTCAAACAGAGATCTTGCATCTTTAAATCGTCCGTCGGCGGTTGATTTGAAACAAACGCAAATAAGTCTCATACCGTTTTTCATGGCATATGAAACATATGTATATCCGCCTTCTCCGACGAATCCGGTTTTACCTCCCACGCAATATTCATATCCGTATGTTCGCCCCGGAAGCAGGAGGTTTCTGTTGCTGAACACCCTTGCATCCTTGGTTTTATTGGTAGGCGGGATGGTATATGTTGTGGCTGAATCAATGGTTAAGAATGTCGGATTATTAAAACACATTCTCGCAATAAGCGCCATATCATATGCCGTAGTATAGTGGTTCGGGTTATAAAGACCGCTTGCATTGGCAAAGTGAGTATCAAGCGCACCGGCATTTTTGGCAGCCTCATTCATTTTATCAACAAAAGCCGACAGCGAACCTGATGTGTGTTCCGCAAGACCGTATGCAATTTCATTGGCAGAATATAATAACAATCCGTGCAATGCCTGTTCTACCGTATATTGTTCTCCGGGCTTGGTTGCAAGAGTGGCATCTTCCAGTGAGACCGAATTGGCGGCTTCGGAGGAAAATGTAACAACATCGGAAAGGGCATTATTCTGAGCAACCAAAAGACCGGTCAGTATCTTAGTTGTTGAAGCCGGATAATTTCTTTCATAGGCATTTTTTTCATACAGTATTGCGCCCGTATCGGCATCCATTAAAATGGCGGCACCCGATACAAGCTCAGGTGCTTCGGGCCATTTTATCTCATCGGCGTCAACCCGTGAAACCGAAGCGACCGCGTATGACATTATAACCGCAAATAAAGCAAGTATAATGATTATCTTATTATGTACGGATTTAAAAAAAACTGTTGCAGAATTATGTTTCATATATAACCTCATATAGTTGTTTGTTTTATTGCAAGTGTATGTTATATAATGTAATAATACGTCTATTTGAAAACTGTTATTTTAACGATACATTGTACAAAAAATGATTATAGCACATTTATATTATTCAAAATATAAAATTTAGGAGAATGTAATGAGACTGAGAAATATACCCGGTGCGAGGGAAGAAATGATTGTAAATGAGTTCGTATATACGGACAGTGAGCTTAAAAAAGGAAAGTGGAGAGAAGAGGTTTTTAAAAACAACAATCCGCTTCATATAGAGATAGGTACAGGAAAGGGCAGGTTTATTACGGCACATGCAAAGGAAGAACCGAATGTGAATTTTCTTGGTATTGAAAAGTATTCGAGCGTGCTTCTAAAGGCTCTTAACAAGTTGGAAGAAGCGGACTTGGACAATCTGAGATTAATAAGAATGGATGCCGATAACATATTGGATGCATTTGCGGAAAGAGAAGCAGATAAAATATATCTTAATTTTTCGGATCCGTGGCCGAAGGACAGACATGCAAAGAGGAGACTTACATCGGACAGATTTCTTGGAAAGTATGAGAAAATTCTTGTAAAGGGAGGTCTCGTTGAATTTAAAACAGACAACAAAGATTTATTTGACTTTTCGCTTGAATCCATAAAAGAGTGCGGATGGGAACTTGTGGATTATACATATGATCTTCATAATGATGCCGAAAGACTTGTCGGAAACATTTGTACGGAATATGAGCTTAAGTTTTCCGAGGCAGGTAATCCGATATGTAAATTAATTGCAAGAAACGTGAAATGATTTCCGATTTGATAAAAACGATGCAATATTTCAAACAAAAAAACCGATGTCAAAATATGACATCGGTTTTTTAAAGTGCGGATAAAGGGAGTCGAACCCCCACGCCTCTCGACAATAGAACCTAAATCTATCGCGTCTGCCAATTCCGCCATATCCGCAAATGCTTTTTAAGCACTTGTAGAAGTCTACTAAATTTCCAATCTGTTGTCAACAAACATTAAACATGCGATCAATCTAAATATTTGTCAAGAAAAGCCTTTACATGATCCATATATTTTTTCGGATCCATATAATATGCCATAACGTGTTCTCCGCCCTGAACGGTGTAGATATCCTTAGGGCCGTTTGTGACGCTGTATAACTTATATACCATAGGAAAAGGAATATAAGAATCATCGCTGCAATGTATAAATAATGTAGGGAGCTTGTTTTTCTTTAACTGTTTAACGGCGTCTCCGTCTTTGATGGAATACTTGGTCATTTTTTTAAATCTGTAGCTTGTGAGAGCTATAAGAGGAGCTGCCGGAATATGTACCTTTGCTCTTACGACTTTATCGAATATGTCCTTGATTGACGTGTATCCCGAATCCTCGATTACGGCTTTTACGTTATCCGGGAGAGTATCCTCTCCCGAAGCCATCATAACCGCAGCAGCACCCATAGACTGACCGTAAAGAACGATTTCACAATCCGGATCATACTTAATAAGAAGATTACACCAATTAATAAGGTCAAGTCGTTCAAGCCAACCCATACCGATGGTATCTCCTTCGCTTTTTCCGTGAGCTCTTAAATCAACGAACAGAACATTGAATCCCATGTTGTAGAAATCAGGCCCAAGAGGGTACATCATCTCAAGATTACAGTTGTAACCATGTACGATTATTACATATTTTTTTGAATTCGGATTTTTATATAACTCGCCGTACAACTCCAAACCGTCTCTGGACGTAACATATAGTTGATGCATAGGTACATTTTCCATCCATTTTTTAGCTTCGTTAGTCTTCGCGGTATGGTTGGAAATAAGAGTTTTTATTTCTTCGGGTGATTTTTTTGCAAATGTTGCATTTCTGTTTTTCTCATTGCTGTATTTTTTGTAATTGCGTTTAACGGCAAGTTTAATATACTTTCTCGCTATGTATGATCCTACGGAAAGTGAACCTGTCAATACAAGTCCTGCTCCAAATGCTATTTTATATGCTTTTTTCACTGTATTGTCCCCCTTTTAATATATTGAAGCGTATCTGCTCAATACGGGCATATATACCACAATATATATAAAAAACAAATTAAAATCAACACAATATAAAGAATATTGATATCTTGATTATGAAAAGACACACTTTATGTGACATTTAATAAAAAGCAAATATTTTCCGTATTTAATGATATATGAATTCTTGATACTCATTAATATTCATTGTATTATAGTGTGTAAAATGATTTTTTGATAATGGAGAATGCAGATGACAGAAACTGATTATAAAGATCTTGCAGAGCTTCTTTTTAAAGGAGAGGAATTAAAAACACCTGATGAATATGAGGCCCTGTATCCATACAGAAAGCTTGGGAATAAGGCGGAAGTTACCAGACTTGCTCCGAGCCCTACGGGATATATTCATTTAGGTAACTTATACAGTGCCCTTGCCGATGAAAGAATAGCCCATACCAAGGACGGAGTTTTTTTCTTAAGAATAGAAGATACCGACGCAAAGAGAAAGGTAGACGGAGCCGTTGAACTTGTTATAGAGGCTTTAAGTTATTTCGGAATTGAATTTGACGAGGGAGCCGGACTTCCGGAAGATGACCCGGCCAACATTTACGGACCTTACACCCAGAGTGAAAGGGTGAGTATCTATCATACATATGCTAAAAAACTCGTGGAAGAGGGAAGGGCATATCCGTGTTTTGCCACCGAAGAAGAATTGGCGAAAATAAGAGAGATTCAGGAGAAAAATAATGAGCTTACCGGATACTACGGGAAATATGCCGTAAGCAGAAATCTTGAATTGGATGAGATAAAGAAAAATCTTGAAGAAGGAAGACCTTATGTTATCAGATTGAGAAGCGAGGGCTCTCCGGACAAAGAATTCGAATTTGAAGATGAAATTAAGAAGAAGGTAAAATTGCCCGAGAATATTCATGATGTTGTGCTCTTAAAAAAAGACGGCATACCGACATATCATTTCGCTCATGTGGTGGATGATCATCTTATGAGAACGACTCTTGTACTCAGAGGCGGAGAGTGGCTTGCTTCCCTGCCTATTCATATCGAACTGTTTAAAGCGCTTGGATGGAAACACCCTAAATATGCTCATACGGCTCATATGATGAAGATTGACGAAGAAACCGGAGGAAAGAGAAAGCTTTCAAAGAGAAAAGATCCTGAAATGGGACTTTCATTCTATAAAGAGGCGGGATTTCATCCGGAGTGCATAAAGATATATCTTATGACCCTTCTCAATTCAAACTTCGAAGAATGGCATAAGCAAAATCCGGGAAAGCCTTTGGAGGAATTTCCTTTCTCGGTTAAACATATGAATAATTCAGGAGCGTTATTTGATATAGACAAACTGGAAAACATTTGTAAGAATGAATTGTCACAAATGGGCGTTGTGGAACTCTATACTTTTCTTGCCGGATGGGCTCATGAATATGAACCTGCTAAAAAGAAAGTATGGTTTGCGGACGAGAATAAGTTTACTGATATTTTAATGCTTCTTATGGGATACGGTCAGAAGAGAAGAAGAAAGGATCTCATAAACGCTAAGCAGACATTCGAACAGATGGCAATATTCTTCAATGAATTCATGCCTGAAAGAGAAGAATTTCCGGTGGATGACAAGACGGTTGTATCCGTGCTTAAGGATTACCTTACATCATATGATTATAACGATACTAATGCCGAATGGTTTGATAAGCTGGGAGTTATTGCCATGACAAACGGTTTTGCAACAGACCGTAAGGCATATAAGGAAGAGCCGGAAAAATATAAAGGAGATATAACAACGGTTGCAACCATAGTGAGAATAGCCGTAACGGGAAGAAGTAATACACCGGATTTGTGGAGTATAAATCAGATTCTCGGATTACAGACAATGGTTGACAGAGTTGAAAAAGTTATAAGAGAATTAGAAGCGTAAGGAGGGGTAAAGATGTCAAGAAACAAGTACACAAGAGAAGATATTATTAAAATAGTAAAAGAAGAAAATGTAAAATTCATCAGACTGCAGTTTACTGATATTTTCGGAACCCTAAAAAATGTGGCTATTACATCAGATCAGATAGAAAAAGCGCTTGATAATAAATGTATGTTTGACGGATCATCCGTTGAAGGATTTGTCAGAATCGAAGAGTCGGACATGTATCTGTATCCGGATTACGACTCATTTATCATAATTCCGTGGAATCAGGAGAGAGGCAAGACGGCAAGACTTATCTGTGACATTAAGACGGCGGATAAGGAACCGTTTATGGGAGATCCGAGAACAATACTTAAGAAGGTATGTAAAGAAGCCGAAGATATGGGTTATAAATTCAATGTGGGTCCCGAGTGTGAATTCTTTATGTTCCAATATGACAATGAAGGAAGACCTACCACGAAATTTATCGATAATTGCGGATATTTCGATTTAGGACCTACAGATCCCGGGGAAGGAGTTCGTCAGGAGATGGTACTCAACCTTCAGAAAATGGGGTTTGAGATCGAAGCGTCGCACCATGAATGTGCGCCGGCTCAGCATGAAATTGATTTTAAGTATGATGATGCCGTTTCCGCCGCAGACAATATCATGACATTTAAACTTGCAGTAAAGACCATTGCTCAAAAGAACGGACTTTATGCAACATTTATGCCGAAGCCGGTTGCGGGTGTTGCGGGCTCGGGCATGCATGTTAACATGTCACTTGAAGATATGGACGGCAACAATGTATTCTGTGACGAGAATGACAAGCTCGGTTTATCGCAGACGGCATATCATTTCATAGCCGGACTTATGAAACACGCCAAGGGTATGGCGGCAATCACAAATCCGCTTGTCAACTCATATAAAAGACTTGTTCCAGGATATGAAGCACCCGTGTATATTGCGTGGTCCGGGACAAACAGAAGTCCGCTTGTAAGAATACCGACGGCAAGAGGAAGATCCACAAGAGTAGAGCTCAGAAACCCGGATCCGTCGGCAACTCCTTATTTGGCGCTTGCGGTATGCCTTGCAGCCGGTTTGGACGGAATTAAAAATAAGCTTCAGGTCATTGAATCCGTTGACTGCAATGTATATGAAATGACAAAGAAAGAACGAAAAGAAGCGGGGGTGGGAACACTTCCGGAGAGTCTTATAGATGCGGTTGATTGTTTACTGGAAGATGATGTGATTTGCGAAGCTCTCGGAAGTCATATTGTTGAAAAATATACTGAGGCAAAAATCCGTGAATGGAATGAATATAAAAATTCGGTTTCATCATGGGAAATCAGCAATTATTTAGACAAATACTAATAACTATATTTAATAAAATATATTAAAGGCTATTACTTTTATTTATCGCTAATCAACGGCATTTGCATACAGCTCTGCTTTAGATACGGTTTAATATTAAGTAATGGCTTTTTATGGTATATACGGATGTTTATACGGAATTTACGGAGGAAAATATGGACGAACAATTAGATATGGATATGATAAAAAATCTCTCCATAGAGGACTTTTGCGGACTTTTGTCAACATCATCACCTGTTCCCGGCGGCGGAAGCGTAAGCGCATATGTGGCCTCTCTCGGAACCGCTCTTGCGGGAATGGTTGCAAATCTTACAAGCGGTAAAAAGAAATATGCGGAATATCAGGAAGAAATAGAAGATATTATAAAAACCGCAGATGTAATAAGAGAGGATCTTATGGACGGAATAAGCAGGGACGCCGAAAGTTTCCTGCCTCTTGCCGGGGCATATTCACTTCCGAGCGAAACGGAAGAAGAGAAAAAGTATAAGGAAGAAACTCTTGAAGAGTTATTGGTTGTCGCCGCAAGTGCTCCTCTTGAACTTATAAGGAAGATCATCCCTGCAATGGAAATATTGGAAAGGCTTACGGAGATAGGTACAAAGCTGGCTGTAAGTGATATCGGAACAGGTTTGCTTTTATGTGACGCAGCGGCAACATCCGCGGCGTTAAACGTATATTGCAATACCAAACTTATGAAAAACAGAAGTGTGGCTGATAAGATGAATGAGGAGGCCGATGAACTTATAAAGAGATCGTTCCAGATAAGAGCCAATAATCTTCCTAAGGTTATTGTGTCACTCAGAACCGACGAGAATGTATAAGTTATTAAGAAGGAGAGAATATGGCTGAACTTTTGGGTGGACCCGTAGCACAGAAAATATGCGAGAAGATAACCGACAGTCTGGAAGCGGCCAAGAAAAGCGATAAATATCCGGGAAGACTTCCCAAGCTTGCTATTGTAAGAATAGGCAAAAGAGACGATGATCTTGCATATGAGAGAGGCGCCGTTAAAAGAATTGAAAAATTGGGAATGAATTTTGAAATATTTGAATTTGACGGAAATATAACAAATGAAGAATTTCAAAAAGAATTTATTAAAATAAACAACGATAATAATATCGACGGAATACTGTTATTTATGCCGCTGCCTGAAAATATCAATACGAGGGAAACAATTTCAAACCTTTCCCCGGAAAAAGATTTGGACGGTCTTACACTTACCAATATGGCATGTCTGTACGCAGGAACAGGCGGATATGCCCCTTGCACCGCAGAAGCGGTAATAAAGTTATTGGAGTACTCCGATATAGAAACGGACGGGAAAAATGTCACCGTAATAGGACGAAGCAATGTAATCGGGAAACCGGTTTCAATGATGTTAATCGACAAAAACGCAACGGTTACGATTTGTCATTCACACACGAGAAATTTAAAAGATATCTGCAAAAGGGCTGATATAGTTATTGCAGCCGTCGGAAAAGCGAAGATGATTGACGGAAGTTACATAGGGGACGGCTCTGTTGTAATAGACGTAGGTGTAAATGTCGATGAAAACGGAGAATTATGCGGAGATGTAGATTATGGATCGGTGTTTGAAAAGGCCAAACTAATAACTCCCGTTCCGCGAGGAGTGGGAAGCATAACAACTTCTGTTTTATCGGAACACCTGTTGAGAAGCTTTATTAAGAAATTTGACATTTAATGATAAAAGTATAAAATATTACATGTATTATAATTTATTTTTCTTTAAAATAGTTTATAATTAATTAACGGAAAGGAGGCGGATATGGGCTTTATAAAGGAGTTTAAAGAATTTATATCAAAAGGTAATATTTTTGATATGGCCGTGGGTATTATCATGGGCAGTGCGTTTACAGCAATTGTCAACAGCCTTGTCAAAGATATATTGTCACCGTTTTTGGGACTTTTTACCGGCGGAATAAACTTTAATGATTTAAGTGTTAAGTTCGGAGATGCGGAATTCAAATACGGCAGTTTTATTATGACCGCAATTAACTTTTTCTTAATCGCATTGGTTTTATTTCTTCTTATCAAGGCAATGATGGGATTCAAAAAGGCGGCATTAAGAAAAACCGAAGCGGTTGCCGAAGAAGAACCGACAACAAAGATTTGTCCGTTTTGTAAAAGCGAAATAGATATTTCCGCTACAAGATGTCCGCATTGTACTTCAATACTTGAAGATACGGAAAAGAATTGACATATGATTGTATCGTGAGCAGTACTGTATGAAGAATATCGCATCGGATATAAAAAACAAATCATTTAAACCGATATATTTGTTATACGGAGATGAGCAATACTTAAAGACAGCCTGCCTGAGACAACTCAGGCAGGCAATTGTCGGAGAGGATGCCATGAATTTATCGGAATATACCGATAAAGTTGATGTAAAAGAACTTATATCGGTTGCGGGCACACTGCCTTTTTTTGCTGACAGAAGGCTTATAGTACTTAACAGAGTATCATTATTTAAAAATAATAATGATGAAATCAATGAGTTAATGGATAATATACCGTCGTATCTCACCGTTGTCATTGTTGAAGACAACGTAGATAAGAGAAAGACGCTTTATAAAATCATTAACAAAAAGGGGTATATTTGTGAAATAAGCAGATTGTCGGACGGTGATCTAACAAAATGGGCAGTTAAGAAACTGTCGGACGCAGGTTTTAAAATCAGGGGAAGTACTGTAAGTCATCTGTTGTCAAGAACCGGAAATGATATGAATAATATCGATAATGAACTTGAAAAAATAATATCATATTGTGAAGGAAGAGAAGAAATTACCACAGATGATATTGACTACATTGTTATCTTTCAGCCTCAAGAGAGGGTGTTTGAAATGATAGAAGCCATATGTGCGGGCAGAAAAGAGAAGGCTCTGAAACTCTATTATGATTCCATCGCATTGAAGGAAGCTCCGCTTAAGATATTGACTCTGTTGGAAAGAAACTATATTGGAATATTGCAGACCAAAAGCGGTAACGGGAAACTGCCGGATTCGGAATTGGCAAAGCTTATAGGCTCTAAGGGTGTTATGAGATTTGTTGTTGAAAAGTACAAAAGATTTGCTTCCATGTATTCAACGGAAAGATTAAAACAACTTATTAGGGAATTTGCACTTATTGAGGGAGACATAAAAACCGGTAAAATTTCCGACAGGAACGGAACGGAACTTATGATAATAAGTGCAATGAAAGGGATTTAGGAATGAAAAAAACGGGATTTTTAGCCTTGGTCAGCAGCGTAACAGTTGCGGCGGGCACTGTAGGAATAGGGTTACCGCAAATTACAAATGCGGAAACAACCACAAAATTAACAAATGTAGATACTGTTTTAATATATAATCCGCTTATGTATGAAAGCGGTGTGACAAAATCTACAGGTAATATTGTAGGACAGGGCACTGATGCGTATGAAACCATAAACGGTCTGTATGTGCCTGCTGATAATGATGAGAATGCCGGAAGTGCACAAAACGCTGCGTCATCCGGAATAGAATATTTCGATCACAGCAAAGATGAGTTTCAGGATCTTACGGAATATTATAATTCCAAAGCCAAGGAGAGCAACAAGAGCAACAGTTCAAACGAAGTGATTTCCAAAAAGAACGTGCTTCCTGCCGTGGGATCAACAAAGGATTTTCATATTCTTCAGGATATGAACAATGAAAGCGCATATGATAATGCTGTGCAATTTAAATGCATGGCCGTGGGAAGCAAGGGAATAGTATGGACATATGATTCTCCTAACATAACCACGGAATTCGCACAGGAAATATTAAAAGAATTTGATGATAACATTTATGCATCGGATAATAAGCATTTCGGAAATGCAAGGTTCGACGACCCTGAAAACAATCAGCTTGTTAATATTTTGGTTTATCCGATGACTCAGTCGAATCTCGGTGGATTCGCATATTCAAAGGACTGTTATTCAACGGATGAAGCAAATTATTATTCCAATCTTGATCCTTCCAAAATGAATACGGACCAGTGTATCATGCATACAAACTATAATGTATGGACGAGGTCGGGAGGAAAACAGACTGTTTACGGCGTTATAGCACATGAATTTCAGCATCTTATATCATATGCATATATACTCGGCAATAAGAATGCGATGAGATTTATTCCGGCTTATCTTACGGAAGGTACCGCAATGGAAGCCGAAGAATTATATAAGAGCGGACTGGTAAGAAATCAAGGATACATAAATGAGTTCAATGAATCGGATCAAATTATAAAGGGAAAATCAATATATAACTTCCGGAGCAATGTGTCATCTTACGGCGCTTCATACCTGTATACGGATTATATAACCAGATTATCGGATCCTACGGCCTCTGACGTAACAATGTGGAAGACATTTCTGACAAACTGGAGAGAAGCCAAAACAAAAACCGATCTCAATATCGGCAATATATTAAAGAAGACACTTCCGGCAGACAAGGTCAGTCAGATCGATTCCGTAATAGAATATCCGGATAGTATCAAGCAGGATATAAATACCAGCGCGGATAACAGCGATATATGTAAAAATGAGGACGAATGGCTATCCAAGCTCACATTGGCACATTATATTTCCTTAGTATTAAAAGAAGAACAGGGCAGCATATACGGTATTGCAAGCAATATAAGTGCAGATGTCGGACCTTACACATGCCCGGCCAATGCATCAAATACTTCGGCCAATATAGAAGGCGGAGGCAGAATATACGTAAGAACGGCGGATTCATCCACATTTACAATTCCAGAGGATGCGGATCCGGGTCTTATATATGTCGGATTTAAAGATCATAAAATGACCGTTGCTCCTACAACGGCAGATGAGTACGATAAAACTTATACTGTTAATTATGAATGGACTAACGCACCGGTTACGGAAGAAATTCCGGAAAGCGGAAAAACCTATAACGGATATACAAATGCATCTAAGAATAAAGATACAAAGTACACTTCCTCATATGAAACAGTGGTTGATGATAAAGTATACAGATTCAGCGGATGGACTGAGAATGTAAACGATACTACAATTACATATACGGGAACATGGACTGCAACCGACATTATTGATTTCAGTAAAGCCGGAATACAGGTATATCCTGCATCAACAACATATACGGGCTATCCGATAGTTCCGATTATTACTGTTTCTTATAACGGAAATGTAGTTGATTCATCGGAGTATACGGTTACATTTTTGGATTACAAGGGAGAGACCGTTTCTTCGGATAAACTTATTCATGCAGGAGATTATACTATAGTAATTTCACCTAAGGCAGGCGAAAAGTACAACAGGGGAATCGGAAGAGCCTATTATGTAATTAACAAGAAAACAAGTACAAGAGCACCGAGATTTGCTTCATATGAAAAGGGAAGTTTTTCACCTGATAATAACGGTTCGTTTACATATAATGCTCCTGTTAAACCAGGATGTGAATATAAGCTTGATAACGGTACATGGCAGGACAGCAATACATTTTACAACGTTAAAAAAGGAAGTTCACATACACTTTATGTAAGATATAAGGGTACGAGTGATGTAACCGAGAGTGCTTCAACAACCATTGCCATAACGGCTCCTAGTGACGCTTCATTGATAAAATTGGAAAATGACGGATTCAGAATAATAAATAATCTGAATGCGGGAGATTATTACAACATAGAGACCGTTGCAAGAAAAGACGGATTTGTTGATATTTCCGGG
>NZ_BAAHYP010000012.1:0-67198 GCF_054657495.1 Howardella ureilytica | reverse complement strand
TCCGGACTTCGTATGATGATTTATTTATGATTTGTGAAAAAATTCTCGGTAAGATTCAGGATCCTGAATTTGCCGGTAAAAAGGTGGATTATGTAGATTTTCCATGGGATGAAGCTTTCAAGAGACTTCACAGAAAGAAGTCTCGCGGAGGAGTCGATATCGGCGTTAATCTTGATGATTCTGTTCTTGTACGAGGCTTAAATCAGGATGATGTATTGGCTGTTGACGGTGATACCGTAATTGCTGTTAACATCGAAGAGTGTGAGGCAATTGAAATTACCGTAGCTGAAGATCAACTGCATATGATTGCAAAGGTATGTTACGAGATAGGTAACAGACATGCTCCTTTATTCTGGGGTAAGGATAAGAGAACTTTCCTTACGCCGTATAATGAGCCGATGCTTATTTTAGTCAGAAAAATTCCGGGTGTTGAAGCTATGGTTGTTGAAGACAAGTTTGACTTCGATAACAGAATTTCCACATCGGTTTCGTCACATTCACACTAATTAGGAGATAACTATGGACTTAAACTCTAAGTTCCTACTGCTTCAGATTAATGATGCTATGTTCCCTATCGGTGCATATTCTCATTCATACGGTCTTGAAACATATATCCAGAACGGTATTGTTCATGACACACAGACAGCAGGAGAATTTATTAGAAAAAAACTTAAGTATAATATGCTTTACAATGAATTGGCATTTGTAAGATTTGCATATGATTATGCTAAAGAAGGAGATATCAAAAAACTTCTTGATTTTGATGATGTTATAGAAGCAAGTAAAACTCCGAGAGAAATCAGAGAGGCAAGCCAGAAACTCGGTTCCCGTTTCGTTAAAACGGTTCAGAGTATGGGCGTTGAAGATTTAGATCCTGTATTTGATCAATTTGTTGAAGCAAAGGGCAACGGACCTATTCATCACGCTACGGCATACGGCGTTTTATGTGCCGCTGCCGACATTGATTTGGATGATGCTTTAGATTGTTTCTTATATACACAGACATCCGGTTTGGTTGTTACAAGTGTTAAGACAATTCCTTTGAGCCAGACAAGCGGTCAGCAGATTCTTTACAGCATGATCGAGGTATTTGAAGAATTAATCGAAAAAGTTAAGGAAATGGATATCAGGAAAGTCGGTCTTGCAAGTCCGGGATTTGACTTAAGATGTATGCAGCATGAATACTTATATTCAAGACTCTATATGTCATAATATTCACAACATTAACAATTTTAAATTTGAGAGGTTATTTTTATGTCATTAACTAAAATTGGTGTAGCGGGTCCTGTAGGTTCAGGTAAAACTGCTTTAATTGAAGTGCTTACAAGAGAACTTGCAGGCGAATACAGTATCGGTGTTATCACAAACGATATTTATACAAAGGAAGATGCGTCTTTCCTTGCCAAGAACTCAGTAATTTCACGTGACAGAATCGCGGGTGTTGAGACAGGCGGTTGTCCTCATACGGCTATTCGTGAGGATGCATCGATGAACCTTGAAGCGGTTGAAGATCTTGTTGCTAAATTCCCTGATATTCAGCTTCTTTTCATCGAGAGCGGCGGTGATAACCTTTCAGCTACATTCTCACCTGAGCTTGTTGATGCTACAATCTTTGTTATCGACGTAGCCGAAGGCGATAAAATTCCAAGAAAAGGCGGTCCTGGTATTACAAAGTCTGACTTATTATGTATTAATAAGATTGACCTTGCTCCATATGTAGGCGCTGACCTTTCAATCATGGAAAGAGATTCAAAGAGAATGCGTGGCGACAAGCCTTTCATCTTCACAAATGTAAGAACAGGTGAAGGTGTTCAGGATGTAATTAACTGGATTAAACGTGATGTTTTATTAGAGGATATTAAATAAAGTGGCTTCAGAAAATAAATTTGGAAAAGTATCAGAATTAAAAATTGAAAGTGAATTCCGTGATGGAAAAACAATTGTAAGTGACAGCTTTTTCACACCACCTTTTAAGATAATGCTTCCTTTATACCAGAAGGACAAGTTAACAAATAAGGAAGTTATGAGACTGTTGCTTCTTATGGCATCTCCGGGAATTATGGAAGGTGACGTTCAGAAGTTTTCATTCGATATAAAAGAAAACAGTGATGTGGAATATTTCACTCAGTCATACGAAAAAGTTCACAAGATGCATGACGGATACGGTACGAGAGATGTATTTATCAATATGGGTAAGAATACATATTTTGATTATCATCCGATGCCTATTATGCCTTTTGCGGACTCTGCGGTATTTAACAACGTACTCATTAATTTTGAAGATGAAACTTCAAAGCTTATATACGAAGAAATACTTTGCTGCGGTCGTGTTGCATACGGTGAAAGATTTGACTATCGTGAATTCAACAACCTTGTAGAAGTTCGTCAGGGCGGAAAAATGATATATAGAGATAATGTACAATTCGAACCTGAGATGATGGATATTTCAGGCCTCGGAATGTATGAAGGCTATACACATTTTGGCAATCAGATTTATTTCAACATTGAAAGATCTGAAGACTGGATTTCAGAAGTTAATAATCTTCTTAAGGATGCCGAGGAAATGGAAGGATCGGTTACTACTACAGGCAACGGCGATGTTGTTGTTCGAGTAATGGGATATAATGCAGATCCGATTGAAAAATTCTTCAGAAAGATTAAAGACTTACAGGCATAATCTGATAAATAAAACTGAATAAAAAAGTCGTCCGTATAAAAGCGGACGACTTTTTTATTCAGTTTTATTATTTTCTAAAAACGACAAACATCTTGCTTTATGCGAATAAAATCTGTAATCCGTAATGTGCAACATTTCGTAACATTTTAAAATCCCCGTTAGAAAAATTTACTGTATCCGTATCAGAAAACGGACTTATTTTTATTTAAAAACAGGTCAAAAACAAATCGGGAAATTTATTGCTCTGAAAAATTTAACAATATTTCATACCTTTTCACTTGAACACATATCTATTATTATAATATGATAAAAACAATATATTTAAATTTAATGATTAAATATCCAATATAATGCATATTCGAAAATGATACTTAACAGTTGTAAGTCATATATCATTTTATTGATTTGTTTATTATTTATTAACTGTGGATATGTAGGATTATATTTATATAAACGGAGATTACATTATGGATAAGAAAGTTAATCACAATAAAGATACAGGAGTTGACGCTGATGATATATGTGATTCAGCCGACGTAGAAAAAAATTCAAACAGCGAAGAATTAAAGACTGAAAAAACCGACTACGGGGAACATAACGCAGAAAAAACCGCTTCATCTCGGTCCGGTAATGCCGAAAAAACGGTTATTATTAACAGCACAAAAATAATGAATAAAACTGTGGAGGCCAATGATTTTGATTATACAAAACATTTTAAGACAACGGCCGAAATAAGAAATCAAAGCGAAGATACGGAAGATTCATCCGAATATGAAGAAGATATTAACAAACAAATAGAACAGTCCCTAAAAAAATTAACCGAGGATGAGGTACTGCTTTCAAGAGAAGAATATCTTTCAAATGAAGACACGGGCGCCGATACCGATAAGCGGTATCAACAAAACACCTCAGGCATAGCTGAAAAAAGCTCAAATAATGTTGCTGCTTCAAATTCCGGCAAAAGTGCCGATACTAATTTAAAAAATACCGAGCAGGGGAAGTCGACGGGAAAATCTCCTGAAACTTCGGTGAAAAAGCCGTTTTATAAAAATATAAAATTTATTATTCCGGCAATAGCCGCATTGGCAGGTGTTGTTGTACTGATTATAGTTATTAACCTTAACAATAATTCTTACAACAGTACATATAAGAAGGGCGAACAGGCATATGCAAACGGAGAATATGAAAAAGCTCTGGAGTATTATTTAAAGGCAAGCAACAGCAATGACGGCAAAAGAAATACCGACATGCTTCTTCACATGGCAGATGCTTATTTTAGACTTGAAAAATACGACGACTCAATTGCCGTATACAATCAGGTTTTGAATATTGATGAGAAGAACGGGAAGGCAGTAGCGGGACTGCTTGAAAATTATACTAAGAAAAAAGATATCGACAATATTAATGCGGTCTTAAGAAAGTATGAAAACAGCGGAATGGACGAATATATCGCCCCTTACGATGTTACGGCGCCGAAGGCAAGCGTGGACAGCGGCTCATATGATGATTCACAATCCGTAAAGTTTACTTCGGATGACGGCACGACAATTTATTATACTTTAGACGGAAATGATCCGTCGGATAAATCAAAAATATATACGAGACCTATTACGGTAAATGAAGGTTATACGGTTATTTCCGTCGTTGCATATAATTCGGAAGGGGTGCGAAGTAAAATAGCAACTTATGAATATAACATAGATTATATGATTCCTGATGCTCCTTCCGTTTCATTGGGTGACGGAAAGTACGTATCGGGCACAAGCGTAAGCATTTCCGTTCCGGAAGGTTCAACAGTATATTACACAACCGACGGAAGCGATCCCACAAAAGATTCAACAAAATATGAAAAAGAAATAAGTCTGCCTATGGGACATACAAAGCTCTCTGTTGTTGCAATTAATGATAAAAGCGGAAAATCAAGTGATATTGTAAGAAGAGAATATGACATTGTTGCTTACGGACAAAATGCATCCGACAATTCAACGGTTAATACAAACGGTCAGAATGTTACCGGCAATCAAAGCACCTCAAATAATTAAATACAGGATTATTATATTTGTGAAAGAGAATAAGAGCGGGTAACAAATTCATATATACGGTAAATGGATTGTAATATCATGACAGATATACAATCCATTTATTATGCACGGCATGTTGATTAATCAGCAAGACAGTGGCTTATGCATGGATATAGTTTCAAGAACAACAGTAAAGAAATAAATGGTATCGAGATATTTAAGAAATATGTTTTGAGGATATGGAAATGAATAAAATTTTGATTGTAACGGGCGGTAATGTCGATTACGAATGGGCGTCCGATTTTTTATTCGGAAGAAAATACGAAAGTGTCATCGCTGTGGACAGCGGTTATAAACATACATTGTCATTAAATATCGGAGCAGATGTTGTTGTAGGTGATTTTGATTCTCTCGATAAGGAAATATTTTCCGGTATGGATAAGTCTGCGGTATATAAATACCCAAGTGAAAAAGATTATACGGATACGGAACTGGCACTGCACAGAGCAATCGGGATGAATCCGGATGAAATAGATATTATAGGAGCAACAGGATCAAGGGCGGATCATTTTATGACAAGCGTTATGAACTTAAAACTATGTGCCGATAGAAAAATAAGAGCCGCAATCTACGACAGGAACAATAAAATATACATTTTGGAAAGCGGAGATATCGCAAAAATAAAAAGAGACGGACAATACGGAGAATATGTTTCGATAATTCCGATTTCCGATATTGTTATAACACTTAAAGGTTTCAAATATCCGTTGTACAAAGAAAATGTTTCGTTCGGCACCACCGTTTGCCAATCGAACGAAATAAAAGAATATGAAGGTATTATTACCGTACATAAGGGAACAGCGGTGGTGTGCGAATCAAAGGATTGATTAAAAAATATGAAAACAGTGATTATCGGCGGCGGAGCGGCAGGTATGACGGCGGCCCTGTTTGCGAAAGAAAATAATAATGAAGTAATAATATTGGAAAAAAATGAAAAGTTGGGGAAAAAACTATTCATAACCGGAAAAGGACGTTGTAATTACGCCAATATTGCGGGGTTTGATAAACTTATAGACAGTGTGGTGACCAACAATAAATTTATGTATTCGTCATTTAGGGCATTTTCCAATACAGATGCAATAATTTTTTTTGAAGAGTTAGGTTTGAAAGGTAAAGTTGAGAGAGGAGGAAGAGTCTTTCCCGTATCTGATAAATCGTCAGACGTAATCAAAGTTCTTGAAAAAGCAATAAGATTAAAGGGAATAAGTGTCAGACTTAATACCGAGGTCAGGGAACTTTTGGTGGAAGATGATAAAATAAAAGGAGTAGAGCTTAGGTCCGGAGAAGTTGTTGCCTGTGACAAATGTATAGTTGCGACAGGCGGAATGTCATATCAGTCAACAGGTTCAACAGGAGACGGATATAAATGGGCGAAGGAGACGGGACATAGAATAGAAGAAATATGCGGCGGGCTTACCGGACTGAACACAAAAGAAGATTATCCGAAGAAAATGCAGGGATTATCGTTAAAGAACGTAGAAGTTTCAATATATAATATGGGAAGCGAAAAGGTTGTTTTCAGAGATTTCGGAGAAATGTTATTTTCCCATTTCGGAGTAACAGGACCGGTTATTCTTACGGCATCCAGTTATATAGGGAAAAAATTAAAAGGCGGAAACATGAAACTCGTTATAGACTTTAAGCCTTCTTTGGACAGAGAGAAACTGGATCACAGACTTCTCAGGGATATAGACGATAATCCGCACAGATCGTACAGGAACATGCTTAAGACACTGCTGCCGGAAAAGGCTGTGGATGTTTTTGCAGAGAGGACCGGAATAAAAAAGGATACAAAAGCCGGAAATCTTACAAGAGTACAGAGAGAAAAGCTTGTAAATGAATTAAAACATTTTGAGCTGACCGTAACCGGTACGCGTCCGGTAAATGAAGCGATCATTACGAAAGGAGGAGTTTCTGTTAAAGATTTAAAACCGAAAACATTTGAATCTAAACGTGTTAACGGGTTATATTTTATAGGCGAAGTTATAGACGTCGATGCAATTACGGGAGGATTTAATCTGCAGATTGCTTGGTCAAGCGCATATGCCGCGGGAATTGACTGCAGATAATACGGTTACGGTGTCAAAAGTCAGTAACCGTGCATATTGTATGCGAGAGTGTCGGCATGAGGTATAGATATACCGCAAATGAGGCAAAAGTTACTTTTGATATTCGTTAGTACCTATGTAGTTCCGACTTACAAGCTCACACCTCAAACGCCGAAGGCGTTAGGTGGGGGTAGTTGACTTATAATATATAAAACAATAAATTTGAGTATGGATATTTTAATTAATATATATAATTATATTAGAAAACATGTTGTATTTTCTTCATATAAAAGAAAGAGGTTATGATGATTTATTCAATTGCCATAGACGGACCGGCAGCTGCCGGAAAAAGCACAATTGCGAGAAATGTTGCAGAAAAAACAGGCTTAATCTACATTAACACGGGAGCGATGTACAGAGCTGTTGCGTATTGGTGCATGAAAAACGGAGTTCCGACAAGAGAGAAGGAGCCGCTCAAATCAAGAATAAATGAGATTGATATTAATATTTCATACGAAAACGGAATACAGCAGCTTATACTTAACGGAGAAAATGTGACGGAAGATCTCAACTCGGAAGAAGTCGGAAGAGAAGCTTCAAAAGTTTCACAATTTCCGTTTGTAAGATTAAAACTTGTTAAACTGCAGCAGGAAATTGCCAATAAGCAGTCTGTGGTTATGGACGGAAGAGATATAGGTACAAAGGTGCTTCCCGGAGCATTTTTTAAAGTATATATGACCGCATCGTCTTCGGTTCGTGCCAAAAGAAGATATGATGAACTTACGGCAAAGGGAGTGGAGTGTGATTACAATACCATTTTGTCAGACATAGAACACAGGGACTATGAGGACGAAAACAGAGAATTGGCTCCGCTTAAGCAGGCATCTGACGCAATATTAATCGACACATCCGACATGAGTGTGGATGAGGCGTCAGACAAAATAAAAGAATTGTTTGAAAAAAAGAAAGAGGAATATGAAAGAAATCATAAAAGCTGAGTCGGCGGGCTTTTGCTTTGGCGTGGAACGGGCCGTTGACATGGTGAGAGAAGAACTTGAAAAGGGCGAAGGCAAAATATACACATATGGACCTATTATTCATAATGAGTCTGTTGTTAAGGAATTTGCCGATAAAGGGGTAGAAATAATAGACAAACCGTCGGATTTGGACGGTAAGGAACGGGGAACCGTAATTATCAGATGCCACGGCGTTGCAGAGAATATTTACAAAGAGCTTGAATCCAAAAATGTTAAAATAGCAGATTCCACATGTCCTTTTGTATTGAAAATACATAGAATTGTTGAAGAAAAGAGCAAAGAAGGAAAGCAAATAGTAATTATAGGCAACGAAAGTCATCCCGAAGTACAGGGAATTATAGGATGGTGCTCATCTAAAGCTATAGTTGTCGATGATGAGGAAAAAGCTTATGGTTTTGAAAGTGACAATAAGGATTTGCATATTGTGTCACAAACCACATTTCAAAGCGAGAAATTCACACATTTAGTTGAAATAATAAAGCAAAAGGGCTATAATGTTGATATTAGTAATACAATTTGTAATGCTACGGAAGTACGGCAAAAGGAAGCCTTCCGGATCGCCGGGAAAGTTGATGCTATGATTGTGATCGGAGGAAGTAACAGTTCCAATACGAGAAAACTGTATGATATTTCTAAAAGAGAGTGCCAAGAAACTTTCTTGATTCAAGATGTAAATGATCTTGATTTAGAAAGACTGAAATCAGCAAAACGCATAGGTATTACAGCAGGGGCCTCAACCCCAAACAACATAATTCAGGAGGTTTACACCAGTGTCAGAGCAAAGTTTTGAGGAATTGCTAAACGAGAATTTTAAAACAATACATACAGGAGAAATCGTTGACGGTACGGTAATCGATGTCAAGGAAGATGAGATTATCCTCAACATAGGATATAAATCAGACGGCATAGTTACGAGAAATGAGTATTCATCGGATAACAATCTTGATCTTAGAACAGTTGCCAATGTCGGCGATGAAATGAAGACAAAGGTTATCAAAATTAATGACGGTGACGGACAGGTAGTTCTTTCATACAAGAAGATGATTGCGGATGCAGGCAGCAAAAAGCTTGAAGAAGCATTTGAGAACCAGACTGTTCTTACAGCTAAAGTAACTCAGATCATGAACGGTGGTCTCGGTGTTATGGTGGATGAAACAAGAGTATTCATCCCTGCAAGCCTTGTTTCGGATGTATATGTTAAAGATCTTTCAACATTTAAGGACAAGGAAGTTTCGTTTACAATCATTGAATACAACCCACGCAAGAGAAGAATTGTAGGTGATTGTAAGTCCCTTATTCTTGCAAGCAAGAAGGAGAAGAAACAGGAGATTCTCGATAATATTAAAGAGGGAGAAGTAATCGAAGGAACAGTTAAGAATGTTACACCTTTCGGTGCTTTCATTGATCTTGGCGGCGTTGACGGACTTCTTCACATTTCTGAGATGTCTTGGGGAAGAACAGAAAATCCTACTAAGATTTACAAAGTAGGCGATACTGTTAAATGCTTTGTTAAGAGCATTGACGGAGACAAGATTGCGCTCAGCGTTAAGTATCCGGACGCAAACCCATGGAATGACGCCACAAGCAAGTATGCCCGCGGTAACGTGGTTAAGGGCGTTGTTGCAAGAATGACAGACTTTGGCGCATTCATTCAGTTAGAAGACGGTATTGATGCTCTTCTTCATGTATCTCAGATTTCAAAGGATCATGTAGAGAAGCCATCAGACATACTTAAGGTTGGACAGGAAGTAGAAGCTAAGGTTGTTGATTTTAACCCAAGCGAAAAGAAAATCAGCTTAAGTATCAAGGCTCTTTCAGATAAGGATGATACAGCAGAAGAATAATTAAAATAAATTTAATATCATTTTTCAATAGATGTATTATATTTAAAAGGAATCCGGAAAATAAAATCCGGATTCCTTTTCTTTATGTAAACAAAAAAATAAAATTGTATTACAATTTTATTTAATTATTTTATAAAATAGTATACAGTATACAATTTTACTTTATTAGAAAGTTGACAGTTTAATTGTATCTTTAATTATTACAAAACTTAATATACTTAAGTAAAAAAAGGATTATATAGGTTTATATTCCATGAAGAGCAGTCAGGACACTTAATAATATTAAAAATAATCTGCTTTTCACTAAAAAACAGAAATTATGGATATGGACTTTTTTCCTTTAATAATGTACAATTCAAAAACATAATTGTTTTTATTTCAATACATATTTATTTTTATTTTATATTTATGTTTTTCGGGAGGTATGTGTATGTACAGGTCAACGTTCAAAGGCGGATGTCACCCCTTTGAAGGAAAGGAAATGTCAAGTACAAAGCCGGTCGTAAATCTGGAACCGGGTCCTGAACTTGTATTTCCTCTTTCACAGCATGCAGGCGCTCCTGCGACTCCGGTAGTTAAACCGGGTGATGAAGTACTTGCCGGTCAACTTATTGCTGAGGCAAACGGAGCGATATCCGCTAACATTCATTCTTCTGTATCGGGAAAGGTTAAAGCCATACAAAAACGACCTCTGCCTACCGGCGGAGTCGGAATGAGTATAGTAATTACAAATGATAATGAATACAGAGAAGTTGAATATAAACCGGCATCTCTTGAAGAGTTATCAAGAGATCAGATTCTTGAAAGAATAAGAGCAGCCGGAGTAGTCGGTATGGGTGGAGCAGGATTCCCGACGGATTCCAAGTTTAACCCAAGTAACTATGAAAAAATAGAGTATCTTGTGGTAAATGGGGCTGAATGTGAGCCGTATCTTACATCTGATTATAAGAATATGACAGATTCCCCCGAAAAAGTAATCGGGGGAATTAAAATTGCTCTTAAGGTGCTTCCTAATGCAAGAGCGATAATCGGAATAGAGGATAATAAACCGGATGCAATCAGTATTTTCCGTGATAAGTGTTCCAATGAGACGAAGATCGAAGTTGCCAAGCTTAAAACGAAGTACCCTCAGGGATCGGACAGAATGTTGGTATATGCCACAACGGGAAAAAAGATAAGTCCAAAGGAGCGATCCAACAAGTTCGGCGTAGTGGTAGTAAACGTATCAACCCTGGCTGCGGTATATGATGCGGTTATTGAGGGAAAACCATGTATAGAAAGAATATTTACCGTAAGCGGTGACGATATCGCTAATCCGGGAAATTTCAGAGTGCGCATCGGAACACCTTATAATGAAGTTCTTAAAGCTGCGGGGGGAACAATTCAGGATCCGGAAAAATATATTAACGGCGGTACCATGATGGGATTCGCAATGTATGATTTGACATCATCCGTTACAAAAACGGCTTCATCCCTCCTTGCACTTAAAAAAGATGAGGTTTCCGCAAATGAACCTCCGACGCCGTGTATTAATTGCGGAAAATGCGGATTCGCATGTCCTATATACCTTATGCCTAATAAAATGTATAAATTGGCAAATAACGGCGATAAGGAAGGCTTTTTAAAGATGTACGGTGATTACTGTATAGCATGCGGATGCTGTTCATATGTTTGTCCTGCTAAGATTCCTCTTAAGCAGTCATTTAAGACGATGAATTCAATTATTAAGGCTGAAAAGAAAAAGAAAAGGGCGGAGGTAAAGAAGTGAGTTTATTACATGTATCGGAAAGTCCGCACGTCAGAAGCAAAAATACAACTCAAAAGATAATGCTTGATGTATTTATAGCGCTTATTCCGGCATCGGCATTTGGTGTATACAACTTCGGTGTACCGGCTCTTATCAGATTATTGGTTGGCATTTTTGCATGTGTAGCTTTTGAGGCGATTTATCAAAAGGCAATGAAGAAGAAAGTAATGGTGGGAGATATGTCTGCCGCCGTAACCGGTCTTCTTCTTGCAATGAACATCCCGTCAACTTTTCCTATATGGATGGAAGTGGTAGGATGCGCATTTGCAATTATTATTGTTAAGCAGCTGTTCGGCGGTTTGGGTCAAAACTTTATGAACCCGGCATTGGCGGCTCGTTGTTTCCTGCTGATTGCTTATACAAAACCTATGACGGATTTTGTTATTGACGGTGTTTCAGGAGCTACTCCTCTTCAGATTTTAAAACCGGGAGGAGAGGCGGTAGGAGCAACCGATCTTCTTTCAATGTTCATAGGTACAAATAACGGTGTTATCGGAGAGACATCAGCAATGTTATTGCTTGCCGGAGCCGTATACTTACTTATAAAAAGAGTAATCAAGGTGCATATTCCTCTTTCTTACATAGGAATGTTTGCAGCCATGACATTCTTCCTGGCGCCGGGACATCAGTTTGATATTATGTACACACTTATGGAAGTGTGCAGCGGCGGTATCATTCTGGGAGCTTTCTTCATGGCTACGGACTATGTAACAAGTCCGGTATCTAACAAAGGTAAGATTTATTTCGGATTGATCCTCGGTGTGCTTACATTCTTATTCAGAATGTTGGGACCGAACTCGGAAGGTGTGGCATATTCAATCATTATAGCCAACCTGCTTACACCGTTTCTCGATATGGCATCAGTTCCTAAGCCGTTCGGTTGGATCAAACCTGAGAAAAAGGAGGCTGATAGGAAATGAGCAAACAGGTAAAAGACGCACTTCGTCTGCTGCTCCTTACGGTAGTGGCCGGGGCGGCTCTCGGTGTTGTATATAATGTTACGAAGGGGCCCGTTGCGGAAGCCGCGCAGAAAAAGCAGGAACAGGCATATAAATTAGTCGTTCCTGAGGCGGACAAATATGAAGAAATTGACAATACGGATTACAATGACTCCAATATTGAATCGACAATGAAGCCTGTTCTTGCCAATGCTCCGGGAGTACATTCAGATATTTCAGTCAACAAGGTGTTGGTAGGATTAAAAGGCGACAAGGTTGTGGGTACGGTTGTTAATGTAACGTCTCATGACGGTTATAACGGAGATATCAGCTATTCCGTAGGAGTAGATGCGGAAGGCAGAGTTAACAAGGTTGAACTCCTTTCCATAGCCGAGACACCGGGTCTCGGCATGCAGGCTAAGACAAAACCGGAACATCTTGAACAGTATGTGGGAGTTGCATCGGACAACTTCACAATAGTGAAGGACGGAACGGGTAATCTTAAAAAAGATGTAAAAGATAAAACTGAAAAAATTGACAGCTTAAGCGGTTCGACGATAACTTCCAAATCAATTAACAACGGAATTAATGCAGCCGTTGTAACGGCTAAGACGGTGTATTCAACGCCGGGCTTAAAGACGGTAGGAGGTGTTCCGATTGGGTAAGAAAATATTAGAAAGATTAGGTAACGGTATTATCAAGGAGAATCCGATACTTGTCGGAATGCTTGGTATATGTTCCACACTTGCCGTTACGACATCGGCAATAAACGGTTTGGGAATGGGAGCATCAACGCTTATAGTTTTGGCTCTTTCAAACTTAATAATATCTCTTCTCAGAAATTTTATACCGAACAGTGTTCGTATTCCGGGATATATAGTTATTGTAGCTTCACTCGTTACCATAATTCAGTTCTTTATGCAGGGATTCGTTCCTGATTTATATGAATCTCTGGGTATATTTATACCGCTTATAGTTGTTAACTGTATTATCTTGGGAAGAGCGGAATCATATGCTGCAAAAAACGGTCCGATACTTTCATTATTTGACGGTATCGGCGTAGGTCTCGGATTTACGATGACACTTACCATTCTCGGAGCGATAAGAGAATTTTTGGGAAGCGGAACTGTTTTTTCAACAGGTGCAACTCAGTTATTTAAACTTCCCGAAGGAACATGGTATGAACCTGCAAGTATTTTTGTACTTGCTCCGGGAGCCTTCTTTGTACTTGCGTTTATGACAGCGGTTATGAACAGGGCAAAGAGAAAGAAGGGACTTCCTCAGGCTGAAGTTCCGGACTATACACAGGACGGCGGATGTGCATCCTGTTCAATAGATTCATGTGCAGGCAGAACCATTGCCGAAATGAACAACAAAAATAAGGTGGAGATAAAGAGCCGTCCTATTGATGTTGTTGTTAAAGAAAAGACGGGAGAGGGGGAAACTAAAGAATGAATCTTATTTTGATTATTGTAAGTGCGGCATTTGTTAACAATGTTGTTCTCAGTCAGTTCCTCGGTCTTTGCCCTTTCCTCGGCGTATCGAAGAGAATTAAGACTTCGACGGGTATGGGAGGCGCTGTTATTGCAGTTATAACCATATCATCGGCAATATGCAGTTTATTATATCAATTTGTATTGGTACCTCTGGACCTTACATATTTGAATACCATAGTATTCATTCTTGTTATTGCTTCTTTGGTACAGTTCCTTGAAATGTATATTAAGAAGAGCAATCCTAAATTGTATGAGTCACTCGGAGTGTACCTTCCGCTTATAACTACAAACTGTGCCGTTCTCGGTGCCGTTCTTACCAACGTACAGAAGGATTACAATTTTATAGAATCGGTAGCCAGCGGATTCGGTACATCATTGGGATTTGCCATAGCTCTTCTGCTTATGGCTTCAATTCGTGAAAGAATCGAAGGAAATGACATACCTGTAAGTTTTCGCGGAATGCCTATCGTATTAATAACGGCAGGTTTAATGTCAATTGCATTTATTGGTTTTTCAGGTGTTTTATAAAAAGTAGGGGGTGAGCGTAAATGACAGGCTTTATTATAGCGGCTGTGGTTGTCGGCGCTATCGGAATTGCATTGGGCATATTTCTTACTTATTCCAGTAAAAAATTTGAAGTTCCGGTAGATGAAAGGGAAGCTGAAGTCAGGGAAGTTCTTCCGGGAAGTAACTGCGGTGCGTGCGGATATCCGGGTTGTGACGGAGCGGCTGCGGCAATCGCAAAAGGCGAAGCTCCCGTAACGGCATGTCCCGTAGGCGGTGCATCAACTGCTGAGATAATAGCAGGTATTATGGGTGCGGAAGCCGGAGAGATGGAAAAGACAACCGCTTTTGTAAAATGTATGGGCGATTGTGAAAAAGCTAAGTCCAATTATGAGTATACGGGAATCAAAACCTGCGCAGCGGCATCCGTTGCTCCGGGAGGCGGTGCGAAAGCATGCTCATACGGATGTGACGGTTTCGGTGACTGCGTGGCGGTATGTGAATATGATGCAATACATATTGTTAACGGAATTGCGGTAGTCGATCCTGAGAAATGTACTTCATGCGGACTGTGTGTTAAGGCATGTCCTAATGCATTAATCGAAATTATTCCTGCTAAGGCACGTACAAAAGTTGCCTGTGCTTCAAAGGAATTCGGTAAGGACGTAAAGGAAGTATGTTCAACGGGATGTATCGGATGTAAAATATGTGAGAAGCAATGTCCTCTTCCGGAAACAGCAATCGTGGTTACGGATAACATTGCTCATATAGATTATGACAGATGCATTAACTGCGGAAAATGTGCGGCTAAATGTCCTACTAAGGTTATTCAGTTTGAGCCTCGCAAGCCAAAGGCAGAAAAACCGGCGGCAGAACAGGCTTAAAGTAAATATAGTTAGACACAGCTAATTATTTAACTTGATAAAAGATTGTTGTATTGATAATATTATTTATCAGATACAACAATCTTTTTGTATATATTTTAATGTAGAGGAAAAAATATGCCTTTGGAAAATAATGTCAATGCGACTAAGAAAAAAAACAGAACGGGTTTAATTGTAATCATTGCAATTATTGCGGCCGCAGGTATACTTGCGGTTGTTTTTTGGCTGATGAACAGAGGACCCGCCTCGTCTGTTTTGATAAAAGTTGACGGAAGGACTGTCAAAACCGTAAGTATTAATCAGAATCAGACAATAAAAGTCGAGGGCTATAACGGAGGATATAACATAGTAGAAATACACAACGGTACGGTAGATGTAACGGAAGCCGATTGCGATAATCAGATTTGTGTAAATTCCGCGGCCATATCAAAACCCGGTCAGACAATAACATGTATTCCACACAGAGTTGTGGTAGAAATAGTGGGCGGAAGTGACGGCGTGGATTCCATGGTAAATTAATATGAGTAATACAGGAAAAAGAGGGACAAGAGAACTTGCTTTATGCGGAATGTTGGCTGCCATGGCGATGGTGTTCGGCTATATCGAAAGTCTGCTGCCCATACCGTATCCGTTTCCGGGTATGAGACTGGGTTTTGCCAATATAGCAATTATAGCGGCTCTTTATCTTTACGGTCCCAGAGATGCTTTCATAATAAACATAATAAGAATAGTTCTTTCAGGTTTATTATTCGGCAATTTTAATACATTTGTGTTGGGTTTTTCGGGAGGCATGGTAAGTACGGCGGTTATGTCCCTTTTGAAAAAAACAGATAAGCTTAACATTATTGCGGTGAGCGCCGTGGGAGGAGTGTGTCACAATATAACTCAGGTAGCGGTTGCCATGCTTTTGTTAAGCACTCCCACGCTTATTTTTATGACTCCGATATTTATAGTATTGGGAGTGATAACAGGTGCAGTGTGCGGAGTCGTTGCAAGATTATTCGTTAAACATGTAAATAAAACAGCTTAGTCTTGACTTATATATATTTGGGTGTTATAGTTGGCACAATTAGAAAGTAGAGGTCGCAATCTTAAAGAGTAGCAGGACGGACGTTTATGCGCGTATGATGTCTTGTGAAAGGGAAGATTGCCGAAGTGAGATTACAGCATAATGTATTCGAAGCTGGGCAGACAGTTAATAACTGTCTGACTGTCATCGTTTGATGGGGAGCTACTTAAGCGAAAAGCTTTATATAGTTCGATAACACCCAGTGACCTTCTGCATTTATTTTTGTAGAAGGTTTTATTTATGTAAGATGACTTATATCTTGCACCCGTATGATAATTAAATCGGGAATGAATATGACTATTTTCTTAATAAATTTATTTTTTTAGGAGGAATTATGGCTGTTTTTACAGGTGCGGGTGTTGCAATAGTTACACCGATGAAAGAAGGAACAAAGGAAGTAGATTACGAAGCATACGGAAAACTCATAGATTACCAGATTGAAAATGGAACCGATGCAATCGTAGCGTGCGGCACAACAGGTGAATCCGCGACTTTAAGTGAAAAAGAGCATATGGAAGTAATCGAATATGCAATTAATTATGTTAATAAGAGAGTTCCGGTTATTGCGGGAACAGGATCCAACAGTACGGAAACAGCTGTTGAATTATCAAGAGATGCAAGGAGAATGGGAGCAGATGCTCTTTTAATAGTAACGCCTTATTATAATAAGTGTACTCAGAAAGGTATGTATGAGCATTATAAGGAAATTGCCGCTTCGGTGGATGATACTCCGATTATTATGTATAATGTTCCGAGCAGAACCGGTTGTACGATTGCTCCGGAAACAGCGGTATCTCTTGCCAGGGATGTGGATAACATTGTCGCAATAAAGGCGGCTACGGGAAATCTGAGTCTTGAGACAAAGACCATGCAGCTTGCTGAAGGCTGCCTTGATATGTATTCCGGAGAGGACGGACTTATAGTTCCTTTAATGTCCATAGGGGCAAAGGGTGTTATTTCCGTTCTCTCAAATGTGGCTCCTCGTCAGACACATGATATTTGTGCAGAGTTTTTAGCCGGAAACACAGAAAAGGCAAGAGAGCTTCAATTCAAGGCTCTTCCGCTCATTGATGCATTATTCTGTGAGGTAAATCCTATTCCGGTAAAGAAAGCTCTTGAATTAATGGGATTTCAGGTAGGTCCGCTTCGTATGCCGCTTACGGAGATGGAATCGGCAAATGTGGAAAGACTTAGAAAGGCAATGCAGGATTACGGTATTTTACAATGACAAAGATTATTTTACATGGATGTAACGGTCATATGGGACAGACCGTTGTTAATATAGTTAATGAAAAAGAAGGCTGTGAGATAGTGGCCGGAATAGACACAAGAGGAGAAGCAAGGAACGGATTTCCTGTATTCTCGGATATTAATGAATGTAATGTTGAAGCTGACGTAATAGTGGATTTTTCTTCGGCGGCAGCCATTGACGGTCTTCTTGACTATTGTGAAGCGAGAAAGATTCCGGTTGTACTTTGCACAACGGGTTTAAGTGAAAATCAGCTTGAAAGGGTAAAGAAGGTATCCGAGAGTGTGGCCGTACTCAAATCGGCTAATATGTCGCTTGGTATTAACATGCTTTTCAAACTTTTAAAAAGTGCGGTGAATACACTTGAACCGGCAGGATTTGATATGGAGATTGTCGAGAAACATCACAACAAAAAGGTAGATGCTCCAAGCGGAACGGCAATGGCCCTCGGAGAGGTTCTCAGAGAAAGTGCCGGAGACGATTATTATTTCGTGTATGACAGAAGTAACGAAAGAAAGCCGAGAGACAGAAAAGAAATCGGCTTAAGTGCCGTTCGCGGCGGTAATATCGTCGGAGAACATGAAGTGATATTCGCCGGAGAAGATGAGGTGATTACATTTAAGCATACGGCGTATTCCAAGGCTGTATTTGCAAAGGGTGCGGTAGAAGCAGCGGCGTTTCTTGCAGGTAAAGCAGCGGGACTTTATGATATGCAGGATGTAATAGCAGACAGAATATAACGGCGAACAAAATCTGATATTTATTCATAATAATAAAACCCCTTCTTTATATAACGGGAGTATGATTTTAAGAATACCTTAAAGGTATTCACAGGCTTCCGCATATAAAGAAGGGGTTATTATATGTCTGTGACATAATCAAATAATGAGTGACGATAAATCAAATAATTACAAAAAACTCGTTTTTTTCAACAATATTTTTAAACAATAACTTCTTATACAGACATAAGGCATATTTATTGTCATTTCGTATATTAAGTAAAACAGTATTGTCATATTCGGAGAAGAATTCTCCGAAAGTAAATACCAGCAGGTCGGTTGCAAGACCTTTGTGTCTGTATTCAACATCGACATAAACGGAACTCAAAAATGCCGCATTTCCCACAAGAGTAATTCGGGCGGACGCTGCCATACGGCCTTCCTGATAAACGGCTGATTCGTATTCATTTTCATATATCATACCGTAAGAGAATTCCGCATCGTTAAAATCAGATGACTTTGTGATGCTTTCGCGCAACGAATTAAAATATTCCGAATTATCTTCAAATGTCTTTTTATCAAGAGAAAAAAGGCATTCCGCAAGAGACGGTTCATATTTTTCCGCGAATAATCCCGTAACTGTCAGATAATAGTTATGTGATTTATTATATACTTCCGATAATTCCGAAATATCTTTTTTTCTGCACAGTACCTTTGTTACGGTATAACCGTCGGTGAAGTCATTAAAGTCTTTTTTTATTTCATTGAACATACAGTCCAATGCATTTTCAATATCGATATTGCAATATTTCAATTTTTCCGTATAAGCTAAATATACTTCACTTTCCAGATTCGGAGCTTCCGGAAGATAATTATAAGGTATAATTAACTGATTATAATCATATATTACAAATGTTGCGATTATTACGGGTTCTCCGCCGGAATGTAACACATATACGGGAAATTCGGCATATTCTTCGGAAAATACCGAAATATCCGTATATACAATCTCGTTTTTTATAAGTTTCTTTATATAATCGTCACTTCTTTTGAATTTTTTAATTGTAAAACCGTCCATAATGATACCTGACACATATGATGATTATGCAATGTGGTTCGCCTTTCGGTTATTTTGTAAAGTTATTATACTATTATTTGTATTATTGCGATATATTTTGCCGGTACGCATAATAAATAATTAGGTAAACAGAACGTTTCGGTGGCAAATTTATTCGCTTAGGCATATAATATACCAATTAGTATAAAAAGTAACAACGGTACGGATTCCGTATATTGCCGTTTTATGGAGATTGTAATGGGTAAGGGTGAAATATTATTCACGGAGGGGCCGCTTAATAAAAAAATATTAAAATTCGTGCTTCCTCTCGTAATGGCATATTTTATACAGCAGGCATATAGCTCTGCGGACTTGATCATAGTCGGTCACTACATGGGTAAAAATGCTTCTGCGGCAATCGGCGCAAGCAGTTTGCTTATAACGATTGCCATAGGACTGTTTTCCGGCTTGGCAATGGGAGTGAGTATGTTATTTGCAAGAGCATACGGTGCGGGTGACAACGAAAGAAAAAAGAAAATATATCATTGCTCATACAGAGTCGCTGTTGCACTGGGGATAGGCGTAACCGTTGCGGGTTTTATTTTTTCTCCGTATCTGCTTAAATTAATGCAGACTCCCGATGACATTTTTGAACTTACGGTCATATATTTCAGAATATATTTTTTGGGTATTACATTTATGGCTGTTTTCGAAATGTTCGCGTCAATAATAAGAGCAGTCGGGAATTCATCCGTTCCGATGATATTTCAAACGATTGCCGGAGGAATAAATGTAATTTTAGATCTTATTCTCGTTAACATCCTGGACAACGGTATCGTTGCGGTATCCGTTGCAACGGTGATAGCTCAGGGAATAGGAGTTGTTTTAATATCCGTATATCTCGCAAAAAATATGCGAAAAATATTCAACGGAGATACAAATGTCGTACATGAAAAATCCGGTAAAACAAATGAATGCGAAGAAATTAACGATAAATCTGTCGAGGCGGTTGTCGGCGAATTAAATAATCATGACACATCAGGTGACAAAACGAAGAAGGATGAAAAAGGAAACGATAAAACATCCGTAAAAGATGCTCCGGCAGACAATAACAGGGAAAAATCAAAAGAAAAGTATATGACAAGCGACAATATTGTAAGCGCCATATTTGCCCTCGGAATGCCGGTTGCTCTTCAAACCATGGTAATGTCAATTTCCAATATGTTTCTTCAGGCAAATATCAATACTCTGGGAGTTGATACCATAACCGCCTATACGGCATTTTTCAAGATAGAGCTGTTTATATATTATCCGGCTGTATCCGTGGGACAGGCATTGCTTATTGCCTCCAATCAAAACATAGGAGCCGGGAAGACCGAAAGAATCAGTCTTGTAATTAAGACCTGTTTAAAAATCGGGCTTGCGATGATTATACCTCTCGAAACACTGGAAACAATATTTGCACCTTATCTTGTAAGCATATTTAATTCGGAACCGGGAGTGATAGAAGTAGGAACGCAAATAATAAGAATCATAGCTCCGTTCTATGTTGTTTACTTAATATATGAGTGCATGTCCAATGCCGTAAGAGCCATGGGAAAGACAATTACGGCTACTGTTGTATCAATAACAACATTTGTCGGACTCAGAACGTTTTTGTATATAATAATAAATGTTTTAAATATTCAAAGCGTGGTAAATGTATCCGTCATATATATATCTACATGGTGTCTTGCTGTTGTACTTCTTATGATAATATGGAATAAATTAAGAAAAACGGCAGTCGGCAATGATATGGCATAAAGTCATTTATATCCCCCATACCCCCTTATATTATATGAACGATCAGTCATATAATATAAGGGATTTTATATTATCGGGAGGGAAACCGTGAATAAGGGAGATATTTCTTTTGTGCAGGGAGCACTTGAAAAGAAAATAATAAAATTTGTATTCCCGCTGATTGTGGCATATTTAATTCAACAGGCATATAATTCGGCAGATCTTATTATTGCGGGACATTATATCGGGAAAAACGCTTCTGCCGCAATCGGTTCAGGCAGTATGGTAATAACATTGGCAATAGGACTTTTCGGAGGCTTGTCAATGGGCGTCGGAATGCTTTATGCAAGAGCCTGCGGAGCAAACGATTACAAAAGAAAAAAGGAAATATACAGATATACAAACATACTTGCCGTTTGCCTCGGACTCGTAATTACCGTTTTAGGGTATATATTTACACCGTGGATATTGATGCTGATGCAGACGCCGGATGATATATTTTAACTTGCGATAACATATTTAAGAATATATTTGATAAGTATTACGTTTATGGCGATTTTTAATATGTTTTCGGGTATGTCGCGTGCCTCCGGTAATTCAAGGACTCCCATGATTTATCAGAGCATATCGGGAGGGATGAACGTAGCGTTGGATTTGCTGTTGATAAATATAACAGACAACGGAATCGGAGCGGTTGCGTGGGCAACCGTAATCTCTCAGGGGATAAGTGCATTTCTTATGATTAGATATATGAGAAAAAATATAAAAGCACAAAACTTTGACATGAAGTATGACGAAAACATTATTGATTCAACGGTAAAAAATGAAGAAAATTATACGGCAGGTATGATAAATGCCAAAAACGAAAATGACGGTACAATAGACAGGTTGTCAAAAAAAGAAGATGTTATCGGTGAAAAGAGCATTTTAGGGGCCGTGTTCATATTAGGTCTGCCTGTTTCAATTCAAACCATGGTGGTTACAATATCCAATATGTTTGTACAGGCTAATATAAATGCTTTGGGAGTTGACGCAATAAGTGCGTTTACGGCTTACTTTAAAATCGAATTATTTATGTATTATCCGATATTGTCAATTGGGCAGGCAGTTATGTATGCGATGAGTCAAAATATAGGAGCCGGAAAAGTCGAAAGATTGGATCTTGTTATGAAGACCTGTATAAAAACAGGGTTGATGATAATCATCCCGATTGAAGCCGCCACATTGATATTCGGCAATTTTTTGTTCGGAATATTTAATTCGGATTTAAGTGTAATAGATTTGGGGCTTCGCATAATATATACAACGGTTCCGTTTTATTGGATATACCTTATATTGGAATGCATGTCCAACGGAGTTCGTGCCGTGGGTCGCTCTGCACTGGCTACGACGGTATCCGTATTTTCATTTGTTGTAATGAGAAGTCTTTTATTGATATTAATTTCAGTTATTAATGTGCAGACTGTGGTAAGCGTTGCTTTGATTTATCCCATAACATGGGGAGCAGCCGCCGTTTTATATACGATATCGTGGAATATGTGCAGAAGCGTATATAAAAGAAATGTAAAAATATAAATCATACAAATGTCTCATATGTGTTTAATAACCGTCGGATGTAGTATCGAAAACTACCATAAAAACTCTTAAATTTCCATAATCAATATGATATAATCGTTTACATAAATATTAAGTGATTATGACATTACAAATAGTACCTTTGTTGTATGAAGGGTTTGGTCTTATGACTTAACTTTTCAGTCTGATAATAAAGGTGCTTATTTTTATATAATTACTTATTTGTTATTGTTATGAATTATGTTTAAAAATGTACTTTTTATCATAAATACAATTTAAAAAGTATGAAGGGGATTTTATTATGAGAAAAGTAGCGATACTCACGGATACTAACAGTGGTATTACTCCTAAAGAAGCTGAAGATCTCGGTATAGGTCTTATACTTATGCCTATTATTATAGACGGTGAAACATATCTTGAATGGAAAGATCTTTCATATGAAGACTTCTTTAAGATCCAGGACGGTGATGCGAATATTACTACAAGTCAGCCAAGCATGCAGTCAATGACGGAACATTTTGATGCTTTGTTAAAGGACTATGAATCAGTTGTATTTATCCCTATGTCATCGGGACTCAGCGGAACATGCCAGACGGCAAATATGCTTGCCGGGGATTATGACGGTAAGGTTCAGGTTGTTAACAATCAGAGAATTTCCGTTACCATGAGACAGTCGGTACTCGACGCTCTTCATCTTGCGGAACACGGATTCAGTGCTCTTGATATAAAAAATATTTTAGAGAGAGAGAAATTTAATTCTTCCATATATATTACATTACAGACTTTAAAGCATCTTAAAAAGGGAGGACGTATTACTCCTGCAGCGGCTGCCATCGGAACTCTGCTCAAGATTAAACCCGTATTGCAGATTCAGGGTGAAAAGTTAGATTCATATGCCAAAGCAAGAGGTATGAACAAGGCTCAAAATATTATGCTTGAGGCCATGAAAAAAGACCTTGACGGCAGATTTGCAAAGTTTGCGGCAGAGAATAAAGTTCACATGAAGGCGTCATATACATTGACATATGACGATCCCGAAAGAAAGATATGGGAAGACCGTGTAAAGGAGACATTCAGTAATCTCGACTTTACGGCAGAACCATTGCCTATGAGTATTTCAACTCATATCGGTTACGGAGCTTACGCTGTTGCATGCAGCTGCTATATTCCGGAACTCGAAGGAGAGTAATTTTTTGTAAAATTAAGGTTGACAATAATTCGATATATTGATATTATAAGCAAGTCGCTAAGACATACGGCGATTTGCTTTTAAGCGCGAGTGGCTCAGTGGTAGAGCACCTCCTTGCCAAGGAGGGGGCCGCGGGTTCGACCCCCGTCTCGCGCTCTTGTATACGGATATATCTGTATGCATTACAATTACAAAACTTTATAATATGTTTTAAGCGCGAGTGGCTCAGTGGTAGAGCACCTCCTTGCCAAGGAGGGGGCCGCGGGTTCGACCCCCGTCTCGCGCTCTCATTATCCGGATGCCTTCAGGCATCTTTTTTTATTGCTTTAGATTATTTATGTGTTAGAATTGAATGCGTATATTTTAAAAAGATTGTATATGTAATTATGACAGATTAGCATACCGTAATACGGAAAGCAGAACAGCAGAGGTATTGTCATGGAAATAATGAACGCAGTGATTGTGGTTTTAGTCGGAATTGCGATATTTATCGTGGCAGCCATACTAAACAAAAACAATCAAAATTATTATAAACTGATAGTATTTGATTTAGACGGGACTCTTATTGATTCCGGCGGGGATTTGGCGGACGCACTTAACGCAACCCTTGATAAAAACGGATTTACGACCGTCAAACGGGAAGAAATTATTCCTCTTTTAGGCAACGGAACAAGAAAATTAATCTCAGACGTTTTGCCTGAAAATGCGAGTGATGAAATAAAAGAAAAGTGCTACAAAGAATTTCTTGAATACTATAAAGAACACGATACGGAAAAAACCATCACATATCCGGGTATAAAGGTGCTTCTCGGATACCTGAAAAATAAAAAGCGTTACAAGTTGGCGGTAATCACCAATAAGGATGATGCCATAGCCAAGGATATAGTAAATAAACTGATGCCCAATAAATTTGATTATGTAATAGGAAGCAATGCCGGATTCAGAAATAAGCCGGTTCCGGATGCTCTTCTTTACCTATCTAAAAAAATGAAGGTGAAGAGTCACTTAATGGTTTATGTGGGTGATTCCGAAGTGGACTATAAATTTGCTTTAAACGGCAATGTAAATGTAATAATGGCGTCATGGGGATATAGAGATAAAGATTTTCTCAGACAGCTCGGAAACAGAGTTAATATTATCGATTTTCCGGGAGAATTACACGATTTACTTTAATTTTGCCGAAGCTTTATAAAGCATCATAAAGACGCTCCCGAGTTGTCGGATATGTCATATGTAATGATATATGCGATACCGAGGGAGCATTTTTATGTCCTGCAACATGTGAGCCGTGAAGCAACTCTGTCAGAGCCCGAAATGAAACCATATATGAATATTTATTTCATTTTGTTTATTAATTATTTAAGGTATAATATATTGATAAAATATTTAGACTAAAAAGGGCAGATTATGTCACAGGATAAAAAAGTAATCAACAAAATATTATTTTCAAGAGCTCAAATAGTTGCTTTCGGATTTGCGTTGGTGATTCTCACTGGTACACTATTGCTCATGCTGCCTATATCCTCAAGGACCGTGGAAGTTACGGGCTTTTTGGACAGTTTATTTACGTCCACGTCCGCAACATGTGTAACAGGTCTTGTAATTGCGGATACATATACTCACTGGTCGCTGTTTGGGCAGATTGTAATATTGTGTCTTATTCAAATCGGCGGACTCGGCGTTGTTACAATTACGGCAATGCTCTACATGCTTACGAGAAAAAGAATGAGCATTAATATGCGTGCGCTTATTCAGGAGAGTATTTTCTCAAGCGGAATGAACGGAGTCGTAAGAATGCTCAGGAAGATTGTTGTAAGAGTATTTATTATTGAGGGAATAGGTGCAATTCTTTTATGTATAAGATTTATACCGGAGCTCGGTATCATTAAGGGCACTTATTACGGCATATTCCATTCCATATCAGCATTTTGTAATGCAGGATTTGATATTTTGGGATTCAAAGGGGAATATTCATCTCTGACGAGCTATATGAATGACCCTTTGGTGTTGTATACAATCATGGGGCTTATTGTTGTCGGAGGATTGGGATTTCTCGTATGGGACGATATCCTCACGAAGAAATTTAGATTTAAAAAATTCGCATTACACACAAAAATAGTTCTTGTGTCTACCATTGTTTTAATAGCTTCCGGTACGGTGCTTTATATTATCTTTGAACGGAATAATACATTTGCCGATATGAGCGCCCCTCAGGCAATTATGTCAGGCATGTTTGCAAGTATTACGCCGAGAACGGCAGGCATGAATTCCGTTGATCTTAACTTAATGTCACAGCCGAGCAAAATGCTTACTTGTTTCTTAATGTTTATAGGAGGAAATTCAGGTTCTACGGCAGGCGGTATAAAAACAACAACTCTTGTAATAATGACTGTATATGTATTCAGCCATATATTCGGAAGAAGCGGCGTGCACATCGGAAAAAGAAGAATCAGCGAAGAGAATATCAATCAGGCGTCTCTTGTGTTGTGGCTCAATGTAATGCTTGTTTCCGTGGCTACGCTTATAATAAGTGCCATACAGAATGTAAATATGGGAGCCCTTATGTTAGAGGTGTTTTCCGCCATGGGTACGGTGGGGCTTTCTGCCGGACTGACAAGGGAACTTTTGCCCGTATCTCAGGTAGTTATTATATTACTGATGTTTATCGGTCGAATAGGAACCGTTACATTTGCGGTATCATTTAAGGTAAGAAAGAAAACTCCGCTTATTACATATCCTGTTGAGCATGTAAATGTGGGTTAATGAGGTTATATAATGAAATCTTTTTTGATAATTGGTATGGGTGAGTTCGGCAAACATGTGTGCAGAAAACTTATCGAACTCGATAATGATATTATGATTGTTGACCAGAAAGAAGAGAAGCTCAGAGACTTCTTCACGGATGTTTCCGCTGCGAGAATCGGTGACTGTACAAATCCCGATGTACTTGATGCTCTGGGGATAAAGAATTTTGATGTAATAATAGTGGCAATAAAAGAAAATTTTCAAAATTCTCTTGAAATAACCAATCTTGCAAAGGAAAAGGGGGCAAAGTGGGTTATCAGTCTCGCAAGCAGAGAAATTCAGGCAAAGTTTCTTCTGAAAAACGGCGCAGATGAGGTTGTATATCCGGAAAGGGACGCCGCACACAGTATTGCGGTTAAAGCTTCGGCGAATCATGTATTTGAATATATAGAACTGGACGGAGATTATTCCATATATGAAGTGCCAATAATTAATGAGTGGATAGGTTATTCGATAAAGGAGTTAAATGTCAGCACGAGATATAATATCAACATTATAGGTGTGGTGACCGACGGAGTGACAAACATTATGCCGGGAGCCAATTATGTGTTCCGGGAAGGCGATCATATGCAAATTATAGCGAGTTTGGGAGATGCAAATAAAATATTTAAAATGCTGGATGCCCAGAGTTAATCGGTGCGGTGCCGATTTACAAATGTTTTTAAAAAATACAATATGTATATATAATGTATACATCTTGTAATTAAACACAATATATAGTAGTATATCCCTTGCAAAGATTTTGCGGGGGATTTTTAAGTTAAAAGAATTACACTATAAGTTGTATTTGCTTGTGGAGGTCGGCATGAAGATTATTAAACGAAACGGTACGGAGGCTTTGTTCGACGGTGTTAAAATTATAGACGCCGTAAATAAAGCCAATGATGAAGTAATAGAAGGTGACAAGCTGTCATCAGAGGAAATAGAACAGATTGCTGAACATGTAAAGCAGGTCGGACACGGTATGACGAGAAGTTTATCTGTTGAAGAGATACAGGATATTGTGGAAGACGAAATTATGAAAAGGGCAAAATTTGCTCTTGCAAGAAAGTATATTACATACAGATATAAAAGAGAACTTGTTCGTAAATCAAATTCCACAGATGCTCAAATTCTCAGTCTTCTGGAATGCAGCAACGAAGAGGTTAAACAGGAGAATTCCAATAAAAACCCTACGGTTAACAGCGTTCAGAGAGACTACATGGCCGGAGAGGTAAGTAAGGATATAACAAAAAGATTTCTTCTTCCGAATGATATAGTCGAAGCCCACGAAGAGGGCATTATTCACTTCCACGACTCCGATTATTTTGCGCAGCATATGCATAACTGCTGCCTTGTTAACCTTGAGGATATGCTTCAAAACGGTACCGTAATAAGCGAGACAATGATCGAAAAGCCACACAGTTTTTCAACCGCATGTAACATAGCCACTCAGGCAATTGCCCAAATTGCAAGTTCTCAGTACGGCGGACAGAGTATTTCCCTTTCGCATCTGGCTCCTTTTGTGGATGTAAGCAGAAAGAAATTTATTTCACAGGTTAGGGAAGAATTTGAAAAGGCAGGGATAGATTCTGACGAGGAAAAGATTCGTCAAGTGGCTGAATTAAGAGTTCTTGATGAGATTAAACGCGGCGTTCAGACAATTCAATACCAGGTGATAACACTTATGACAACAAACGGTCAGGCTCCTTTTGTCACGGTATACATGGATCTCAGCGAGGCAAAAGACGAACAGACAAGAGAAGACCTTGCCCTCGTAATCAGAGAAGTGCTGGAACAGAGAATTCAGGGTGTAAAAAACGAAAAGGGCGTATATATTACGCCGGCGTTTCCTAAGTTAATATATGTTCTTGACGAGGATAATATTAAAGAAGATTCAAAGTATTGGGATCTTACGGTGCTTGCCGCAAAATGTACGGCTAAAAGAATGGTTCCGGATTACATATCAGCCAAGAAAATGCGCGAGCTTAAAAACGGAGATGTATATCCGTGTATGGGATGCCGTTCCTTCCTTACGGCCGATACAGAGGGGCTCGGAGAAAACGGAGAACACAAATATTACGGAAGATTCAATCAGGGAGTTGTAACCCTCAATCTTGTTGATGTCGCATGTTCATCAGGCGGAGACGAGAATCGTTTTTGGGAGCTTATGGAAGAAAGAACGGAATTATGTAAGAGAGCTCTTATGTACCGTCATGAAAGACTCCTTGGGACTCCTTCGGACGTTGCACCGATATTATGGCAGAACGGCGCATTGGCAAGACTTGAAAAGGGAGAAGTAATCGACAAATTGTTGTTTGACAATTACTCTACTATTTCTTTAGGATATGCGGGTCTTAATGAATGTACAAAGTACATGAAGGGCGTATCCCATACGGAAGACGGAGGAAAGGAATTTGCACTCCGTGTAATGCAGTTTTTAAATGATAAATGCAGCAAGTGGAGAGCGGAAACCAATATTTCATTCTCTCCTTACGGAACACCTTTGGAATCAACAACATATAAATTCGCAAAGTGCCTTCAGAAGAGATTCGGAAAGATTGAAGGAGTTACCGACAAGAATTATATAACCAACAGCTATCATGTACACGTAACAGAGGAAATAGATGCGTTTACAAAGCTTAAATTTGAATCGGAATTTCAGGCTTTGAGTCCGGGAGGAGCCATCAGCTATGTTGAAGTTCCGAACATGACCAACAATATTGAAGCGGTGCTGGAAGTCATGAAATATATTTATGACAACATAATGTATGCCGAGCTTAATACTAAAAGCGATTATTGCCAGGTTTGCGGATTTGACGGTGAAATTCAGATTGAAAACGATAACAGCGGAAAGCTTATCTGGAAATGCCCTAACTGCGGTAATACGGATGAAAATAAACTGAACGTTGCAAGAAGAACGTGCGGATACATAGGTACTCAATTCTGGAATCAGGGAAGGACTCAGGAAATAAAAGACAGAGTTCTTCATTTATAATCGGATACGGGTGCAATTAATAAAAGGGACTGAGGGAAATGAATGAGAATTCATTTTCTGCGGTCCTTTTTTGACGGGAAAAGCATGTATGTAATTAACAATGTCGGTATTGCTTTGAAATACCGTGTTTTGCGAGGGAGTAATATCCGTTTTGTTAAGTGGAATATACAATATTGATATATACTTAACAATATTGTATACAAATACGAAATTATTTTAACAAATATAGTAAAATGTGAATTGTATTTAAAATAATAAAAGATATATTATTACTCATATCAAAATAAATTGTAAACAATATAATTGTACAATATAAAGGCTTATTGTAAATGGAGGTTTGTATGTCAGATAGTTTATTGGAAATAAAAAATTTAACGGTTGAAGTAGGCGGGAAGGAAATTCTTCACGATATCGATCTTAACCTCAACGCCGGTGAAACTCATGTACTTATGGGACCTAACGGAGCAGGTAAAACAACTCTCGGTCTTACAATCATGGGAAATCCGAGATATAACGTAACAAACGGCTCCATTGCTTTGGAAGGAAAAGATATTACGGATGAAGCCGTTAATGAAAGAGCAAAGGACGGAGTGTTCTTATCATTCCAGGCACCTGTTGAAGTTCCGGGAATTACACTCAGTGAATTCCTGAGAAATGCATTGGAACAAAAGACAGGAAAGAGAATTAAATTTTGGGAATTCAAAAAAGAAGTAGAAGAAAACATGGCTCTTCTTGATATGGATGAAAAGTATTTACAAAGAGATTTAAACTGCGGATTCTCGGGAGGAGAGAAAAAGAAGGCTGAAGTTTTACAGCTTCTTATGCTTAAGCCGAAGATTGCCATATTGGACGAGACGGATTCCGGACTTGATGTAGATGCCGTTAAAACGGTGTCTAAGGGTATTGAAGCATACCGCCAAAAAGTAGGCGGTGCACTTCTCGTTATTACACATAGCACAAAGATCTTATCCGCTCTTACCGTGGATAAAACACATGTACTTGTTAAAGGTTCTTTAGTTGCTGAGGGCGACGCTTCACTTATCGATGAAATCAATAACAACGGATTTGCAAAGTACGAAAATTAATGTAGATTTGTGAGGTGAACTTATGAGAGAGAAGACAATCGTTTCCGATATTGACAGAAATATCTACAATATAAAAGACGAAGAAAAAGATAATTACAAAATAGAAGAGGGATTAACTCCGGAAATTGTTGAACATTTGTCAAGGGAAAAACACGATCCGGAGTGGATGAAAGATTTCCGACTTAAATCTCTTGATATATATAACAAAACGGAGATGCCGGATTGGGGTCCGTCCATTGAAGAACTTAATGTAGACGAAATCGTTACATATGTACGTCCAAACACTGATATGAAGGCGGATTGGAACGAGGTTCCGGATGACATTAAGAATACATTTGACAGACTGGGTATACCTCAGGCGGAGAAAGATTCTCTTGCCGGTGTCGGAGCACAGTATGATTCAGAAGTCGTATATCACAACGTAAGAAAAGAAGTTGAGGAGCAGGGTGTTATCTATACGGATATGGAAAGCGCTCTTAACGGTGAATATGCGGATATGGTGAAGGAACATTTTATGAAGCTTGTTCCTCCTACGGATCATAAATTTGCAGCTCTTCACGGTGCCGTATGGTCGGGCGGATCATTTGTATATGTTCCGAAGGGAGTTCATCTTGAGATTCCGCTTCAGTCATATTTCAGACTTAACGCTCCGGGGGCGGGACAGTTTGAGCATACACTTATTATTGTGGAAGATGATGCATATCTTCACTTTATAGAGGGATGTTCGGCTCCTAAATATAATGTTGCCAATCTTCATGCAGGATGCGTTGAACTCTATGTAGGTAAGAATGCGACTTTAAGATATTCAACAATTGAGAACTGGTCGAAGAACATGTACAACCTTAATACCAAGCGTGCCAAGGTGGAAGAAGGCGGAAAGATTGAATGGGTATCAGGCTCATTCGGTTCTCATGTTTCTTACCTTTATCCTATGAGTGTTCTTAACGGAAAGGGTGCAAGAGCGGAATTTACGGGCGTCACATTTGCTGGCGAAGGTCAGAATCTCGATACCGGTACAAAGGTAGTTCACAATGCGCCTGATACATCATCATATATTAACACCCGTTCCATATCAAAAGACGGCGGTATAAGCACATTCAGAAGCGCAGTTGTTGTAAATAAAAATGCTAAAAACAGTAAAGTTGCCGTATCCTGCGAGTCACTTATGGTTGATAATATTTCAAGATCGGATACAATTCCGGCCATGGATATCAGAACACAGTATGCCGATGTGGGACATGAAGCAAAAATCGGTAAAATAAATGATGATGAGATTTTCTATATTATGAGCAGGGGCCTTTCGGAAGAAGAAGCAAAGGCTATGATTGTAAGCGGCTTTGCCGATAATGTCGGAAAGGAACTTCCTGTTGAATATGCTGTTGAGATGAATAATCTTATCAGACTTGAAATGAAGGGCAGTATCGGATAAGGAGAAACGGAATTATGAGTACTAAAGAAATTACATTAAACCATATACCATCTCCTACTTGGCGATGGTTAAAAATGAACCATGGCAAAATAACTGCATTTGATGCATCAGGTGCGACACATGATTATACTGAGAAGATACCTTCCTCAATAGATAAAACAAAGGCGGACAAAGCTGAGTATGATAACATAAAAGCATCTCTCGGAGCTGATTTTGATGAAATATTTAACGAGACGGTTACGGAAACATCAAAATATGTGATAAAGCCGGGAGTTAAAGAGTCGTTGCCTTTGGTTCTCAGATTTAATTACGGAGAACATGCGGTAAACGCCAACAGATTTGTTTTTGAAACGGGAGAGAACGCAGAGCTTACCGTTCTCATGGATTTCGCATCGGACGGTTGCGGCGATGAAGGAAATGTATCCATGGCAAAGACATTGGTTAAAGCCGGTAAAAATTCAAAAGTTTCAATTATTCAGGTAACGAGACTCGGTGAAAATAACCGTTTCTTTAACGATATCGGTATAGAAACCGACGACAACGCCGAAATAAAAATTATGAATTTATTCGTGGGCGGAGACGTATATCAGGGATGCAGAGTAACTCTCAGCGGAGAAGCTTCAAAAGTTGAGAAGAACATAGGGTATTTCCTTAACGGAAACGATAAGCTTGATATGAACTACATTGTAGATCACATTGCTCCGAATACGGAATGTAACATAGATGCACAGGGAGTGCTTCAGGGTACATCAGAGAAAGTGTTCAGAGGAACCATAGATTTCAAAAACGGATGTGCCGGAGCCGTAGGCGGTGAAATCGAAAATGTTCTTATGCGAAGCGATGACGTTATATGTCGTTCCATTCCCGTAATTCTTTGCAGTGAAGAAGACGTTGCGGGCAACCACGGAGCAAGTATAGGAAAACTGGACGAAGATCTCTTATTCTATATGTCCTCAAGAGGTCTGAAAGAAGACGATATTTATGACATAATATCTGATGCCAGACTTCGCGGATTCTGCAGACAGATTCCGGATGATGAGGTAAGAAGAGACGCGAGAAAGTCTTTTAACGGAGGTATAGAGACAGATGAGTAATATATCCGAAGACAGGGATTTTGAACTGGACAGTAACAGAATTCGAAGACATTTCCCGCTTATTAATAACAGAAAAATAGCATATTTAGACAACGGCGCTACAACTCAGAAGCCGATGCAGGTATTGGAAGCCGTTAATAATTATTACGAAAAAAACAATGCCAATCCATTCAGAGGCGTATATGAACTGAGCGTAGACGCTACGGATGCATACGAGAAGGCACGTGCAAGGGTTGCCGAATTCATCGGAGCAAAGACGGAAGAAATAGTATTTACGAGAAATGCTTCGGAAAGTATTAATTTGGTGGCATACAGCCTCGGAATAAACGGCATAAAAGAAGGCGATGAGATTGTTGTAAGTATTGCGGAGCATCACTCTAATTTTCTTCCATGGCTTCAGGTTGCCAAGAGAACAGGTGCTAAAGTAGTATTTTGGGAATGTGATGAAGAGGGAAACTTTGATATTGCAACATTAAAAAATCTTGTAAATGAAAAGACTAAGCTGGTTGCGATTACACAGGTTTCAAATGTTATCGGAAGGATTAACGATGTAAAATCATATGCCAAGGTCGCAAGAAGCGTGGGAGCAAAGATATTGGTTGACGGAGCGCAGTCAGTACCTCACATGCCGGTAAATGTTAAAGATTTAGATTGTGATTATCTTGTGTTCTCAGGCCATAAAATGCTTTCCCCTATGGGAATCGGCGTATTGTACGGTAAACTTGAACTCCTTGAAGAAATGGATCCGTTCCTTTACGGCGGAGAAATGATTGAAACCGTTACAAAAAACGGCGCAACATATGCGGAGGTACCTCATAAGTTTGAGGCGGGAACCGTAAATGTCGGAGATGCCGTAGGTCTGGAAGCGGCCATAGATTATATCGATACAATCGGCTTTGATACAATAATGAGGCGTGAACGCGCACTTACGCAATATGCTTTTGAATTAATAAAGGATATTAACGGAATAGAAATAATAGGCTCACAGGATGCAAATGAGCATGAAGGAATAATTACATTCAGAGTAAACGGTGTTCACCCTCATGACGTGGCTTCAATATTCGATACAAAGGGAGTTGCGGTAAGAGCGGGACACCATTGTGCGCAGCCTTTACTTCAACATCTGTATGATTTGAAGGATGAGAAGCCTACGGGAGGTATATCGACAACCAGAGCGAGCATTTCTTTCTATAATAATGTAGAAGATATTGAAAGATTTGCCAAGGCGCTTTCTGAAATAAGAGGTGAAATGGGTTATGAGTAACAGAACATTTTATAACGAAGTATTGACTGACCATAATATACATCCGGAAAATAAATTTAAGATAAAAGACTTCACATTTGAAAAAGAAGGCGTAAACCCAAGTTGCGGTGATGATATTGTATTGCAGATTAAATATGAAGACGGCGTCATTGCCGATGCGGCATTCATCGGAGAAGGATGCGCAATTTCACAGGCATCTGCGGATATCATGACAAGTCTTGTAAAGGGTAAAACAAAAGAGGAAGCTCTCAGACTTTCGGATATTTTCCTCAGAATGATAAAGGGTGAGGCAAGCGAAGATGAGATTGCGGAACTGGAGGAAGGCTCTGCGCTTGAAGATATTTCTCATATGCCTGCAAGAGTTAAGTGTGCGGTTCTCGGTTGGAGAACACTTAACGAGATATTGAAGGACGCATAACAGTTTCCGGCAGTATCATACAATTTATAAGGAATGACCGTGGAAATCAGTGTTTCCTGTGGTTCATTCCTTATTTTTATGTAAGTGTCATGCCTTAATAATTAAATAATCTTAAACTAATTATATACATTATATAAAAAATGAGAGTATAATATGAAAAAAAATATAAGTATATTATATTTCGTAATGTTAAAATTTTCAGAAAGGAGTACGATCGTATCGTTGTTTATTTATGAGTAATAATACAGAAAATGAGAAGAAAGCCATTCCGTATAAGGAGATGACCTTTTGGCAGAGAGAAAGATATACCTGGTTCTCCAACATTCCGGGAGATATATGGGGAGGTATAGTTGCCACATTCTGTCTTCTTCCGGAAGTTATAGGATTTATGCTTGCGGTTGGGATTCCTCCGTACATGGGGCTTTTTACTTGTATAATACTTACTGTTTCACTTTCGTTCGTAAGCGGCAGACCCGGTGTAATAACAGCCTGTGCAGGCGCCACGGCAACAATTCTTACGGGTCTCATATCAAAAGTATTCATAACGGGTGAACATCCGGAGTATCTGTTTGCGGCCGTAATATTAGCCGGAATTATTCAGATAGTTTTGGGTCTCGTTAAATTCGGTATGATAGTAAAGTTTATTCCGGATTCGGTTATGCACGGATTCGTTAACGGTCTCGCAACTATCATACTTATATCTCAAATACAGATGCTTTTAAGAGAAAAGCCTGAAACAATGGGGCTTCAGATCGGTATGATCGCCGTAGGAGTAGGCTCGATAGTCGGATTTAAATTCCTTAAAAAAGTTATTAAAGGCAGAGGCTTTGCCACCATTCCGGAAGCAATAATCGGCGTTGTGGTTGTTGCGGTAATAGGTATTCTTGCAAACCTTCCTATTATGAGAGTTTCCGATTTGGGCTCCGTTACACCTGAATATACATATATCGGTTCAGTGTTTGAAAACTTCGGCAATATATTTACATGGGATTGCTTTGCAACCATTTTCCCATTATCTCTTTCGGTTGCATTTATAGGATTGGTTGAAACCATGCTTACATCAAGAGTTGTGGGCGAAGAAACAAAGACCACAGAGATTACCGACCTTAACAGAGAGTGCAGGGGACAGGGTATCGGTAATATTATTTGCGGATTTTTGGGAACCATGCCGGGTTGTGCAATGATTGCTCCTTCAACAGCCAACGTTAAGAGCGGCGGAAAGGGAAGACTTTCATCACTTGTAACCGGTGCTACCATGGCGGTGCTTCTATTTGCATTGTCGCCGCTGCTTTCGGCAATTCCTCTGGCTGCATTTATTGCGGTAATGTTTTATATTTGCTTTGAGGTTTATAATTGGGATTCAATCATTAAGATGGCTAAGAATCCTATAAAAGATACGATTGTCATGCTCCTTGTTGTTACGATTGTTATCGGAACACATAACCTTGCGTTCGGCGTTATATTCGGTATTGCGGCATATTATATAGCATTTTTGCTTAACTTCTTTGTATCAAGTAAAAAGGATGTTATTGTTTCATACATTCTTCTCGGAGCAGCCATTGCAATCGCTCCGTTCGGAATAGGAATGTTCTTCTCAATTCCTATCGTTGCAACATCGGCATGTATTGCGGAAGGCTGCAGAATGGACTTCGATTACGGTAAAGCCGCAAAGGCTTCAACGGTACTCAACTTAATTGCTTATGCGGTATTTGTATTTTTAATTATTCTTAATACATATATTATGCCGGGTGCATTTATGTGGTATCACTTATAATATAAACAGACTCTGACTTCTCTTCTCGGATTATCCGGGGAGAGAAGTTTTTATTTAAATTATAAATTTATAAAAACAATAAAATGTTGTTATAACAACATTTTTTAAAATACTAGTGTGATAGAATAATCGCCAATGAAACATTTGTAAATATTATTTAAATAAAAACAATTATGTAAATTAAAAACATTACAAGGAGACGGTTATGATTACAAAAGATATGAATATCGGTGAAATTTTAGAGATAAGTCCACAGGCTGAGGAAATACTTACATCAATCGGAATGCATTGCCTCGGTTGCCCGGCTTCACAGGCTGAATCACTTGAAAATGCCTGCATGGTTCACGGCGTTGAAACAGAGGAAGTTTTGGAAAAATTAAATGCAGGAATCTGACGGAGGTTTAAAATGAGTGCATTTTTAGGACCTATTCACACATGGTTGTACGGAAAAATATTATTTCAGAATGAATTAGTTGAAAGAATTTCCGAATATGCTCAAGATAAAGGATGGATTGAAGATGATTCGGCTGCCCGCAGGTGCGGAACTCTTCCGAAGGGGGAACTTGCGGAAATATGCGACGAATCCAATATTCACGGATGGCTGCAGGATAAAGTAAGTCTTGTTGAAGGAAATCTTGCATATCTTGTAACAGAGCTTCTTAAAGAACATCCGGAAAGATTAAATGAAATATGTAATGTTGCATATGAAGTCGGAAAGACAAGAAAACCCGAAGAAAATCTTAATTTGGGACAGGCTTATAAACACATTGAGTCGTTGATTCTTAACGGAATGCCTTGCGACAGAGTCAATGATTTGATAAAAGATACATCGGACAGTATCGAATGGAGAGAAACATCAGATGTTCATAAAAAGTACTGGGATGAGGCAGGAGGAGATAATCAAAATTTCTTCTCTGTTCGTGAAAAAGCCGTTCAGGGAATATTTGACGGCACCGGTATTGTATATGAGACTATAGGTGATTATACATATGAATTAAAGAGATTGGCCTGAATGATTACGCGTGGTTTTGCTGCTTTGCAGCTCCCGCCACGCTGACACATTCGACACTGTAATTATAAATATTAAAAAAAACACCTTCCCGTTGTATACGCCTTTTCAGGCGGTATACAACGGGAAGGTGTTTTATGCGGGAATTAAGCTTCCTCAATTGCTTCAACAGGACATCCTTCTTTTGCGTCTGCCGCGGTATCAAGAGCATCTGCAGGAACTTCTTCGTCGATTGCAACTGCAACTCCGTCATCTGTCATTGAAAATACTTCAGGACACATTGATGCACAAAGAGCACACCCTATACATGAATCATTTACAGAATATTTCATAACCGTATAACCTCCTACTTAATTAATATTATATGCATTTAAATCCGCTTTTAATGGTAAATGCATAAATAAAACAAGCCTACAGTAATTATTATTTATTAATACTGTTTCTACAGTATACAACTAAAATTAAAATGAGTCTGTATTAATATTTATACAATTTATTTCCTAAGTATATTTTATTCATAAAGATGAGCATTAGGATAAAAATGAATATATATTATATACAAAATGTATAATTTTAAACTTCAAATTTCATTCATCATAAACAATTATTTCAAAATATTTTATCAGTTCCGCACTGCGATTATCAAAACGTATTGGTTAATTTCTATATTGTATAACGCCATGCTGTTTATTAATTTCAGGATATTCCCAACAATGCTTTAATCAAAAAATAAATTACAGAAACAAAGAACTATTTACAGATACAGAATTATCCTCCCCTATAGGTTAAAAAATAAACAATCTTTTTATATTATTAAAAAAATTATACAAACAGGAGGAAATATGAAAAAAAGGACTTTGGGATTATCGGTAATATTTGCCCTTTCGGGAGGTTTGTTTGCGGGATGCGCCGGGGGATCTGCCGCAGTTACAAATAATAAGGGAGATTCCGCAAAGGATGAGGTGGTGGTAACAATGCCTGTAACTTCAGAACCCGAATCGGGATTTGATCCGGCATACGGATGGGGAGCCGGAGAGCATGTGCACGAGCCGCTTATACAAAGCACATTATTAACAACCACACAGGATCTTAAAATTGCTAAAGATCTTGCTACGGATTACAGGGTAAGTGAGGATGGTTTGACATGGACCGTGGATATCAGAAATGATGTAAAGTTTACCAACGGAAAATCTCTTACGGCAAAGGATGTTGCGTTTACATACAATAATTGCCGTAAGAACAGCTCTGTAAATGATTTTACAATGCTGAAAGAAGCGGTCGCCGTAGATGAAGATACCGTAGAATTCAAAATGACGAAGGAATATTCCATTTGGCCGTATACAATGGCGATAGTGGGAATAGTGCCGGAAGAAGGATATGACGCAAATTACGGGCAACATCCGGTAGGCTCCGGCAGATACATTATGAAACAGTGGGATAAGGGACAGCAGGTTATATTTGAAGCCAATCCTAATTATTACGGGGAAGCTCCGAAGATGAAAAAGGTAACCGTCTTGTTTATGGAAGAAGATGCGGCGCTTGCAGCGGCTTCAGCCGGCAAAGTTGATGTTGCCCATACGGCTGCTTCATACAGTAATGAAAAAGTCAACGGTTATGACCTTCTCAGTGTTGCCTCAGTAGATAACAGAGGGATTAATCTTCCTTCAATCGCTCCGAAGACTGTAAACGGCGTAACATACGGCAATGCGTTTACAAGTGACATAAATGTCAGACGGGCGATAAATATCGGTATAGACAGAGATGCTTTGGTTAATAATGTACTGAACGGTCACGGAACCAAGGCTTTTAGTGTATGCGATAACATGCCGTGGTACAACCCGTCCGGTGAAGTGAAATATGATTTTGAAGGAGCACAAAAACTCCTTGAGGATGCCGGCTGGAAAGTGGGTTCTGACGGTATACGCGCAAAGAACGGAGTGAAGGCCGAGATTACGTTATATTTTTCGAGCGGTGATTCCGTAAGACAGGCAATAGCCGAAGAGGTATCCAATCAGCTTGGCAAACTCGGAATAAAAGTGAATCCTGAGGGTACAAGCTGGGATGTAGCATACGATCAGGCACAGTCACAGCCTCTTGTATGGGGATGGGGCGCCCATACACCTATGGAGTTATACAACATATACCATTCGGTTGACAGTTCTCCCGTTAAGATGGCTGAACTGTCACCATATAAAAATGAAACCGTTAATAAATACATGGACGATGCCCTTGCGGCAAACAGCCTTGAAGAATCCTATGATTTATGGAAAAAGGCTCAGTGGGACGGAAATACGGGTGTGACTCAGGAAGGTGACATTCCTTGGATATGGTTATGTAATGTGGATCATCTGTATTGGGTAAAGAGTGGTTTGAATGTTGCAAAACAGAAAATTCATCCGCACGGACACGGTTGGTCTATCGTAAATAATGTAGATCAGTGGACTTGGAAATAATCAATAAATAACTGTTAAACAGCTGCTGCTGCCGTAATGTGTATCACGATGTACAAGGATTATATCGGTTTTATTGCTATATGGGGCAAACGGCAGCTGTTTTTGTGTTTTTCTAAAACAGGAGTTAATTATGAACGGCAAATTACCGGTATTTATAATTAAAAATATTATACGAATAATATTATTGGTAATATGCGTAAGTATTATTACATTTATGCTCATGAAAATGTCTCCCGTTGATCCTTTACAGCAAAATATAGGTCAGGCCGCTCTGGGAGGAATGAGCGAAGAACAGATTGCAAAACTTCAGGAGTACTGGGGTGTAAATAAAGAACCGGCAGAACAGTTCCTTTCATGGGCGGGCGATTTCTTGAAAGGCGACATGGGAACATCTCTGCTGTACAGGCAGCCGGTTGGGGAAGTAGTTGCCGTAAAGTTTGGGAATTCCTTATTTATTATGATTGCGGCGTGGATAATATCAGGTGTCATGGGATTCTTTCTCGGAATAATATCGGGAATGAACAGAGGAAAGTTCATAGATAAGCTGATAAGAGGGTATTGTCTTGTAATATCAAGTACACCGGCTTTCTGGCTGGCACTGCTGTTCTTAATGATTTTCGGCGTATGGCTCGGATGGTTTCCGATTGGTTTAAGCGTTCCGATAGGAGTCGAGGCAGGCGGAGTAACATTTTTGGACAGGCTCTATCATGCATTTTTGCCTGCACTTACTCTCAGTTTTTTGGGAGTATCAAATGTTGCGCTGCATACACGGGAAAAGACAATAGATATAATGGAAAGCGATTATATATTATTTGCAAAAATGAGAGGCGAAAAGGGATTTTCGCTGTTTAGCAGACATGTATTCAGAAACGCCCTGCTCCCCGCAATTATATTGCATTTTGCCGTAATCAGCGAAATATTCGGAGGCTCGATACTTATAGAGCAGGTGTTTTCATATCCGGGAATGGGTCAGGCCGTTGTTGCGGCAGGACTGGGAAGTGACTTACCTCTTTTAATGGCAATAACGGTAATAAGCTCCGTAATTGTGTTTGCCGGTAATCTGACTGCAGATATTATTGTGAGTATCATAGATCCGAGAATAAGAAAGGGGAGAATATAATGAATAAACTAAACGGAAGACAATGGACATTTATTCAAATAATTATATCTGCCTCTTTTTTGGGAGTCATATGTATATGGGGCTCTCTTAATGCGGATATTGCAATCACATCGGATTTCGGACTTAAAAACGTGCCTCCCGAGACAGGACATATATTCGGCACCGATTGGCTTGGCAGAGATATGTTTGCAAGGACATTGAGAGGGTTATCCATAAGCATATTAATAGGCATAATTACGGCCGGAATAAGTGCCTTTATTGCATTGACATTGGGAATAATTGCGGCAACGGGCGGCAGAGCGGCCGATGCGGTAATTTCATTTATTACGGATATAGTTATGGGAATACCGCATATTCTGCTGTTGATTTTGATATGTGTTGCCGTGGGAAGAGGACTGCCGGGAATTATTATAGGAGTTTCTCTTACGCATTGGCCGTCGCTTGCAAGACTGATAAGAGGTGAAGTTATACAGCTTAAGGAAAGTCCTTACATTAAAATTGCCGAAAAACTGGGCAAAAGTAAGTTTTATATAGCCAAAAAACATATTCTGCCGCACTTGTTTCCGCAGTTTACCGTAGGTCTTATTCTTCTGTTTCCGCATGCGGTATTACATGAAGCAAGTGTAACATTTTTAGGATTCGGTCTTTCGGCAGGTCAACCTGCCATAGGCAACATACTTTCCGAATCAATGAAATATTTAATAACGGGTAAATGGTGGCTCGCCGTGTTTCCGGGAATTTTCCTTGTAATTACGGTGTTATTATTTTACCTGACAGGTCAGGGAATGAGAAAACTTATGGATCCGAATACGGCACATATGTAATTGAATGAGAGGTAATATGGTTAAATACAATGATAAAAATGCTCCTCTGCTTAAGATAAACAATATGACCGTTACATTTACTCAGTATGACAGGGGGTTGAAAAAAACAGAGTTACCCGTAATAAGAGATCTTGCCGTAGAGGTCAGACCGGGAGAAACGGTTGCCGTGATAGGGTCAAGCGGATCCGGGAAAAGTCTGCTTGCTCATGCCGTTATGGGAGTACTTCCGTATAATGCTGAAATGAAAGCTGATATGACTTATGACGGCGAACCGTTGGATAAGAAAAGAATTGAAATGTTGAGGGGGAATGAGATGGTTATGGTTCCGCAGAGTCTGGCTTTTCTCAATCCTCTTATGAAAATCGGACCGCAGATAAAGAAAGGCAGAAATGATAATGAAACGAATAAGAGGCTGAATAATATATTCGAGCAGTTTGAATTGGATAAAAAAGTCATGAATATGTATCCTTTTGAGTTGTCAGGAGGTATGAACAGACGGGTGTTGGTTTCAACGGCCCTTATAGAGCATCCGAGACTTGTAATTGCGGATGAGCCCACGCCCGGACTTGATCCTGCTATGGCCAAAAGGGCAATGAGTCATTTCAGGGATATGGCAAATAACGGTGCTGCGGTGCTGGTAATAACTCATGATCTTGAACTCGCATTGGAAACCGCTGACAGAGTATCTGTATTTTATTCAGGAACAACCATAGAAGATGCAAGCGTAAAAGATTTTGAAAAAGAGGAATATCTCAGACATCCGTATACTAAAGCTCTTTGGCGCGCAATGCCGAGAAACGGATTTAAATTTATAAGCGGAAATCAGAGCTATGTAAAGAATCTTCCGAAAGGATGCGTTTTTTCACCGAGATGCCCGTTTAAGACGGAGGAATGTGAATTAACACAGGAATATAGATCGCTCAGAGGCGGAAAAGTGAGATGTGTCAACGCAAAATAGGTATTTTATGAAACTGGAAATAAAAAATATATCATATGCTTATGAGAAAAAAGGCAAAAAAATTATATCGGATTTTAATCTTGATTTAGAGGGAGATGAAAGAGTGGGGCTTATTGCTCCAAGCGGATACGGAAAGACGACTCTTTGTAAAATTCTGTCCGGATACATTAAACCGGACGAGGGAAATGTTTTCTGTGACGGAGTACCGATTGCAAAAATTAAAGGCTATTCTCCGATTCAAATGATTTGGCAGCAGCCGGAATTTGCCGTTAATCCGGCACTGAGGATGAAAGAAGTTATTGAGGAAGGCGATGATATTGAAGACAGAATAACAGAAGGACTCGGAATTGAGAAGGATTGGTTAAGCAGATTCCCCAACGAATTATCCGGAGGAGAATTGCAAAGATTCAATATTGCAAGAGCCCTGGGGAAAAGAACGAAATTCCTTATATGCGACGAGATAAGTACAATGCTGGATCTTATAACTCAGAGTCAAATCTGGAATTTTCTTCTGGAAGAAGTGAAGACGAGGAAAATAGGACTTATCGCCGTAAGTCACAACAGTGAACTAATGAAACTTATTTGCACAAAGCAGATTAATATGTTGACAGGAGAAGTGACGGAGAAGTAATTTAATTAATATACATTGTATTTCGTTGTTTTGACAACATATTTAAATCTTTAGATGATATATTTTTATATTATATTTAAGAGCGGAGGTGCAAAAATGGCTAAAAAGTTAGATTTAAGCAAAAGCGTATATACACTTGTAAAACAATATCCTGAACTTGTCGATATTATGGCAGATCTTGGATTTACGGAAATAAAAAACAAAGTGATGCTTAATTCGGTTGCAAGGATGATGACTATTCCTAAGGGCGCTACGGCAAAGAATATTCCGATGCCTACGGTTATAGCGGCGCTTATAAAGAACGGCTTTGAACTCACGGGCGAGATGCCTATGGATAAAATGGCTGCGGCGGCAAAAGAAGACAAAGATGAAACGTCGGCGTCAGAACCTGTGGAAGGCACAAATAAGGAACAGGCGAATAAATCAAAACATGAAAGCAATTCGGATGAGGCCGGTGAGAACCGCAGGAGTCAGCTTAAAGAATATTTAAAGAGACTTAATCAGGGCGAATCTCTTGAAAGCGTAAGAGCGGATTTTGTTAAAGAATTTGAAAGCGTTGATCCTACCGAAATTATGAAAGCTGAGCAGGAACTTATTGCAGGCGGCGAACCTCTTGCGGACGTTCAGAAGCTTTGTGATGTTCATTCGGCTCTTTTCCACGGAGATACGGACGAGGAAAGACTTGAAAATGCAAGAAAGGCCGAAGATGAAGCCGTTGCAAGATCCAAGGCGGCAGGTAAAGTCGCTTCTTCCGTTAAGGGGGGTAATGCTCCGAAGGCAGACTATACCGACAAAAACGAAAAGGCTGCGGCTCTTGCAAAAATAAAGGGACATCCGTTGTATACATTTACAAAAGAAAATGAAAAACTCGGAAAGTTAATAAAATTATTTAATGCGGAAGTCGAAGCGGAAAGTGATGTATCCGAGACTCTTAAGAAAATAAGAGATGTATCTGTTCATTATGCCAAAAAAGGAGATTTATTATATCCGCATTTAAAAGTTAAATATGAAATATCCGGACCGTCTGACGTAATGTGGACGGTTGATGATGAAATAAGAGACGAATTGGGAACTCTGTCAAAAGAGGAGAACAGAGACAAAGAATGGCTTGAAAGAGTGAAAGCCGTTGTGAAAAGAGCGGATGAAATGATATTTAAGGAGAATAATATTTTATTCCCTATATGCGCTGTTAATTTTACCGAAGAAGAATGGCAGGGAATATACAGAGATTCCAAGGATTACAGCGAAGCTTTCGGAGTTGTGAACGAAGTATGGGATGAAGCCGAAAAAACGACTGTTCCGTCAAGCTTTGCAGGCGGTGAAATCGTAATGCCGGGCGGTCATATGAATGTTGAACAGTTGGCAGCCATGCTTGATACTTTGCCTTTCGAGATTACATTCGTGGATGACGGCAACATCAACAGATATTACAACAATAATTCAGAGCCTAAGGCATTTAAGAGACCGGGTATGTCCATTGACAGAGAAGTGTTTTCATGCCATCCTCCGAAGATCGAACCGTTGGTAAGGACAATAATTGAGGAGCTCAGAAGCGGAGCGAAAGACGAAGTTCCTGTTTGGCTTGAAAAAAACGGTAAAACATATCTTGTAAGATACATGGCAGTAAGAGATAAAAATAAAAAATATCTCGGAGTCGTTGAAGTGGTACAAAACATGGAATTCGCAAAAGAACATTTTGCGGAGGAAAACAGCGACGGAACAGAACCGTGGTAAATGTGTTTTTCCGTTTTTAAGAAAATCCGTTGAAATACAAAGAAGTATATAAACAATATATTTGTATGCAGACCCTAAGCGGTACATAAAAACATATAACCAAAAGAATGTTGAGTCCCTTGAAATCATATTTTACATGCGATTTCAAGGGGCTCATATTCTTTTTTAAAAAAATTAAATGTAATGATTGACATTACAACAAAACAATGTTATTATCCTTATAGATTGTAACGACGATTATTACAAACAGAATAAATAATTTTGCAGGAGGACAATGATATGAAAATGGCAGTAGTGGCAGCTAACGGAAGAGTTGCGGGAAGAATAATAACAGAGGCTGTTAACAGAGGAATAGACGTGACGGCATTCGGAAGAAAAGACAGCAATAATACGGACGCAAAAAATTACATTAAGAAAGATATATTTGATTTGACAAAGGAAGACCTTGCCGGTTTTGACGTTGTTGCAGACGCTTTCGGAGCATGGACACCGGAAACACTTCCTCTGCACAGTACAACACTGGCACATCTTTTAAATTTATTAGGCGGAACCGATACAAGACTTATAATCGTCGGAGGAGCGGCAAGCTTATACACGGATGGGGAGCATAAGACAACCCTATTTGATACACCTGATTTTCCTGAAGATTATAAGCCTGTTGCGGGAGCCATGGCAAAGGCGCTTTCGGAACTCAGAGAAAATAAGGATGTTAAGTGGACTTATATAAGCCCTGCTGCCGAATTTGTGGCTGACGGAGAAAGAACCGGAGAATACATTTTGGCGGGAGAAGAATTAACTTTGAATTCAAAGGGAGAGAGCGTTATAAGCTATGCCGATTATGCGATTGCATTTGTTGACGAAGCTGTATCGGGAAATCATATTCAGGAAAGAATATCAGTGCTTGGCAAGTAATTTATTACACACTGTCGTATTAAACTATTATGTTTAAACGGCAGTGTTTTTTGTTTTTATGATGATGCAGATATGTGTCGAAAACTAAGTGTAAATAACATATAATATTTTTTAAATATATGTATTGTGTTATTATATTAAAATATGTTTTATCACAATGAAGTATAAAAGAATGTTTTTAACACATAAAGGAAGGTTAGTTATGAAAATAGCGGTTCTTACAGGCGGTACAAGCACGGAAAGAGATGTTTCTATAGTAACATCGACCAATGTATGCGGAGCATTAAGGAAAAGAGGACATAATGCCAATATGATTGATGTTTTCTTCGGAAGCGACGGATTTGAAGATGCCGATACATTTTTTAATGCGGATAACGACTTGGATAAAGAGGCGGAAAGACTGCATAAGCTCTCTGCGAAAGTAAAAGATGCCGTAGCTGAAAGAAAATCGGACAACGGAATGTTCTTCGGACCGAATGTATTGGATTATTGCAAAGAAGCAGATATTGTATTTATGGGACTTCACGGAGAAAACGGAGAAAACGGAAAAATACAGGCCGCATTTGATCTCCTCGGAATAAAGTATACGGGTCCCGGGTTTTTAAGTTCGGCAATATCAATGGATAAATCACTTACAAAAAAAGTAATTATGCCGGCGGGAGTTCCGATGCCGAAAGGAACGGAACTTACGAAAGAAGAACGCGGCAAAACCGTTGATATTCCGCTTCCGCTTGTAGTAAAGCCTGCCTGCGGAGGTTCAAGTGTAGGCGTAAGCATCGTATATACACACGAAGAATTAAATAATGCGCTTGATAAGGCCTTTGAATTGGAAGATAAGCTTGTCATAGAAGAATATATAAAGGGCAGAGAGTTTTCCGTCGGAGTAATGGGAGGAAAGGCTCTCCCTATAGTGGAAATAATCCCTAACGGCGGAGTATATGATTTTGAACACAAATATGATCCGAACGGAGCAATAGAAATATGCCCTGCGGAATTAGATGAAGAAACAACCGAAAAAATGCAGCATATTGCGGAACTTGCCTGCAAGTCTGCAGGAATCCGTACGGTTTCCAGAGTAGATGAATTGATAAAAGAAGACGGCAGTATATATGCGCTTGAGATAAATACGCTTCCGGGAATGACGCCTACAAGTCTGCTTCCAAAAGAGGCAGCGGCAATCGGTATGAGTTATGATGAATTATGCGAAAAGCTAATCGAAATATCCCTGGATAACATTGATAAAGATAAGTTTTAAATAATTCGCATGAAGTCCGAAAACATTGAGATTCTTATATAATACTGATACATGAGGTAACAGAAATGAATAATATGTTTGTAAAAGACATAATAAAAGAAGTCAAGGGGACCGTTTATCTCCTTAATAACAATAAAGAAATAATATATGAATATTCAAATATCAGTTCCGAAGATAAAGAATTTGAAAATGTGTATAAAGCTCTTACGGGAAGTATTTTCGATATTGAAATTTCAAATGTGGTTACGGATTCAAGACAGGTCGAAAAGGACAGTGTCTTTGTTGCGATTAAAGGAGAAAGAAACGACGGAAACGACTTTATCGTCGCTGTATTTGACGATGGTGCGGTTGCGACCGTGGGAGAGAGACCGGCAAAGGAACTTTTTAAAGAGGCGGATTCGGAACATATCGCATACGAAAAATTGGCGGAAGATGAAGAAACGGATATTGAATTTGTTTTTGATAATTCTGATGAATGCGCATATATCTACATTGAAACGGCATCTTCCGTATATTCGCTCGGAAGAATTGCTCATGCATATATGAACATTCTCAACATACCTGTAGTTGGAATCACGGGCAGCGTAGGCAAAACAAGTTCTAAAGAGACAATTGCAAGCGTGCTTGGAGAGAGATTTGCCGCAGGAAAGACGCCGGGGAATAACAATAATCTCATAGGACTTCCTCTTACGTGTTTCACGTTCGACAAAAACACCGAAATTGCCGTCATTGAAATGGGCGTAAGCGAGCCCGGCGAAATGGATAAACTGACCGAAATTGTAAAACCTGATATTGCGGTCGTAACCAACATAGGAATTTCTCATATGGAAAACTTCGGAACAAGAGAAGCCATATATGCCGAAAAGATTAAGTTGGCAGATGCGCTTCCGGAAGGCGGAACAGCGGTCCTTAATTTTGACGACGACCTTTTGAGATGTTATAAGAGAGATGATATTGCCGTTAGATTCTTCAGTATGAGCAAAAACGGTGACGGAACGGTTAACGACAGTCCTCTTGTATATGCGGATTCCTACAGATCCAAGGGCCTTTACGGAAGTGAATGTAAAATAAGAAATTTAAATATTCATAACAAACTGACTGATGTTGATGTTAAGATAAACGTACCCGGAAGACATATGGTATATCCGGCTTTGGAGGCGGCGATTGTAGGAGCTCATTTCGGGCTTAATACAGAGGATATACAAAAGGGAATTGCCCGCAGACAAACAACAAAGGGCAGAATGAACATTATACGGACAGAACACGGTTATACCATAATAGACGACTGTTATAATGCCAGTCCCGCGTCGGTGAAGGCCGGAATTGATGTACTGACATATGCCGACGGCAGAAAAATATGTATTCTGGGAGATATGTTTGAACTCGGTTCGGATGATTTGATGTTACACAGAGAGATAGGCGATTATGTATCCGGAAAAAATATAGATATATTAATTACGGTAGGTAATATGTCAAAAGAGACGGCCTTTGGAGCCGAGAACTCAGACGGAGATACGGAGGTTGTATCATTTGACGACAACGGATCCGCAACAGAATATATCAAATCAATAATAAAAGAAAATGATACGGTCCTGATAAAGGCATCGAACAGTATGAAATTTTCTGAAATAGTAGATGCGCTAAGGTGACGGCACAATGCATAACGGCCGTATATGCATATTCATACTTTAATTTATAACCATGACATAAAAATAAAAAGCAGGGGCGGTTCAAACTTTACATATATTTGTAAAGGATGAATTCCCCTGCTTTTAAAAAAGTTATTTTCTTTTTCCGTTTCGTCTTTTAAAAGTAACAATCATAAGTATTGCTGCAGCGGCCATTATTGAAATTCCGATTACAATAAACGGAATGTTCCCGCCTCCTCTCAGTTCAGGCAGTGTTGAATCCGCACTGCCCGTGTAACTGTGAAATGTATCTGCACTTTGTATGTTAACGCTTGTTCCGTTATATGAACTTATTAACGCGCGGTTGTCAAATATCTTTTCTCCGGAGGTGTCCGAATTAACAACGGTGGGAACGGAAATTGTAATCGAACTGTTTGATTCAAGTTTATTAATTGTAAATACCGTCGAGTTGCCGTCAGCGCTGTATGTAACATCACCGCCGTCGGATATCAGCTTACTGTTCTCTGAATTACCGCCGGTATAATATGATATGGAATTATCGGCAATATGAAGCCCATCCGGAATATCGTCGTTAATTACTATTTGTTCGATATCAGATGAACTGTTATTTGTTATGTTGATTGAATATACAATGTCTGTAGACACTGACAGAGCCTTTGGATTATTATTCGTTCCGCTTGTCGGGCTGGAAGTCAGTTCTATTGAGAGAATATCGTCGGCTGATACGGAGTGCGTATTTAAATTTCCGACCGCAAATGCGGATATTGCTCCCATGCCGATTGCCAATGATAAGTATTTCAGACGAAATATGTCCATAATACGGGTATCCTCCTATTTTTCTGATTCTTTATTGTTGTCGGTTGAATCGTTATTTTTAATTTTTTTAACAAGTACCGTTTCAACACGGTTTCTGTCGGTTTTTATAACCGTTATATATACGTCGTTTACGGTTACGGAATCTCCGGCAACCGGGAACCTGTCAAGTTTCTCAATAACAAGTCCCGCAACGGAGTCGTTTTCCTCGGATGAGAGGTCGGAACCGATAAAATCATTTAAGTCGTCAAGCTTAAGACTTCCTTCCGCTTTATATATATTAGGAGATACCTGAATACAGGAATCCTTTGATTTTTCATCATATTCGTCGTGAATTTTTCCTATTATTTCCTCAAGAAGATCCTGTGTCGTAATGATTCCTGAAACTTCGCCGTATTCGTCGATTACTATGGCTATGGAAGTTCTTTCTTTTTGCATATCCTTAAATAACGTTGAATTATTTTGCATTTCATATGTATAATAAGCATCCCTCATTATATCGGATACGGAAAAATTATTATTAAATGCTTCATCTCTTTCCGGGTTGACCATCAGTATGTCTTTGCTGTGCAGTATACCGACAATGTTGTTAGGATTGTCTTTATATACGGGAACACGGGAGTGTTTATACGTTCTGTAAGTTTCGACAACTTCGTCAAATGTTGAATTAATATCTACCGAAACAATATTTGCTCTCGGAGTCATGATGTCCTTTGCGATGGAATCGCCGAAGTCGATAAGGTTGTTAATGATATTTTTTTCATTTGTTTCAATAACGCCTTCTTCACTGCTTACATCCAAAAGAGCTCTGAGTTCGGACTCGGTCATGGTGCTCTTGTTGTTATTTTTCCCCCTGCTGAACAATTTTACGAAAAAGCCTGCCATAACATTTATTATGAAAACCACGGGAGTGAGTACGATTGTAAATATCCTTATCACGGGAGCAACTGCACATGCAAACTTTTCGGGATTTGCCGCTGCAAGCGTTTTCGGCGTTATTTCACCGAATATAAGAAGAACGACAGTAAGTATTACTGTGGCTACACCGGCTCCGCTGCTTCCCAATATAGCCATAAACAGAGTCGTTGCGATTGATGAGGATGCAATATTTACGATATTGTTACCCACAAGAATTGTACTTAGCATCTTATTTGGATTATCCAATATTTTTATTGCCGTTAAAGCACCTCTGTTGCCTTCATCTCCCATCGATTTCAGCTTTATTATGCTGCTCATTGAAAAAGCCGTTTCGGAAGCCGAAAAAAACGAAGAAAATATTACCAAAACAATGATAACTATAAGTTCTGCTATTTGGGACGTGTCCAATTTATACTCCTTTTTATCTCAATAAAATGTTTTGGCGAATATTATACCATAATTTGCGATTTTAAAATATATAAATAACAGAACAAAATAGAAGGAAAACAGTTTAGTATACAGAATAATACTAAAGACGCCGTTTTAAGTTTGGAGGTGATATGTATGACCGTAAGAGAAGAAACAGAACAAATCGAAAGAAAAATTTTAAGTCAATACGCGGCATTTTCAGATTCTACAATGGGCAGAGACAGAGATGAGCCTCAATGCGAATTAAGAACCGTTTACCAAAGAGACCGGGACAGAATTATACACTGTAAATCATTCAGGAGATTAAAGCATAAGACGCAGGTTTTTCTTTCTCCGGAAGGAGATCATTACAGGACCAGACTTACTCATACATTGGAAGTTGCTCAGATTTCCAGGACCATAGCAAGAGCATTGAGGCTTAATGAAGACTTGACGGAAGCCATAGCTCTCGGACATGACTTGGGACATACACCTTTCGGACATATCGGAGAAGACACTTTAAGCGATGTATCGGGAATACGATTTGAACATTGCGAACAGAGCGTAAGGGTAGTTGAAAAAATAGAAAAGGACGGAATGGGCCTGAATCTTACAAAGGAAGTAAGAGATGGGATTTTAAATCATCGTACAAGCGGAAGTCCAAGTACGTTGGAGGGATGTATAGTAAGATATTCCGACAAGATAGCATATATTAATCATGATATAGACGATGCCATAAGAGCGGGGATATTAAAGGAAACGGATATTCCGAAGGAGTATGTCTCAATATTGGGCAACTCCACGAAAGAAAGGCTTAACACGCTTGTAAAGGCCATAGTGGATACATCGACGGGTAAACCGTATGTAAAAATGGATCCTGATGTTAACATTGCGATGACGGGATTAAGAAGTTTTATGTTTAAAAATGTCTATACCAATAAAACGGCGAAGAGCGAAGAAAAAAAGGCGGACAGAATGCTCAGAACTTTATATCTGTACTATAGGGACAATACGGATAAGCTGCCCGGGATGTATGTTGATATAGTTAATCGCAACAATGAGCCCATAGAGCGGGCCATATGTGATTATATTTCAGGTATGAGCGACACATATTCAATAAACACTTTTAAAAAAATATATATTCCCATGTCATGGGATATATAAGCTGTTAATTGCTTAAAAACTATAATTATGCTATAATATCACACACTATTTTTACCTTATTAATATAAACCCTTCGTTTGGGAATGCGGGATATTTTACTTTTGTTTATGTATCGGTTCAAAAGACTTACATATTCATAAAGTGCTTTGTGAAGAGGTACTATGGCTGACATTAATCAATTAAAGGAACAGGTGAGGGATGCCAATGACATAGTTGATGTTATAGGCAGTTATATTACTCTTAAAAAATCGGGATCTAACTATATGGGACTTTGCCCTTTTCACGGAGAAAAGACTCCGTCGTTTTCCGTATCGGCAAGTCGTCAGATATATCATTGTTTCGGCTGCAATAAAGGCGGGGATGTTTTTAAATTTGTACAGGAATATGAAAACATAACCTTTATGGAGGCTCTTAAACTTCTTGCGGATAAAGCCGGGATTGCGATTCCGGATAATGTTTCGTTAAACGGAGGCAGGAAAGATAAAAGTAAGGAAGTGCTTTATTCGATTAATAAAGATGCGGCATATTTTTTTGTTGACTGTCTCAGAGGAGAGAAGGGAGCCGCCGCAAGAGATTATTTACACAACAGGGGGCTCGACTCTAAAATTATTACGGGTTTCGGGCTGGGATATGCCTCAAATGACGGAAATCTGTACAGATATTTGAAAGATAAGGGTTATTCTGATGATGACCTAAAAAAATCAGGACTGTTTACATATAAGGCAGGTATAAAGGATAAGTTTTTTAACAGAGTTATATTTCCGATACTGGGAGATAATCGGGAAGTTATCGGATTCGGAGGAAGAGTGCTTGGTGACGGAATACCCAAGTATCTCAATTCGCCGGAGACTCCCATATTTGAGAAAGGCGAAAACCTTTACGGATTTTATATCGCAAAAAGGACAAGAGACGAAAGGATAATTCTTGTTGAGGGATATATGGATGTTATATCCATGCAGCGGGCGGGGTTTGCCGAAACGGTTGCCTCGCTCGGAACGGCTCTTACGGAATTTCAGGCAAAAAAAATAAGCAGGGTCGCAAAAAAAGTATATCTCATATATGATTCGGATGAAGCCGGAACAAAGGCTAAACTCAGAGCAATTCCGATTCTCAGGAAATACGGAATTACGCCATACGTTGTCATACTGGATCCGTATAAAGATCCCGATGAACTCATAAAAGTTCTCGGAAAAAATGAGATGTCAAAGAGAATAAACAACGCCGTGGACGGAACAATCTTTGAGATAATGCAGCTTGAAAATGAATATAACAGGAGCGACCCCGCAAGCAATGCGGAATTCGAAAAAGAAGCCGCATCAAAAATTGCGGCGTTTTCTTCCGCGGACACGGATGAGGATAAGGCTGAATTTTTGAGTATTCGCAATAATTATATCAATACGGCGGCGAATGAATTTCATATGGACAAAAAAGAACTCACGCAGATTGTAGAGGGAATGATTGCAATTAAAAGACGAGACGGAAATTATAACAATGTTTCGGTTAAAAGGCATGAGCCGCATATGAAAAAAGACGGGAATAACGGCATAAGTACGGACAAGGGAATACTTAACGCTGAGAAGATAGTTCTTACGGCCGTATCGTGCTATCCGGGTATTCTGGAATCCGTTGAAAAATATATAAGAATAGACGATCTTGTCAACGATGTATCAACAGAGGTAGGGAAAATGCTTAGAGATGACATATTGTCCGATACTCTCAACATACCGAAAATCTTTGATACATTTGCGGAAAGAAACATAAATATAAGCATGGTTCTCAACAGTGATGAATTAAATCAGCTTTCGGAGGATGACACCAAGAAAGCTTTAGGCGATTCTATTAAAAAAATTCTTCAAAAGAAAAATGAAATAGAAATTAATAAGCCGGAAAATCTCGCTGATATAGCGAAATTGACGAACAGGAAGATGGAACTTCAAGAACTTTCAATTAATTTTGACTGATAATTACTATATGCACATGTCGTGACAGAGTTTTACCGGGAGGAAATATAAATGGCTAAAAAGGCTGAAACAACTAAAGATGAGGAAATAATGGAAAAGGTTATGGAGGCTGATGACAGGAAAGAACTTGAAGTAGAGGAGAAGAAAACCAGGAAAACAACAAGGAAGAGAGCCTCCAAAAAGGCTGACGAAGAAAAGGCGTCTTCTGCCTCGGTTACAGAAGAAGAGGAAGATACAAGAAGTGATGAAGAAAAGCTTGTTGACATCCTGGATATGATTGTGAAGAAAGCAAGCAAGAATAAAAATGTAATCGATTACCAGGATGTTACGGAAGCCGTATCTGAAGTGCTGGACAATCTTGATGATATAGATAAGATATATGATTATCTTGAAAGTAAAAAGATTGAAATCAGAATGGAAGATGATACGGATAAGCTTGACGACGACGATGATCTAAGTGATGACATGGAAAGTGAAGATGATATTGACCTTTCCAAAATAGATTTATCGGTTCCCGAGGGTATCGGTGTTGACGATCCGGTAAGAATGTATCTTAAAGAGATAGGACAAATTCCGCTTCTTACAGCTGAACAGGAAGTCGAATATGCGAAAAGAATGGAAGAAGGAGATGAGGTGGCAAAGCGCCGTCTTGCGGAGGCCAACCTCAGGCTGGTTGTTTCCATTGCGAAAAGGTATGTGGGAAGAGGAATGCAGTTCCTGGATTTGATTCAGGAAGGAAATCTCGGACTTATAAAAGCCGTGGAAAAATTCGATTACCGTAAGGGATATAAGTTTTCAACATACGCCACATGGTGGATAAGACAGGCCATTACAAGAGCCATAGCCGACCAGGCAAGAACAATAAGAATTCCGGTTCATATGGTTGAAACCATCAATAAACTCACAAGAGTATCGAGACAACTCTTACAGGAACTCGGAAGAGAGCCTTCTCCGGAAGAGATTGCGGAAGAAATGGACATACCTGTAGAAAAGGTTCGTGAAATACAAAAGATTTCACAGGAACCGGTTTCGCTTGAAACACCTATCGGAGAAGAGGAAGACAGTCATCTCGGCGACTTTATACAGGATGAAAATGTTCCCGTTCCGGCAGAAGCGGCAGCGGCCACATTGCTCAGAGAGCAGCTTGACGATGAACTTGCGACTCTTACCGAAAGAGAACAGAAGGTTTTGAGACTCAGATTCGGACTTGATGACGGAAAGGCAAGAACCCTTGAGGAAGTCGGCAAGGAATTTCAGGTTACAAGAGAGAGAATAAGACAGATTGAAGCTAAGGCCATAAGAAAACTCCGTCAGCCGAGCCGAAGCAGAAAGTTGCAGGATTATCTTGATTGACGGCATTTCAAAAAGATTAAAATCCGTAGCCAATTTTATACCGAGAGCATGCAGAGTCTGCGATGTGGGGACGGACCACGGATATTTACCTGTTTATTTATCACAGACAGGCATAGCAAAAAGTATCATCGCCATGGACCTAAGGGAAAAACCGCTTCAAAAGGCTAAAAACAACGCGAAAGACGCAAATGTTTTTAATATCGATTTCAGACTGTCCGATGGGCTTGAAAAATTAGAGAAAAATGAGGCGGATGTAATAACCATAACAGGTATGGGCGGCTATCTGATTATTAACATTTTAAAAAAAGCACTGGAAAGAAATCTGTTTTCAGAGGGTATGAGAATAATAGTATCACCTCATTCGGATTACAGAGAACTCAGATATTTCCTGTATCGTAACGGATTTCTTATTCTGGAAGAAAATGCCATGTATGAAAATAAATGGTTTTATAACATTATCTCGGCTAAGTACGACGGAGTAACAAGAAGTGCCGATGAGGTTGTATTAAGTTACGGAAGTCATTGTCTTGAGTCCCGAAATGCCGCACTGAAGAAATATCTGCTGCATGAAAGCATGGTTTTAAGGGGTGTAATTGAAGATGTTTCCGAATCGGACTCTGATTCCGCAAAGGCAAAAGCAGAAGAGTTGAAAGACAAATTGGCGGTTAACAGAGAAGCATTGTTATATTTTTTGTAAAAATGTATCTTTATAAATACAAAATGAATTCATATTAAAGGGGAAATAAGACTTATGATTAAGGCGGTTAAGTTTGGAGGAAGTTCACTTGCAAGCGCTGAGCAGTTCAAAAAAGTAAAAAACATAATTTTGTCGGAGGATGACAGAAAATACGTCGTTCCGTCCGCGCCGGGAAGAAGATTTCCCGAGGATGTTAAGGTTACTGACCTGTTATACAGATGTCACGGAGAAGCTAAGGTAGGCATGGACTATGCTCATACATTGGATGTGATAAAGTCAAGATATGAAGAAATTATCAAGGGCCTTGACTTGGACCTTTCTCTTGACTCTGAATTTGATACAATTTCGGACAACCTTAAAAAAGGAACGTCCATAGATTATATTGCATCCAGAGGGGAATATCTTAACGGTATTGTTCTTGCGGCCTGCCTCGGATATGAATTCCTGGACTCTGCGGAAGTTATTCTTTTTGACGAAAACGGAAATTTTCTTCCGGAAGAAACAAATGAAAAACTTTCTGAGAGATTAAGTAAAATGGAGAATGCCGTACTTCCGGGCTTCTACGGATCAATGCCAAACGGTGAAGTAAAGACATTCAGCAGAGGAGGTTCGGACGTTACGGGTTCGATACTTGCCCGTGCAATCAGAGCAGATGTATATGAAAACTGGACAGATGTATCCGGATTTCTTGCTGCAGATCCGAGAATTGTAAAAGATCCTGAAGTTATAGAGGTAATTACTTACAAGGAACTCAGAGAACTTTCTTACATGGGAGCGGGAGTGCTTCACGAATCCGTTGTATTCCCGGTAAGAAAAGAGGGGATACCTGTTAACATAAGAAATACAAATGCTCCGGAAGATAAGGGAACTATGATAGTGGAGAGTACGTGCCATGTTCCTGAACATACAATTACCGGTATTGCGGGCAAAAAAGGCTTTGCATCGGTAAATATCGATAAAGATAAAATGAACTCAGAGGTAGGTTTCGGAAGAAAGGTCCTGGAAGTATTCGAAAAGAACGGACTTTCGTTTGAACATATGCCTTCGGGAATCGATACAATGACAATATTTGTTAACATGGAACACTTCATTCCTAAAGAACAGTTGGTATTGTCCCAGCTCCATCAGGCGGTACATCCGGATTCAATCGAGCTTGAAGCGGATCTTGCTCTTATTGCCGTAGTCGGAAGAGGAATGAAAAACAGCACGGGTGTCGCTTCAAAAATATTCAAAGCGCTTGCGGAGGCAAATGTCAATATTAAGATGATTGACCAGGGGTCAAGCGAAATGAATATTATTGTAGGCGTCAGAAATAAGAATTTTGACGATGCAATAAAAGCCATATACAAAGCTTTTTTTAACTGATATATATTAATATAATGAAAAGTTGTCGCATATGTAACAGCATCGGTAAGTGTAAACGGTATATGATTTACTTCCGATAAAATCAGCGGCAGCTTTTTTGTTAGATTATTAAACGGTGTCGACGGAACATTCGATGGGATAAATGCACAGACGCCGCTTCTTTAAATATGAGGATTTGCTTATGATATATGAATCTTACAGTGAAAGGGAAACATTTGAAATAGGTAAAAAGTTAGGCGAAAAGGCTGAGATGGGAATGATTTTTGCGCTCGAAGGAGACCTGGGGGCGGGTAAAACGGCATTTTCCAAGGGATTTGCCAAAGGACTCGGAATAACGGAGGTTGTAAACAGCCCGACATTTACCATAGTACAGGTGTACGACAGCGGAAGAATACCGCTGTATCATTTTGATGCATATAGAATTGAAGATCCAAATGAAATGGATTATCTCGGATTCGACGAATATTTTTTCGGAAACGGCGTATGCCTTATAGAGTGGCCGAGCGTCATAGAGGAATATTTGCCGAATGATATGATAAAGATAACCATATCGAAAAATTTGGATAAGGGATTAAATTACAGATTGATAGAGGTGGAAAATGACGGTTCTTGCGATTGAGAGTGCCGGAAGTGTCGCAAGCGCGGCAATATTAAGGGATAATAAGATAATCGGAGAATACAGCATAAATACGGGGATGAAACATTCTGAAACTCTTCTCCCGATGACTGACGCACTTTTAAAAAGTGTCGGCATGGATGTCTCGGAGATAGATTATATTGCTGTTTCCGTAGGTCCGGGGTCATTTACGGGGTTAAGAATCGGTATTGCTCAGGTAAAGGCAATGGCGTACGCATTTAACAAACCTGCGGTTGCGGTGCCTACGTTAAAAGCACTCGGAGCCGTCGGTATAACTCCAGGCATAATATGCGCAGTGACGGATGCGAGAAGATCTCATGTTTATTGTGGATTGTATCAATACAGACTCATTGATTCCGATGCAAAGGAAAAAAGATACAAAATTGAAGAAATTGAAGAGAATATGCTGATTTCCGCCGAAGAGCTGGTGGAAAAATTAAATGCATACGGCGATGAAGTGACATTTGTGGGAGACGGCGTAAAAATACTTGAAAAGTATCTGGAAAATGCACAATTTTCATATAAATACGCACTTCCGACCGAAAATGATTTAAGCGCCGCAAAAGTTGCATATATTGCGGGAGAAATGATAGAAGCGGGAGAAGTAACATCCGCCTCTGCGTTAAACGCCGAGTATTTAAGGCCTTCGCAGGCTGAAAGAACCAAAGAAACACAGGATAATTACATAATAAGAGAGTTACGGGAATCCGATGCATCAGGGGTTGCCGAAATCGAGAAAATGTCAATAGGAAACGGGGCATGGTCTGAAGATGCCTTGAGAGACGCGGCCGGAAAAGAAAATGCATTATATCTTGTTGCCTGCTCCGGTGATACGGTATGCGGGTTTGTCGGCTCATGGATATCTATTGACGAGTCAGAGATTACAAATGTTGCGGTACATCCGGAGTACAGAAGAAAGGGAATTGCAAGAGCGCTGTTAAGAGAGCTTATATCACGTGGAAGAAAGAGAGGCGTGAAACGTTTTATTCTTGAAGTGAGAAAGGGCAATAAAAAGGCTGTTAATCTGTACGAAAGCATGAATTTTGAATTCATCGGAGAAAGAAAAGGTTTTTATGACGGACCTAAAGAAGATGCATGTATATATGAGCTTGGTTAGAAAGGAATAACAATGCTTGACGTTTGTTTGCTTGGGACGGGCGGAATGCTGCCTCTCCCGGGAAGATGGTTAACATCTCTGTTTTTAAAATATAACGGAAGCGGACTTCTTATAGACTGCGGCGAAGCAACACAGATTGCCATGAAAGAAGCTGGAATCAGCAATTACGACATAGATACGATATGTTTCACGCACTTTCATGCGGATCATATAAGCGGTCTTCCGGGAATGCTTTTATCAATGGGGAATTCAGGAAGAAGCGCTCCTGTTACTCTCGTAGGACCCAAGGGTTTGAAAAGGATAGTTACGGCTCTCAGAACCATAGCTCCGGAACTGCCGTTTGAGTTGGAATTTATGGAATTGGATGATGCTCAAACACATTTAAGCCTGAGAGGATATGAGATAGATATATATAAACTGAATCATAAAGTTACATGTTTCGGATATACGGTAAGTATTCCGAGAATGGGTAAATTTGATGTGGAGAAAGCGAACTCCCTGGGAATTCCAAAGATGTATTGGAACAGACTCCAGCACGGAGAGGATGTAACGGTTGACGGTATCGAAATAAAGTCGGAGACTGTGATGGGGAGTCCGAGAAAGGGAATAAAGGTAACATATTGTACGGACACCAGACCGGTTAAGGCAATAGTCGACAATGCTTATCAGTCGGACTTGTTTATCTGTGAAGGAATGTACGGTACTGACGACAGAATGAACAAGGCCAGAGAATATAAGCATATGACATTTTCCGAAGCGGCTTCATTGGCCAGGGAAGCGGAAGTAAAAGAGATGTGGTTAACACATTTCAGCCCCGTATTGCAGCGCCCCGGGGACTTTATTAATACTGCGAGAAAGATATTTGCCAATTCCCATGTGGGAACATGCGGTAAAGCGGTAACATTAATGTATGAGGATTGATATGAAAGACAGAGACATAAAAATACTTGCAATTGAGTCATCATGTGATGAAACGGCGGCTTCGGTTGTTATAAACGGAAGAAATATCATATCAAATGTGATTAATTCTCAAATAAAGATCCATACTGAATACGGAGGAGTTGTACCTGAAATTGCATCCAGAAAACACATGGAAAATATAGTTAATGTTGTTGAGGAGGCTCTTAATGAAGCGGAGATGAATCTGACGGATGTGGACGCCGTAGCTGTAACAAACGGACCGGGACTTGTCGGAGCACTGCTTGTGGGAGTTTCGTTTGCAAAAACTCTCGCATGGAGCATCAATAAGCCTTTGATTCCGGTTAATCACATAGAAGGTCATATATGTGCAAATTATCCGGAAAATAAAAATCTTGAACCGCCTTTCGTAATACTTGTTATTTCGGGCGGACATACGTATCTTGCGCTTTGTTCCGAATACGGGAAGTATGAAATAGTGGGTATGACAAGAGACGACGCGGCGGGAGAAGCCTTTGATAAAGTGGCCAGAGCCATAGGATTAGGTTATCCCGGAGGACCTAAAGTTGATAAACTAAGCAAAAGCGGCAATCCGTATGCATATGATTTTCCGATTGCGCACATAGATGACGCTCCGTTTGATTTTTCATACAGCGGAGTTAAATCTGCTGTGCTCAATCAGCTTAATACGGCAAAGATGAACGGGGTTGAGGTTAACAAGGCAGACGTTGCGGCTTCATTTCAGAGGGCGATAATAGGATCCACGGTGCCGAAGGCAATCGCGTTGTGTAAAGAGAAAAACATAAGAAAGCTTGCCATTGCCGGGGGAGTTGCGTCAAACAGCGCGTTAAGGGAGGCCTTGCAGTCAGCTTGTCTTAGGGAAGGAATTGAATTCCATTCACCTTCTCCCGTAATGTGTACCGATAATGCGGCTATGATAGGAGCGGCGGCATATTATAAATATATAAACAATGAATTCGGGGATTTAAACCTCAACGCCGTACCTAATTTACCTTTATAACAGAATAAAAGGATTATCCGAACGGGTAAATATATTTTGCATTTTACCGCAAAGCGTATTTCGGTATTCGGAGACGTAAATTTGCAATATTTTCGAAAATTTCTTATATTTTCAGGAGCTTTGTATAAATGAAAGACAGGATTTACGCTATCATTGTTGCAGGCGGAACAGGTTCAAGGATGAAGAGTTCCGTTCCGAAGCAATATCTTAATCTGTGCGGCAAACCCGTATTACAATATTCAATTGAAAAATTTCTTAAAAACGAATTGATTGATTCATGTATTGTCGTGGCTGATAAAATGTACCACAAAGATATTGAAAACATGGCATGCGGCACGAAAAATAATTTATATATAGTTGAAAACGGGGCGGAACGTATTGATTCCGTAAAAGCGGGATTGGATAAAGCGGTATATATTGAAAGTGAGCATCAGGACCGGAATGACGGAGGTACGGCGTATGTAATGATTCATGACGGAGCCAGACCGTTAATTTCGGAGAGGCTTGTTTCGGAGTGCATTGAAAATGTGAAAGCACATAGGGCAATAGTTCCGGCAACAGCCGTAAAAGATACGATTAAAGTTATTAATGCCGACAATGAGGCGGTTAATACCCCGCAAAGATGTAATTTAAGGGCAGCACAGACGCCTCAATGTTTTGAACTGGAACTTATACTTGATGCCTTTGATAAGTATATGTCCGACACACAGTCGGAATATTTACCAACGGATGACGGAAGCCTGATTGAGATGTATTCTGATACAAAAGTAGTTATTACTGAGGGGGATGAGAACAATATTAAAATTACGACTCCCATAGATTTAAGCATAGCTGAAATGATTATCGAAAGGGCTGACGGAGGCAGATAGATTTTATCGGAAAACATGATTTTACACGGTAATAAAATATTTAAAATAGTTGTTGACATAACACAAATATATTGATATTATAACAAAGTCGCTACGAGGTGGTGAGCTTTGGAGAGGTAGCGAAGTGGTCATAACGCGGCGGTCTTGAAAACCGTTTGTCTTAACGGGCGCATGGGTTCGAATCCCATCCTCTCCGCTGAAAACGGGGCGTGCTTACGCCCCGTTTTTGATTTCCGTGTATACATGGAGAAGTACCCAAGAGGCTGAAGGGACACCCCTGGAAAGGGTGCAGGTCGTTAACGCGGCGCGCGGGTTCAAATCCCGCCTTCTCCGCTTTTTTAAACAGGTTGTCATATTTTATATGTCAACCTGTTTTTTTGTTACTAAAATTTAAAAATATATACTTAATTAACATATATTTGTTACAAAAAATATTAAATTTTTAGAAAATATATGTTATATTTTAGACATTGCAGATTATATATACAACATTTGGGACTACGTGTTTGTATATAACTAAACAGTATTACTTTTTGGGTTTTGGTAATACTGAAGTCTGTCGGGTATTTTCTTAATTAGGGAATGGGGAGAAAAATGCAAAACAGCGCAACAAAAAGAACTATCAATCTTCTTGCTGATTCGTTGAAAAATCTTTTAAACGTAAAAGAGATTAATAAAATCACAATCAACGAAATAACAAGAGACAGCGGTGTGAATCGCCAAACATTTTATTATCATTTTCATGATATATATGAACTTTGCTCGTATATGATAGAAAGAGACTTTCAGGAACTGATGCCTTCGGGAGGAACTGAAGTGACGGATTGGAAGAGTACCATGATTACACTTCTGGATTACCTGGAGGACAATAAAAATTTATACAAAAGACTTATACTTACGGTTGGATCTTATTATATTAATCAATTTATACATGACAATCTTAAGCCATATGTTAAAGCCTATATCGCAAAATATATAAGATTTACAAATATTTATAATGAATATCTGGAATTTTTATATGAATATTACACGGCATCATTCCACGGCTGCATAGTTGATTGGATATTATTTGACGGTATTAAGAGTGTCACTGACAAAAATAACCTGGTTGAATTGATTTATATGACCGTTGAAGGATCATTGGAACACATTGTTGAAAGATTCAAAGGAAAAAGCGAAATTACGGTTTAATATTATTTGTAGATCCATAATGTTAGCAATATCAAATTATACAATCACATCAGAAGACAGGTTATAACGGTTTTTATTTATAAGTTAAAATATATTTTACTTACCGATGATTTAATATCGAAGCTGATAATATTTAATTTACGGGGAACATTGTGCGGTTGAATTATTTGCATAGTGTTCCTTTTATTTATCCCTGAGAAGATGTAATAACGGATAAGTTATAAAAAGCATCCGGCATCCCGAATTTGTGAAACAGAATGTCTGCAAAACAACTTATGTCACTTATTTATCAAATTGTCTGTCGAATATAAGAACTTATAAAATAAAACCTATTACAAAACTATACAAGTGTAACAATTTTGACATTTGTATAAAAAAGTCTATTTAAGAAACATATTTTAAATGTTAAATTTCTATCATACTATTACAGCAGCTAATATATCTTAGTATTTTATTTACTTAAGATAAGCAGCTAAAATATTAAGATACTTTATCTGCGCGCAAAGAAGGGAGGTTTTATGTAAATGTCGCAGGGAGATGAGAATAAGAGAAGACGAAGCAAGTACTTGACTTTGGTTATTCTCTGTATCGGCATATTGCTCATCCCTGTTATCTACTTCGGCACATATGTATCATCCGTATGGGATGTTTACGGAAAAACTGAAAATTTGCCTGTCGCGGTAGTTAACGAGGACAAGGGGGCAATGTATCAGGGTGAAGAAGTTAATTTCGGTAATCAATTAGTGGACAATCTTAAAGAAAACAAAAACCTGAAGTGGGAATTTGTTGATTTAAAGACTGCAAGAGAAGGCTTGGAAACGGGTAATAAATATTATGCCGTGATTGATATACCGGGTAACTTCACCGAAGATTTGACATCTTTAAGTAATGAGGTAAAAACACAGGCGACGATTACATATTCTGCCAACCAAAAGAGGAATTATGTGGCGTCATCTATTTTAACAACAGCCGTAACAAAGCTTAAGGATTCTGTTGATTTAAAAATCGCAGAGAAAGTTACGGATAAGTTGGTGACACAACTGGAGGCCGTTCCTGATTCATTGGAAGAGGCAAATGACGGTGTCGCAAAATTAAAAGACGGAAGCGAACAGTTGGATAACGGTTATACCGCACTTATTGACGGCAATACAACAATAACAGACGGTTTGACTGCATTATCGACAGGTTTGTCTACGGCTCTTAACGGAGCAACTGCTCTCAGCAACGGTGCGGCTTCATTGCCTACCCTGGTTTCGGGTACAAAAGCATTGGCAGACGGTGCGGGACAGTTAAAGGACGGAGTTGCTTCACTTCCTGTTCTTGTTAATGGTGCAAAACAGTTAAATGACGGCGCCAAATCGGCTCAGGCCGGATCCGGACAGCTTGCTGTGGGAAGTCAGTCGGTTGCAGACGGTATAAAATCTGTTTCATCAGGTTTGACTACTCTTAATGACACCATACAGTCAGGTATAAAATCGTCAAAGGATAGTTCTGCCGCAAAGATAGGTGCGGGAGTTGACGGCGCGGTGAATCAGGTATATGAAGGTAACGGAACAACACCGGGAATTAACGGTTATGTAGACGGCGTTAACACATATGTAAACGGAGTAAACACATATGCAGCAGGCGTTAATTCATACACTGACGCAACCAATAAAATGATTGCAGCTTTAAATGCAGGCGATACGGCAACGGCAACCGCAATTGCAAATCAGTTAAATGCAAAGGATGCTTCAGGCATGAATGCAACTGAAAAAATAAAAGCGGGCGCCGGACAGCTTCAGGCTTCGGGAACACAGGTTCAGGCCGGAGGCACATCCGTAAAGGGAAGTAAAGATTTATTGGCTGCAGGACTTAAAAATGCGCTTATTCCTGAATTGGGCAACAGCCTGGACACCATGGCAAAAAGCATCGGTGCGGGAATTCAGATGTTAAAGACTCCTATAGACGGAGAAGGCGATACGGGAACATATACCGCTCCCGACGGAAGCAAAAAAACTGCTCTTCTTGCGGGCGCAACTCAGGTGAGTCAGGGATTGAATACTCTTAACGGCGGTCTTACAACATTGTCACAGGGTACTGAAACCCTTTCAAACGGTGCCGAAAAACTTAATGAATTAGGTGCAGGCGTTAACAAACTTGCCGCAGGAGCCGATACTCTTGCAAACGGTGCGGTAAGACTCAATGAATTGGGAGCCGGAATCAATACGCTTACATCAGGTATAGGTCAGCTTTCAGACGGATCCGCAAAACTTGAGGACGGTTCGCGTCAGCTCGGAGACGGACTTGTAACGGCTAAAGACGGAAACAGTCAGGTTCTGGGCGGACTTACAACCTTAAATAACGGATTCAACACTTCAATAAGCGACGCCAGAGATAAACTTAAGACAACCGACGGACTTGCTTCCGCGGTAGGCGGCGGAGTTGAAACCAAGGCTGAACCGTTTGATGAGATACCTAATTACGGTGAGTCGTTTGCTCCGTATTTCTTAAATGTATCTCTGTGGGTAGGTGCATTAACATGTATGTTAACAATCTACTATGATTATAAGAGAACGGTTAAAACATTGGGACCTATGTCAAGGAAACCATTAATACGTTTCTTCTTCTTCCTTGGTATAGCCGTTGCACAGGCTCTTATATGCGGCCTTGTAGGTCAGTTCGGACTCGGTCTCGAGGTAGATCTTCCTTTGGCATATTATCTCGGACTGTGTGCGATTTCCATAACATATATGCTTATAGTGGAATGTCTGATGGTTAACCTCGGAGATGTGGGTAAATTCCTTTCAATGGTACTTATGGTACTGCAGCTTACGGCAACGGGAGGAACATTCCCTATTGAATTGAATCCGGGATTCTTCAGAGCCATAAATCCGTTCCTTCCTATGACATATAATATTCAGCTGATGAAAGAAGCGATAAGCGGTCATAACGAAGCTTATGCATGGTATAATTTCGGAATGCAGTTTATTTTTGCGGCAATCGCTCTCGGACTTCTTATGTTGGGAAATATTATAAGAAGAATAAAGAACAGGAATGACGGTGAAAAAATCGGAATAAAAGATGCTTTCCACTATGGTGAGGAAGGACATTTCAGCAGTATTCCTGACAAACATTGATTACAGTTACGACAAAGTAAAACGATGTCTTTAAATTTCAGATAACAAATGATGAGCAAAGGCTGTGTATTTAGGATTTGATAATCTTAAATATACAGCCTTTTTATTAAATCCATAAAATAAAAATCCTCTGAAACATGGCATTTATGCGGTTTCTTGAAAAATAAAAAAATAAATTCAAATATTTTTCAAAAAAAGTGTTGACATTATATTGGGGTGTTGATATTATATACAAGTCGCCGCGGCAAGCGGCAACAAACAAACACGACGGAAACGGTGCAACAGCCGTATCCGCAGCAT
>NZ_BAAHYP010000011.1:0-73273 GCF_054657495.1 Howardella ureilytica | reverse complement strand
CTGGATGCGGACGGAAATGCTGTTTCCGATGAAGAGAGCGGCAGCGGAGACATAAATGATGTAATATATAAAGATGCGAGAAATATATCGGGATATATTCCGGACTATGCATCAAAAAACCTGACATTGGCAAGTGAAGGCGAAGCAAACGTATTGGATTTCATTTATCACAGAGCACAGGAGAACGGACAGGGCAACATGCATGATGATACATCCGGTTCTGAAGAAATTGAGCTTAAAAGCTCAAAGGGTTCAAATGACAATTCTCCGAAAACCGGGGATAATACCATGACGGCGCTCTATGTATCACTGTCTGTCGGTTCGGTAATCGCAGCGGGAATCGTGTTTTTTGTATATTTCAGAAGAAGAAACATTAAAAAATAAAAATATAAAACAGATAAGTCGGAATATTTAAGTTGTATTATGACGATAAAATTCTGAATAATTTTTAACCAGATCGGTATTTTGAAAAATAATTGCTCTTATTGCAATTTTATTTTTTAAAATATATAATAATAAAGACTTAAGAAAATAATGAATTATTTATAGGAGGTATGTATTATGAGCGAAGAGAAAAAAGTGGTATGCAAGCCCGGATTCAACAGCTGTGAAATAGTCGGAGAAGAAAAAAAGGTTGAAGCAAAGCCTGCAGCAGAGACAGAAAAGGTATGCAAGCCCGGCTTTAACAGTTGTGAAGTTCCTGAAAAGCCTATCAATGTAGAAGAAGAAAAAGAAGGCAAAAAAGTATGTAAGCCTGGATTCAACAGCTGTGACGTTGAATAATTACTAATACGACATAATACGAAAACGGTGCCTCTTCCCAAGATGACTTTTTCATCAGGGCGGAAGCGCCGTTTTTATAATTATTTTGGTTATCTGTTTTATTCCGGAGGATGATGCATGAGCACTTTCAAAGCTTTCTTAGCAAAAAAAGACATTGAAATCTCAGTAAAACGCTATGGTATTGATGCTTTGGGAGCCATGGCTCAGGGGTTGTTCTGTTCTTTGCTGATCGGAACAATCATAAATACCATAGGTATGCTGTTTCATATAGGTTTTCTGTCGGAACCGATAGCGACCATAGGCGGCGTAAATTATACGGTGGGGGGACTTGCAATCGCCATGAGCGGTCCTGCCATGGCCGTGGCAATAGGAAAGGCTTTAAAATGTCCTCCCCTGGTTTTATTCTCTCTGGTAACCGTTGGATTTGCATCTAATGCTTTGGGAGGTGCCGGCGGTCCGATAGCTGTATTGTTTGTGGCTATTATAACCGCGGAAGTCGGAAAAATTGTTGCGGGTTCAACGAAGATAGATATACTTGTTACACCTCTGGCTACGGTAGGTGTCGGTGTATTTTTATCATGGCTTATTGCACCCGCTCTCGGTAAAGCGGCTTCCTCCGTAGGCGGAGTAATTATGTGGAGCACTGAATTACAGCCGTTTCTTATGGGAATAGTGGTATCGGTGGTTGTGGGAATCGCACTTACGCTTCCCATATCAAGTGCCGCAATATGTGCAGCGTTAGGACTGACGGGGCTTGCGGGAGGTGCAGCCGTCGCGGGATGCTGTGCACAGATGGTAGGATTTGCGGTTATGTCATTTAGAGAAAATAAGTGGGGAGGACTTGTTTCTCAGGGATTAGGCACATCCATGCTTCAGATGCCCAATATAATAAAAAATCCGAGAATTTGGATTGCGCCTATAATAACATCTGCCATAACCGGTCCTTTGGCCACATGTGTATTTAAATTACAAATGAACGGACCGGCCATTGATTCCGGAATGGGAACATGCGGACTGGTAGGCCAGATAGGAGTTTTCCAGGGTTGGATAAATGACATTGCAAACGGAAGCAAGGCTGCAATAACCGGATTCGACTGGGTTGGACTGATATTGATATCATTCGTTTTACCTGCGGTTATCGCGCCCGTAATTAACATAATATGTAGAAAATTCGGATGGGTTAAAGACGGTGACTTAACTCTTTCAAAAGAATGACGGATTTTAATGTATCGTTTTCGGAAAAGTCGCGTCTGACTGCCGGAAACGATATTTTTATATTTATCGTTATAACAGCTAAAACTTGATAGACAATATCAAATTTAGTAAAATAAAAAATTGTAAAAAAGTTGAAATCTATTTATTTATACGGATGAGAATAATTGTATAAAAGTAAGTATAATAAAAGAGCCGTCGGGCATGACTTAGAATTGTTGGCGGGAGAATATCTTACACGAAACGGTCTGGATATTATTGAATATAATTACTTTAACAGAACGGGCGAGATAGATATTGTGGCAAAGGACGGAAAATATATTGTATTTGCGGAAGTCAAATACAGGAGCGGAAATAATTACGGAACGGCTGTTGAAGCCGTGAATGTAAGAAAACAAATAAGGATAAGAAGAACCGCTCAGGGGTACCTTATGCAGAGAGGCCTGAGACAGGATTCATTTGTCAGATTCGATGTTATTGCCATAGACGGAACAACTGAATTAAATATTAAATGGATAAAAAATGCTTTCTGAAGCATATTAAAGGAGATATATGAGTAAACCGATAGTTGCGATAGTCGGAAGACCGAATGTAGGTAAATCAACACTGTTTAATGTTCTTGCCGGAAGCAGAATTTCCATTGTACAGGATACTCCGGGAGTAACAAGAGACAGAATTTATGCGTCATCGGATTGGAACGGAAGGTCGTTTACAATGATTGATACCGGAGGTATAGAGCCGGACAGTAAGAATATAATATTGCAGCAGATGAGAGAACAGGCTCAAATAGCCATCGATACCGCCGATGTAATATGTTTTGTGGTTGATGTTAAGCAGGGGCTTACGGATGCGGACGACAAAGTGGCTACGATGCTCAGGAAGTCCGGTAAGCCTGTTGTTCTTGTAGTCAACAAAGTTGACAATTATGAAAAAGAAATGGCCGCTGTATATGAGTTTTACAACATGGGACTCGGAGATCCTATTCCCGTATCGGCAACAGGCAGAACGGGAATAGGTGATATGCTTGATGAAGTAGTATCGCATTTTCCTCCGGAAACCGACGAAGAAGAGGAAGATGATAAACTGAAAATTGCAGTCGTAGGCAAACCGAATGTCGGAAAGTCTTCTCTGATTAACAGGCTTGTGGGAAAGAACAGACTTATAGTTTCGGATATTGCCGGAACCACAAGAGATGCCATAGATACCACCGTAAAGCATTACGGAAAAGAATATACATTTATAGATACGGCCGGACTGAGAAGAAAAAGCAAGATTAAAGAAGATATCGAAAGATTCAGTATTATAAGAACGGTGACAGCCGCGGAAAGAGCGGATATAGTCGTGCTTATGATAGATGCCACGGAAGGCGTGACAGAACAGGATGCAAAGATTGCGGGAATTGCCCATGAAAGGGGTAAAGGACTGATTATTGCGGTTAATAAATGGGATGCCGTGGAAGATAAAGAAACCGGAACCATGAAAGAAATGACCGATAAAATAAAAGCGACACTCTCATTTTGTCCGTATGCCGAAATTATATTTATTTCCGTGCTTACGGGAAGAGGAATTGATAAAGTATTTAACCTTATCGACATAGTAAATGAAAATCAGAACATGCGTATCCAGACCGGTACACTTAACGAAATACTTACAAGAGCTCTTGCTATGCAGGAAACACCTCAGGATAAGGGCAAACACCTTCGTATTTACTACATGACGCAGGTGAGCGTTAAACCTCCTACATTTGTCATCTTTGTAAACGACAAGAATTTAACTCACTTCTCTTATACGAGATATATAGAAAATAATCTCAGAAACACCTTTGGGTTCAGAGGTACGTCGTTGAGATTTATATACAGAGAAAGAGAAGACAGTATAAGGGGTTAACAATGGTAATATTATTTAAGATTATTTGTGTACTTATAGGATATGTAATCGGCATGTTTATACTTACATCCCATTGGTACAGCCGTATTAAAAAAGTAGATATAAGGTCAAAAGGAAGCGGTAATCCCGGAACAACCAACATGGGAAGAGTCCTCGGAAAGAAAGCGGCCGTTATCACGATGATCGGAGACATCACAAAGGCGTTTTTATCGGCTCTTATTTGCTGGCTTATATTCGGCGTGGGACTGAAGGCTCCGATTGATACGGTTAATTTATTGCTATACAGCGGTTTGGGTGTTGTCCTCGGTCATAATTATCCTGCCATATTCGGATTTAAGGGAGGTAAGGGCATTGCCACGTCCGCAGGCGTATATCTTTCTTTGATACTGCTTCCTGATTACTTCTGGTTGCTGTGTCTGATAGGATTGATTACATTTTTGGCTATGTTGTTTTTGACTAATTATATGTCAATTGCCTCATTGTCATTGGTAACAGGCTTTTGTATCGAATTTATTATATTCGGAGCTTTCGGAGGACTTGGAATCTCGGGACCGGGACTGGTGGAAGCTGATATTCTGATGATTATAATTACCGCACTTGCTTATATAAGGCACCGTGTCAACATTAAGAGGCTTCTTAACGGGACTGAAGCTCATACGTTCGGAAAAGGGTGATTGATATGAAAATAATAACCGTAATAGGTTCCGGTACATGGGGAGGAGCCCTTGCAATACATCTTGCGAAAAAAGGGCATATAGTTTATCTGTGCTCAACAAATGAAAATAAAGCTGAAATAATCAGAATGCACAGAGAAATCCCAAATCTTCCGGGCATTAAATTGGATAACAACATTATAGTTACTTCGGATATGGAAACGGCCGTAAAGAAAGCGGAAGTTGTGGTTCTTGCAGTTGCTTCCATATATACAAGATCCGTTGCAAGGAAGCTGTCTCCTTTTGTTGAAAAGGATAAAATCATTCTTGAAGTGGCAAAGGGATTTGAGGAAGATACTCTTCTTACATTGGAAGATGTTATAAGAGAAGAAATCCCTCAGGCAAAGGTTGCGATTCTTTTCGGACCAAATCACGCTGAAGAAGTGTCGAGAGGAATACCTACTTCATGTGTAATAGGAACAAAAAAGAAATCCGATGCGGAATATTTACAGAGTATATTCAATTCGGATATGTTTAAAGTGTACATTAATCCGGATGTTTTAGGCATAGCCATAGGCGGAGCCGTTAAAAACGTTATAGCCCTTGCCGCGGGAATAGCCGACGGATTGGGATACGGAGATAATACAAAGGCAACTCTGATTACGAGAGGAATTGCCGAAATTTCAAGGCTTGGTACCGCAATGGGAGCCAACGTAATGACATTTGCCGGGCTGTCGGGAATCGGAGATTTAATAGCGACCTGCGCCAGTATGCATTCAAGAAACAGAAGAGCCGGCATCTTTATCGGTCAGGGGAAAACAACTCAGGAAGCCATGGATGAAGTCGGAATGGTTGTTGAAGGCGTATATGCAGCCAGGTCGACTCTTAACGCGGCAAAGAAATACGGCGTGGAAATGCCTATCGTTAACGAAGTAAACTGTATTTTATTTAATAAAAAAACTGCAAAGCAGGCAATGTCGGATCTTATGCTTAGAGACAACATTATTGAAATAAGCAATATACCATGGCCTGAAGAAGACAGATGACAGAAAGGCTTTTTTATGAGAGTAATTGCGGGAGTTGCAAGAAGTATACCTCTTAAATCCGTTAAAGGGGATAAAACAAGACCGACAACGGACAGGATTAAAGAAACTTTATTTAATATAATTAATCCGTATCTTTATGACGCTTACGTTCTGGATTTATACGCAGGCGCGGGCGGATTGGGAATAGAGGCATTAAGCAGAGGCGCCAAAAGAGCCGTATTTGTGGATAAAAGCAAAGAAGCGGCAAGTGTAATTAAGGAGAATCTTGACAAAACACATTTTTCGGATAGAGCGGACGTGTATACGGGGGATGTATCCGATATGTGTGCAACCATGAATGCGGACGGACCGTTTGATGTAATTATAATGGATCCTCCCTACGGCAGGGGATACTGGAGAAATGTATTGAGCCTGCTGTCAAAGACAAGACTGGTGAATGAAAATACACTTGTGGTTGTTGAGGAAGATTTATCCGATGATTTGGAAGAGGGTAATATATACGGAGGTTTTAAGTTAAACAGAATAAAGAATTACAGACATAACAGACATTTATTCTTTAGCTTAAATAAAAATATATGAAAACAGGACTATATGCGGGAAGTTTTGATCCCATAACTTTGGGACACTTGGATGTCATAAAAAGAGCATCAAGCTTTATTGATCACCTTATAGTAGGCGTATTTAACAATAGTGAGAAAACACCATTGTTTACTATTGATGAGCGTGTTAATATGTTGGAGGATATACTTAAAGATTACGAAAATGTGGAAGTTGCCACATTTTCGGGCCTGTTAGTGGATTTTGCGCGTGAAAGAGACGTGCACATACTTATAAGAGGCCTGAGAGCCGTTACCGATTTTGAATATGAAATCGCAATGGCTCAAACCAACAGAGTTATGGAACCAAGTGTCGACACCGTGTTTTTAACAACTTCATTGGAGTATTCATATTTAAGCTCAAGCATTGTTAAGGAGATTGCAAAAAACGGCGGAGAACTTGATAAATTTGTGCCACAGCAGATAATCCGACGAATATATGACAAGTATGATATCGGAAAAAAGCGTGATGTACTATAATTATCCAATGCTATTGATTTGTTGTAATTTTTGTTGAGGGGGACCAGAGATGAGCCAGATAGAACAGACACTTGATGATATACAGGCATACATTGACGATTGTAAATCTCCGACATTCGGCGGCGGAGGAAAGGTTATCTGTGAGAAGGATGTTTTAGAGAATTTCCTGGAAGATTTGAGAAGTGAAACTCCGGAAGAGATTAAAAAATATCAGAACCTTGTTTCACAAAAGGAGAGTATCATTGCCAATGCGGAAGCTCATGCACAGGCTATCGTTGAATCGGCCGCAAAGCAGACCGAAAAAATGATCAACGACCATGAAATTATGCAGAAAGCATTTGAACAGGCACAGGCTCTTATTGAAAGAGCACAGGCTGACGCAGGCAGGATAGTTGAAAGTGCGCAGAATGATGCCGATAATATTCGTACATCAGCGCTTAAGTACACGGATGAACTTCTCGGCAAGGTGCAGGTTATAGCTCAGACTGCGCTTAGGGAGCAGGAGATTCACCAATCATCCGTAATAACAAGTCTTAAGGACGTGTTATCCATAGTTGCCGAGAACAGAAGCGAACTTTCTCCTGCGGCCGGAAATGACGAACATTCAAAGTCTGAGGCCGAAAAGCAGGACAGTATTGTAACCGAAGACGAATTATTCTCTGAAGTAGAAATGTAATTATGGAATTACCTATAGAATTTGAGACCGAAATGAGAGAGTTACTTGGGGCTGAGTATGATTTATTCACAGACAGCCTTGACAGACCGCGTCATTTCGGTCTTCGTGTTAATAATTTAAAAATAAGTACGGAAGACTTCCTTAAGATCTGTCCGTTTACTCTTAAAAAAGTACCTTGGACGGAAAACGGATTTTATTATACGGATGAAGATAAGCCTACTCATCATCCGTATTACTTTGCGGGATTGTACTATATACAGGAACCTTCCGCAATGACGCCTGCGGCACTTCTTCCCATAGAAAAGGGAGATACGGTTCTTGATATGTGTGCGGCTCCCGGCGGAAAATCAACGGAACTTGCCGCAAAACTCGGAGGCACGGGGCTGTTGGTAAGCAACGATATTTCGGCATCAAGAGCGAAGGCTCTGCTTAAAAACATGGAGTTGTTCGGAGTTGCCAATTCATGCGTTATGTCTGAGGATACCAATAATATTTTGAAATATTCGGATATTCTCTTTGACAAAATATTGCTGGACGCTCCGTGCTCGGGGGAGGGAATGTTCAGAAAAGACGCTAAACTCCTCGAAGCATGGAAAAAACAGGGACCGGACTTCTATTCCAAAATACAAAGGCAACTCATTCTCACGGCGGCGGATCTTTTAAAACCGGGCGGAGAGATACTTTATTCCACATGTACGTTTAACAGATTGGAAAACGAGGGTACAATAGAATATCTGCTTGAACAAAGGAATGATTTTGAGATTGCCGATATCGGACAATTTGAGGGATTTAAGTACGGAAGCGGGAAAATGGCAAAGACCGCAAGGCTTATTCCGTATATGATTGAAGGAGAAGGTCATTTTGTCGCTTTACTCAGAAAAAAAGCGGAAAATAACATAAACGAAGACGTCGATTGCAGTGTTTGCTCTGAAGCGGCAGAAAAAATAATCGCCTCGCCGATTAAAAAAACAAAAAAAACCAAACGTAAGGTCTCCGGTGCCGATAATAAAACCGCTTCCGCAAAACTCCCCGAGGAATTGGAAGAATTTATATCCTCACTTAACGGAACGGAACTCGGAGGAACAGACCGTAAGACGGGAACATTTATCTTGGATAAAGACAGAATAGTCATAAGAAACGATAAGGTATTTTTACTTCCGGAAACGGATTTTACCGAAGGGAAAAAATACAGGGTTCTCAGAAACGGCCTTTATATGGGAGATATGAAGAAAAACAGATTTGAACCCTCAACAACATTTGCTTTGGCACTGTCAAAAAACGACTACGGAAATGTAATTAATCTAAGCAGTAACGATCCCAGAGCAGACAGATATTTAAAGGGCGAAACTCTGACATTGGAATACAATGAAATAAATGACATGAATCTGTCTGACGGGATTGTTTTGATAGCCGTTGACGGTTTTTCGCTGGGCTGGGGGAGACTTCTGAAAAATACCGTTAAGAATAAATATTTGCCGGCATGGAGAAAGATGAATTGAGAGAACTAAAGATTAATGAATTAACGCAGGGAAGTAAATTGATGAATATTTTAAGAAAATCTCTCCCCGAAGCGAAAGATTCGTTTTTTTATAAAATGCTCAGAAAAAAAAATATTACTCTTAACGGTAAAAAAGCAACCGGTTCCGAAATTGTTTCGGAGGGAGATGTTATAAAGTTTTTCTTAAGCGATGAAACATATGATAAATTTGCCGGCAGAAGCAGGAAATCGACGGAAAAAGAGACAGGCGATATATCCGGAAGCATGAACGAGGGAATATGTCTTAACGGGGGATGTGTTTTTGAAAGCGGAAAATATTCCGAAATCAAAACGGAATTAAACGTTAAATCTTCGGAGGAAAAGGTTAAAACAGGTTTCAAAAACGCTCCAACAAAAGAGAGCGAAAAAAGGCATTTCCAAATTAATAAAAAAGATATTATATATGAAGACAGAGATATAATATTGATTAATAAACCTTACGGCGTTCTCTCTCAAAAGGCCGATGAGAGTGATTATTCCATGATTGAAGCTCTGTATGATTATATGTCGGATACGGGACAGTTGTCACAAGATGATATCTTTCGTCCGGCCGTAACCAACAGATTGGACAGAAATACAACGGGAATAATCGCGGGCGGCAAAACCACATCGGGGTTGCGGTATTTATCAAATGCTCAAAAAAAGGGTTCCGTTAAAAAATATTATATTTGTATCGTTGCGGGAGAGATGAAGGATACGCGGCTTCTCAACGGTCTGTGGAGCAAAAACACGAGAAACAACAAAGTTACGATCGATATGGTGGAAAATATCCCGAATTCTTATTCATTTCCTTCAAAATATTGGATAAAGGGAAATGTTCCCGTGCAGACACTTGTTGCTCCCGTAATTACAAACGGAAGATATACGGTGGTGAAAATAGGCCTTTTAACAGGAAAGAGCCATCAGATAAGAGCACATATGAAATCATACGGTTTTCCGCTTATAGGAGATTATAAATACGGTCAAAAAAGCGTGAATGATTATTTTACGGCAAAATACGGACTTAAAAGTCAGCTTCTTCACGCTTATGTGATGAATATTGAAGGTATGGGAGAATATGTCGCAGAACTTCCGGAACAATTTATAAAAATACTGAAAGGTGAAGGGCTGTATTCCGATTCAATTGAAGAGTTATACGTGAATACAGAATTAAAACCATAATGGCTACATGGAATTCAAGAGGGCTGAGAGGATCGGGGCTGGAAGCACTTATTAACATGACCGTTGAAAAATATGAACTGGCCGGTCTGGCGGTGATACAAAAAATTCCGACACCCATAACTCCCGTTAAAATCGATGAAAACACAAGGCAGATAAGCCTTGCCTACTTTGACAAAAAATCAACGGTTGACTATATGGGGGTGGTACAGGGAGTACCGATATGTTTTGATGCCAAAGAATGTGCTTCCGATACATATTCTCTTGCCAACATTCACGAACATCAAATTGAATTTATGAGAAAGTTTGAAAAGCAGAGCGGAATTTCCTTCATAATACTTATGTATACAGGAAGAGATGAATGCTATTATATTCCCTTTAAAGACATTGAAAAATTTTCGGAGAGGGCAAAAAAAGGCGGAAGAAAAAGTTTCAGATATGATGAAGTGAATAAATCATATTTAATAAAACAAAGCGGCGGTGTACCGCTTCATTTTCTGGAACAATTAAAACTGGATTTGTGTTCAAGATAATTTAATAATAATTAATATAAAAATAAAATTGTTTACTTGCTGTTTAAAATATGTAATAATTTAGCCGCATTGTATTCGCGATAAGGCGAAACGATAGCAGGAGGACAATATGAATACAAAAGAAACAAAAAGAAGCAGAAATGCCAATATTGCAATAATGGCGATGTTTACGGCAATTATTGTTATTATGGCATTTACTCCCTTCGGAATGATCCAGCTGCCGCTTATTAAAGCTACGATTATTCACATTCCCGTGATTATCGGAGGAATTTTACTGGGGCCTAAGGGAGGAATTTATTTCGGATCACTCTTCGGACTTGTCAGTTTTATTGCCAATACGATTACGCCAAGTGCGCTTTCGTTTGCATTTTCACCGCTTGTTGCTGTACCGGGAACAGGTGCGGGAAGTCCGTTGGCTTTGTTGGTGTGTTTCGGACCGAGAATCCTTACGGCTGTTACGCCGTGGCTCTTTTATACGGGCATGAAAAAGATTATGCCGGCAATGAAAGAGGGAGTCAGAGCCGTTATGCTGGCAATCTCGGGAGCAATCGGAGCCATAACCAACACGGCACTTGTTATGGGATTGATTTATATTCTGTTTAAGGATGCATATGCAGGACTCAAAGGAATACCGGTAACCGAAGTAAAGTCGGTTGTACTGGGCGTTGTTGCGGCAAACGGAATTCCGGAGGCAATAGTTGCGGCGATAGTGACACCTGTGGTATGTATGATTATTTTTAAAATTACAAAATCAAAATAATAATAATTAATTAATGAATGAAAGAGGCATTTGTATATTGCTTCTTATCTGAAAAAGGCTGTCGGAGACCGTCAGTTACAGTTTCGTTTTTAATGAAACCGTAACGGATAATCACGACGGCCTTTTATTATTTATAAGCCTGTTTTTTTATGCGTCGATTAATTAAATTGGTATAAAATCTGTTTACCTGTCATGCAAAATATGTAATAATAAAAAAGTTAATATTGTAAGCCGTACGGACAGCGTGTCCGTGAAACTTATAAATATGCATATTAAGTAAAACGGTGATACAGAACATTTATCATAAGTAGAGGTATGTATATGGAAGCATATAAAGAGCAATTCATTAAATTTATGGTAGAGAGCGATGTTCTGAAGTTCGGGGATTTTACGCTTAAAAGCGGGCGTAAATCCCCTTTCTTTATGAATGCCGGACTCTACGTAACGGGTTCTCAGCTTATTAAGTTGGGAGAGTATTACGCTACCGCCATACATGAGAACTTCGGAGACGATTTCGATGTTTTATTCGGACCTGCATACAAAGGAATTCCTTTAAGCGTAGCGACGGTTATGGCATATGCTCAAAAATACGGAAAGGAAATCAAATATTGCTCTAACAGAAAAGAGATAAAGGATCACGGCGATGTGGGCATTCTCTTGGGATCCCCTCTGAAAGACGGTGACAGAGTGATAATTATAGAAGATGTAACCACATCGGGTAAGTCTATAGAGGAAACGTTTCCGATTATTACATCGGCCGCGGATGTGGACATAAAGGGAATGATGGTATCTCTTAACCGATTGGAAAAAGGAAAGTCCGGAGAAAATAAGACGGCCCTTACCGAGATACAGGAAAAATACGGTTTCAGGGCGGAATCAATCGTTACGATGGAAGATGTAATCGAATTATTGTATAATCGCGAATGTAACGGAAAAGTCGTTATTGATGATGAAATAAAGAAAAGGCTGGACGAGTACTACAGACAATATGGTATTTAACATATGAATCGCGTAAATATTAATAAATTTGTGAGATTTATTTCTTATATTGCATTTGCTGTTTATATATCGTATTTGATTTATTATACGTTTCTCGATCCGTCACTGGGACGAAACGTAATCAGACAGGAGGCCATGCATAACTCCGCAAGAGTTGATTATGTTAATCTAGTGCCCTTTAAAGAGATAAAACGATTTATAAGCAATATAGGTAATATCAGATTTAATATTATTCTGTTAAATGTTTTCGGCAATATAATTGCATTTGTGCCTTTTGGATTTCTCCTGCCGATTATGTCAAACAGAAAGCTGGTATGGTGGAGTACGATTTTGATTTCCGCCGGAGCGTCTGCTCTTATAGAAATGATGCAATATGTTACAAAACTCGGAACGTGCGATATAGATGATTTCATACTCAATACACTGGGCGGTATACTCGGATATGTATGTTACAGAATACTGTTTTTAATAATAGATACAATATACAGAAAAAGACATAATTTAAATTAATGAAAGTAGAATTCAAATCAAAGCCGAAAAGAAATATCTTTTTTGAAAGAGGACGAAACTCCGTATGGGGATTTATATCAATAGGTATATTTATTGCTTCTCTTGTAATTATTTTGATAAGTATAGATATTTCACATTCCAACAGCGGAAATGCGGGTTATATAGTGGGAAGTCTCGGGCTTACATCACTGTTTTCCGGTATTTCGGGTGTCTTTATCGGAATAAGAGGTTTTAAGGATGAAGATAAGATATATTGGCCCATATATGCAGGCTGTATAGGCAATGCGATTATTGTGGTGTTTATTATATCTTTATATATAATCGGATACAAATAAGTATATTAATAATAAATAGGAGTAAAGTTATGGCAAAAGTCGGTATTGTAATGGGAAGTGATTCAGATATGCCTGTTATGTCTAAGGCAGCTGAAGTTCTTGATGAATTGGGAATTTCATATGAAATGAGAATTATTTCGGCTCACAGAGAACCGGAAGAGTTTTTTGAATATGCTAACAGCGCGGAGGATAACGGATATAAGGTAATTATTGCAGGTGCCGGTATGGCGGCTCATCTTCCGGGAATGTGCGCTGCGATATTCGATCTTCCGGTTATCGGAATACCTATGCATACAACATCCCTCGGCGGACGTGATTCGCTCTATTCAATCGTTCAGATGCCTTCGGGAATTCCGGTGGCTACGGTTGCCATAAACGGAGGCAAAAATGCGGGAATTCTCGCCGCAAAGATTCTTGCCGCATCGGATCCGGACATTCTTGCCAAGTTGAAGGTAATGAAAGAAAAAATGAAAGAAGAAGTTATGAAAAAAGATGCCAGACTTGCGGAAACGGGATATAAGTCATATACAAAATAATTATAATTTATTACATAAATAAAATAAAAACCAACATTGTATTATTATGATGTTGGTTTTTGACACGCAATGGTTAATGTTTTTAAGCTGTATGGAGGTTAATATGGATTATAAGAATGCCGGTGTGGACATTGAAGCAGGCTATAAATCTGTTGAATTAATTAAAAAACATGTTGCTACGACAATGAGACCGGAAGTTTTCGGCGGACTCGGAGGTTTTGCCGGAATGTTCTCCGCAAAAGCATTCAAAGATATGGAAGAGCCGATGCTTGTATCCGGAACCGACGGTGTGGGTACAAAACTTAAGCTGGCTTTTATTATGGACAAGCATGATACGGTGGGAATAGATTGTGTTGCCATGTGCGTAAACGATATTGCCTGTACGGGTGCAGAGCCGCTGTTTTTCCTGGATTATATTGCGTGCGGAAAGAATTTCCCTGAGAAAATTGAGCAAATTGTAAAGGGAGTTACGGATGGATGCAACATGTCGGGAGCATCGCTTATCGGAGGTGAAACGGCTGAGATGCCGGGATTTTATCCTGAAGATGAGTATGATATAGCAGGATTCGCCGTGGGAGTGGTTGACAAGCCTAAGATGATTAACGGTGAAAAGGACATTAAAGTGGGCGATACACTTATAGGAATTGCTTCAAGCGGAGTACATTCCAACGGTTTTTCTCTTGTCAGAAAAGTATTTGACATGACAGAGGAATCATTGAACACATATTATGAAGAATTGGGTAAAACCCTGGGTGAGGCGCTTATAGCTCCTACCGTCATATATGTTAAGGCGATTCAGTCTGTATTAAACAGCGGAGTTTCAATTCACGGATGTTCACATATTACCGGCGGCGGTTTTTATGAAAATGTTCCGAGAATGCTGCCTGATAATGTTGATGCGGTTGTATTAAAAGATTCTTATGAAGTTCCGGCTGTTTTCAGACTTTTGGCAAAGAAGGGAGAGATTGCCGAGGAAATGATGTACAACACATACAACATGGGAATCGGAATGGTGCTTGCCGTTGACAGTGCAGATAAGGAAAAAGCAATCAAAGCAATTGAAGATGCCGGTGAAAAGGCGTTTGTAATCGGTGAGATTGTGGAAGGAAGCAGAAACGTAAAGCTGGTATAATCCGTAACCCTGTAATAAGTTTAATATATCCCATATCTGTTAAAGGAGAATAAGTTTGTTAAGAGTTGTTGTACTGGTATCAGGAGGAGGAACCAATCTTCAGGCCATAATAGATTCGGTTAAATCCGGCAATATTCCGAACACTGATATTGTAGGCGTAATAAGTAACAATAAAAACGCATATGCGCTTGAAAGAGCTAAAGCCGCCGATATCCCTGCTTTCGGCATTTCGCCAAAGGATTATGAAACAAGAGAACTGTTTCATAAAGAATTAATGAGACAATTGGCGGAACTGAAGGCAGATCTTATAGTTCTTGCGGGTTGTTTGATTAAGATTCCGGATGAGATGGTAAAAAAATATAACAATAGAATTATTAATATTCATCCTTCTCTCGTGCCTTCATTTTCAGGCGTGGGCTTCTATGGTTTAAGAGTTCATGAGGCGGCGCTTGAAAGAGGTGTAAAGATTACGGGAGCAACAGTTCATTTTGTAAATGAAATTGTGGACGGCGGCAGGATATTAAGTCAAAAAGCCGTTGAAGTTAAGGATGACGATACCCCGGAAGTTCTTCAAAAAAGAGTAATGGAGCAGGCCGAATGGGTGATTTTGCCGCAGACCATTGCGGATATCGCAACCGGTAAAATTAAGATAGGATAAGATGGGAAGGCATTTAGTATGAAAGTTTTAGTAATTGGAAGCGGAGGAAGAGAACACGCTATTTGTTTTAAGCTTTCACAGAGCAAACAGGTAGATAAGATATATTGCGCTCCGGGTAATGCAGGTATTGCGGGAATTGCCGAATGTGTAAACATAGGAGCCATGGAATTTGATAAATTGGCGTCGTTTGCATCGGAGAATGATATAGAGTTAACGGTAGTCGGAATGGACGATCCTCTTGTAGGCGGAATAGTTGACGTATTTGAGGAAAGAGGATTGAGAGTGTTCGGGCCGAACAAGGCGGCAGCCGTTCTCGAAGGTTCAAAGTCCTTCTCCAAAGACCTTATGAAGAAATATAACATTCCTACGGCTGCATATGAAGTATTTGATAATGCGGATGAAGCCGTAAAATATCTTGAGACCTCCGATTATCCGATTGTATTAAAGGCAGACGGACTTGCTCTCGGTAAGGGAGTGCTTATTTGTAATACAAAAGAAGAGGCTATTGAAGGTGTAAATACAATTATGGTGGATAAAAAGTTCGGTGATTCCGGAAACACCATAGTTGTTGAGGAATTTATGACCGGAAGAGAGGTATCCGTTCTTTCATTCTGTGACGGCAAGACGATTAAGATTATGAGTTCCGCTCAGGATCATAAGAGAGCCGGGGACGGTGATACAGGCTTAAATACCGGAGGAATGGGCACATTTTCACCATCTCCTTTCTACACGGAAGAAGTAGATGAGTTCTGCAAAAAATATGTTTATCAGGCAACCGTTGACGCCATGGCCGATGAAGGGAGACATTACAAGGGAGTAATATTCTTCGGTCTTATGCTTACGCCGAATGGACCTAAGGTTCTTGAATATAATTGCAGATTCGGAGATCCGGAAGCCCAGGTTGTTCTTCCGAGATTGGAAAACGACATTGTCGATGTATTTAATGCATGTATCGACGGAACGCTTGACGAAATTGACTTAAAGTTCAGAGATGAGGCGTGTGTATGTGTTGTTCTCGCATCCGACGGTTATCCGTTATCATATGAAAAAGGACTTCCGATTACGGGACTGGAAGCATTTGAAGGCAGAGATTATTATTTCTGTTTCCACGCCGGAACTAAATTCGACGATAAGGGAAATATCGTAACCAACGGAGGAAGGGTTCTCGGAATATCGGCTCTCGGCGCGGACCTTAAAGAGGCAAGAGCCAAAGCGTATGAAGCCGCAGAGTGGGTTCACTTCGATAACAAATACATGCGTCACGATATCGGCAAGGCCATTGACGAGGCCTGATGCAAATTCCTTAAGATGATATTGTACGGGCAAATTATTAAAGCGTTGTCCGGGACAGATATCTGTGACACGGCAATTACTATGCAAAAGGGCATTAATATCACATTTAATATGTTTGATATGTTTTTAGGAGAACTGTTATGAAGATCAACCCGGTAAAAGGGACTAATGATTACCTGCCAGAACAGGTGAGATTGAGAGATTATTTACAATCTCAAATTTTAAACGTATACGTAGAGAACGGCTTTGAGCATATCATTACACCGGCAATCGAAGATGCGGAAAACCTCGACAAGAGTGAAGGAGGAGAAAATCTTAATCTCATATTCAATATTCTTAAGCGCGGTGAAAAGTTGGAATCGGTTATTAATAAGGGCGTGACTGCGGATAATCAAAAAGAATTAAGCGATCTCGGCCTCAGATATGACCTTACTCTTCCGTTGAGCAGATACATAGCCAATAACCAAAATGATTTGCTTATGCCTATGAAATGTATACAGATCGACAGAGTATACAGAGCGGAAAGACCTCAAAAAGGAAGACTCAGAGAATTTATACAATGCGATATAGATATTATCGGAAGTGAGTCATCCGACAGCGAATCAGAATTAATATTAACCACGGCAAAAGCTCTCAAAGCCATCGGTCTTTCGGACTTTACGGTCAGGATAAATGACAGAAGGCTGCTGACAAATGTTCTTACAAAGTTGGGATTTGACAGAGAACTGGACAGCGTATGTATTTCTTTTGACAAAATGGACAAGATAGGATTGGACGGAGTGTGTTCCGAGCTGTCCGAAAAGGGATTTGAGTCGGAAGCCGTTAACAATTTCAGGGACTTTCTTTCAAGAGATTCGATTACTCTTGAATATATCGGAGAATTTTTATCCGGAGAAGGAGCAGAGCCTGTTGAAAGCCTTAAAAATATTATGGCAACATGTAACGAGCTTTCGAATAATTCGTTTAATATTGAATTTGACCTGTCACTGGTAAGAGGTCAGGGATATTATACAGGAACCGTATTTGAGGTTGTAAGCAACGAATTCAAGGGATCGGTTGCCGGAGGCGGAAGATATGACAGGCTTATCGGCAAGTTCATAGGAAGAGACATTCCGGCAGTCGGTTTTTCAATAGGATTTGAAAGAATATTTGCCATTCTTTCGGAAAACGGTGCGTCCTGCGCCGATACGGGAAAAAGGATTGCTCTTTTATATGACGCGGGTAACTTTGTTGAAGCCGCAAAAGAGGCTGATAAACTCAGAGCAGACGGGTTAATTGTGAGTTTATTTATCAAACCTAAGAAGACAGGCAAATTTATTGATAAATTGGAAGAAAAAGGATATTCGGGATTTATCAATATGTCCGTTAAGCCTGATATAGTATATTTTTAATGATTTAGGAATCAATATGAGACTGCATGGTTTAGCAAAGGCAATGACGGTGATATCACTTATCGGAGCATCGTTTGTATTAACGGGCTGTTCTGACAGTGCAGAAAAAGCGGAAAGTGAATCATATGCCGATTATATATACAGAGAAAATTTAAAAAATACTTGCTTCAGTTACTTTTCAAGCATCGTAACAAGAAATTACAGTGAGGTTCCATGGGGGATACAGTCTGTAAGCGAGAACAGCACGACAGCCAATCTTGACAAATTGGATGATAATAATAACGGCATAATTACTCTGTCCTATAAGTTTGAGAATCCGCCGAGGCAAAATTCTGTAGTCAGCATAGATTTTGAAGTTAAAGAAAATAATATAAGGGTCACCGGCATATATATAGACGGAAAGTTTTATAATCCGCCGGAAGAAACAACAATATTTCGACCTATGGACAAATTTGTACAATAAGTTAAATATTAATAAAATAAACATTAAAAATAGCATTTTCATTGTATACACTAATAAACGGATGTATACAACGAAGATGCTGTTTTTATTGTAGTATATTTCTTTGTAGATATATGTTTTTGAAATAATTTTACGGTATTCCGGAAACAATATAGAAATTAATCTGTCGGTCGGCGTAAAAGTCCGACTGACATAAACAAAAGTTGTATATGAAACGAAGGAGTAGGTTTCATGTCGGGAAATATGAAAGAAACGGTCGATTTAAGCAATATTCAAAAAAATAAATTAGGCCAAAAGATAATAGAATATGTACGGGATGAGCTTATTATTTCACTGCCGTATTTTAACAGGGCGATTCTTAAGATGCCGGTGGAATTTTATGAGCCGAAGAAATTTGTTGCGGACGACTTCGGTGGATTTGCAACGGATATGAAAAAGATATATGCGGATATAAATCTTCTCATTGATGATTTCAAAGTCAACAGAATTACAATTGCCAGAAAGATGCTGCATTCAATCTTCCATTGTCTTTATAAACATCCTTTTAACTATAACAGATTAAATACGAAATATTGGGATTTTGCATGTGATGTGGCGGTGGAACTTGCTATTATGGACCTTAACATTGATGCGCTGAAAGAGCCGGAAGATTCGGAACGGGAGACCGTTTGGCATATGATTCATAAAAATGTAGAGCATCCTTATGCCGAAAAAATATATGAATTCATGATTTCATCAAAGCAGCATGCGACAGACTGGATTCAATATTCAAAACTGTTTAAAAAAGACCATCATGAAATATGGAAAAATTCGGGTCTTGTGGCTCAGGAGGGTAATTTCCTTCTGCCGATGGCTTCAAATGAGTTGGATCAGCTCGGGCGCGAATGGGAAAGAGTCTTTAAAAATGTAAAAAAGGACAAAGAAACAGTAGAAAAGGGACAGGGCAAATCTCTTGCTTCGGTGACCGATGTATTGGGAAGAATCGAAGGAGACAACAACGATTACACGGAATTCCTTATGAAGTTTGCTAAATTACAGGAAGAAGTAAGAGTCAACGATGATGAATTCGATTATATATACTATACATACGGTATGGAACTCTACAAAAACATGCCGTTGATAGAGCCTTTAGAATACAAGGAAACTCTTAAGATATACGACTTCGTAATTGCAATAGACACATCCGGGTCATGCAGAGGAAGAGTTGTAAAGAATTTTCTCAGAAGGACATATTCAATTTTAAGAAATAAGACCGTATTCGGAACCAGAATTAATGTGCATATATTTCAATGCGACAATACAATTCAAAGCGAGACGGTTTTAAGATCGGATGAGGAATTTGAACGGTATATAAGTAATGTTGAGGTCACGGGCTCAGGGGGTACCGACTTCAGACCGGTATTTGAAAGAGTTAACGAACTTAAGGAAATGGGAGAGTTTTCGGACTTAAGAGGTTTGTTATATTTGTCTGACGGTCTCGGAATATTTCCCAATAAGGCACCTGAATATAAAACGGCATTTATTATAATGCCGTATGAAGACATGATGCCGAGTTTGCCGGATTGGGTTATAAGTAAACTCGTCAGCAGAGACGATTTGGACGGATAATCGTTTACAAGGTCTAAACATGGTTAAACTTAAGAATAGACACGATGTGGTATAAATTTTAAACGGAGGATATGGGGTTATCCCTTATATATATTATGAACATAAGAGAAGCTAAGAATCAGATTAAGCAGTCAATTGATATATATCTTGCAAAAGATAATCTGGGAAATTATAAAATTCCGATTGAAAAACAAAGACCTATATTTCTTCTCGGTGCGCCGGGTATAGGTAAAACGGCGATTATGGAGCAAATTGCCGATGAATTGGGCATTGCCCTTGTATCATATTCCATGACGCATCATACAAGACAGTCGGCGCTCGGACTTCCTTTCATCGTTAAGAAGAATTTTGACGGAACGGAATACAGCGTATCTGAATATACGATGTCTGAAATCATTGCATCCGTATACGAGACAAGAGAATCAACGGGAAAGGTTGAAGGTATTCTTTTCCTGGACGAGATAAATTGTGTATCGGAGACTCTTGCGCCTTCAATGCTTCAGTTCCTTCAGTATAAGGTATTCGGTAACCACCGTGTTCCGGAAGGATGGGTTGTGGTTACGGCAGGTAACCCGCCTGAATATAACAGATCGGTCCATGAATTTGACGTGGTTACTCTTGACAGACTGAAAGTTATTGAGGCCGAACCCGATCTTGAAACATGGAAATTATATGCAAAGAAAAAGGGAATTCACAATTCCATTCAGACATATCTTGACATAAAGAGCAGTGACTTCTATGTTATTGAAACAACGGTAGACGGAAAGTCATATGTAACGGCCAGAGGATGGGAAGATCTTTCGGAGGCGATATTCCTTTATGAAGAAAAGGGATATACGGTGGATGAATCTCTTATAAGTCAGTACATAAGAAATAAGCGTGTTGCGGGAGAATTTGCAACATACTACAGCTTATATCTTAAATATAAATCAGATTACGGAATTATGTCCATTCTTGAGAAAGGTGCTGACGAAAAGGCGGTTGCAAGAGCTCATGACGCCGCATTCGATGAAAGAATAACCGTTGTTGGACTGATGATTGAAGGCCTTATTCCGATGATGAGGGATAATACCGAATTATTTGAAAGTCTTAAAAAATTATTCGGTTATATTAAGAATACCGGGGCAAATGACAATATAATTAAAAAGCTTTCAGAGACAGAAGAAGCATTGCAAAAAGAATATGAGCAAAAAATTGCCGGAGGCATTTTGGATCTGGAAGGAAAAAGAGAGTATAAATATGCAATGGCATTTGTCGAAGAGACGGTTCAGGCCCTCAGAATAGATGTTGACGGCGACGGAGCATTTAACTATTTACAGACTCAATTTAACGAGAAAGTAAAAAATGTAAGAGCAAATGCGGCCGATATTAAAAACATGCTTAATAATGCCTTTGAATTTATTGAAAAAGCATACGGAGACGGCAATGAGATGCTTCTCTTTGTAACGGAACTTACAATAAGCAGATCCGGCGCCAGATTTATTGCCGAAAACGGATGTGATAAATATTACAAATACAACAAGAAGCTTATGCTTGACGAAAGAAATACGGCGCTGCTTGAAGATATCAAAAACTTCGAAAAAATGGTTGGTGAATCGGAAGAAATCGACGGTATCTGATTCGAATAACATAACCAATCATAATCCAAAAACTTATCAGTCTGTATAATGATATAAGGCGATTGTCGCAATATTATTTTAAGCCCCCTTACCGATGCCGGATAAGGGGGCTTTTCAGGTTATGGTTATTGTTATAGCTTTAAGTATAATGTCTGCAGATGGTATAATAAAATAAGAAATAAAATCAGGAAGAAAGAGACATGGATAACATTGAATTTGAATATATTGATTTAAATGATAAAGAAATTTGCATTACCGGAATAAAGTCAGATGATATATCGGAAGAGCTGAGGGTTTTGGAAATTCCGGGAGAAATAGACGGTAAGAGAGTGACGGAAACGGGAGCAGGAAACTTCAATATAAAAGGACTGTTCATCGAAGAAATAATACTTCCGGATACGGTTGAAAAAATAGGCGAATTTTCATTTGCATACATGGTTAACCTACGCCGTATCGTCATTCCGAACAGTGTTAAATATATCGGGGAAGGATTTATTACCGCAACTGCCGCCGAAAGTGTTGAAATTCCCGAAAGCGTGGAAGAATTAGTAAGACCCGACTTAATAGAGAGCGCGGTATATGCAACGGGAAACAGGCGCTACAGCGCGGACGGATACGGAATTTATGAAAATGAATATATCTCCGATAACGGAGAATACATAGGTAAAGTGCTTATAGGAGTAAACGGTGCTGATCCAAGAACGGAATATTCATTAAATGATGATACCGTCGGAATATCCGGAAACGCCTTAAGAGTAACAAAATACCTCGAAAAACTCATTATTCCGAAGAATACGACATATATTGAGGAAGGCGCATTGTCATATAACGGAAACATATCCGCCGGGTATACCGGGATAAAAGAAGTTATCATAGATAAAAACAATCCGATTTTCTTTGCGGAAAACAATGCGGTATTTAAGAGAATTGAAAATAATAAATATCTTCTTGTGAGATCATTTGAAAGGGGAAATGAATATACGGTAAAAGAGGGAACCGCAGTATTGGGATACAGATGTTTTTCTGATTCTCCCGTCAATGAATTAAGGCTTCCGGATTCCGTTAAAGAAATTCATAAAGAAGTTTTTGACGGGTCATATATTCATGATTTTTATCTGAACGGCGGAAAAGTAAGAATATATTTTTATAAGGACAACAGATTCGAGCTGGAAGATATGCAGGAAGGGTTCGGTAAAAACGGCAGACTGTATGATTATACTTATCTCGACGGCTTTTTACTTAAAGAATCTCTTACGGCGGAAAGAATCAAAATGATTGCCGTAAGGCTCACATATCCTGTGGATATGGATGCTCAAACGGATACGGGACTCAGAAACAGGATAAAAGATAATATATTTGATGCGGTGGACATGCTGGTTGAAAATAAAGATATAAAAACCGTAAAAATGCTCGGCGACTTGGATATATTTGACGATAAAACAACAGGCATGATTATTGACATACACAGTAAGTTGGGACATGAGGAAATTACGGCATGGTTTATGGAATTTCAAAATAAACTGAGAAATACATGTCCTAAAGAAGATTCGTTTTGTAACGGTTTTTTGGAGATATAAGGTAAATCGTAATGACATCATCATTAAATCCGCTGAAAAGATATAATTTTATTTGTATTATATTTGCATTGCTGTTTGCAGCCGCGCTTATTATCAGGGAAGTTGACGGTCCGACTGAAGAATGGAACTGTTTTCTTTCGTCTCTTCTGACATTTATTATGGAATTATTGGTAATATGGTGGGGAGTATTGGCATATAACCGTATAATTAACAGGTATATAAGGAATTGGACGGTTGTTATCTGCGTATTGCTGGCAGTGTTTATTTTGATGAGGTATCTTAAGTACAATATTTTTGAAACATATACGGATGCCCATAGAATAACATGGTATATGTACTACATACCACTATTGCTGATAACGGTCAGCTCAATATATGCCGTTTCTTACATTAACAGGGACGGTTCCAAAGGCGATGGGGGATCAAAGCCTGTGTTTATATTGTTTTTTGTTGCGATTATTCTGATTACGGCTGTATTGACAAATGATTTTCATCAATCGGTATTTATTTTTCCCGATGACGGATCCGTATACAGTGATAAAAACTATGCCAGAGGATTTTTATTTTATGTAATTTCCGCATGGTATTTAATATGCTGCATTATATTTATTTGGATGATAATAAAACGGTGTAAAATACCGGGAAAGAATAAATATATTTGGATACCTTCGATTATACTGATTTTTACATATATTTATCACATATTGTACATTTCGGGTGTACTGCATCATTTTTTCAGAGACATGATCATATGGACTGCCTTTTTTACGATACTTATTTTTGAGTCACTTATTAAAACGGGAATAATAAGGTCAAATATGTTTTATGCCGACATATTTGAGCAATCGTCAATTCCTGCCGCAATATTGGACAATGACAAAAACATTATATTTATGAATACGGATGAAAAAATATGCGATGATAATATGATTGATATCCTCCGCGAAAAAAATGTTATTGTAGACGGAAACATAAGATTAAATATGTTTCGATTAAGCAAAGGATATATAATCTGGAAAGACAATATATCAAAACTGGTATCCATAAAGAAAAAATTGGATTCTTCACGAAATTATCTTGAAGGAAAATATGTGGCTGAAAGTAATATGCAGAATACCAATATAGTCAGAAGAAGATTAAGAGAGCGAAATCTTCTGTATGATGAAATGCGCCGTTATACATCGCATAAAATACAACAAATACGACATCTGACCGAGGAATTTAAAACCGCATCAAAAGAAGATGAGTGGAAATATCTGCTTCTGATGGGAACGTTGTCGATATATGTTAAAAGAATGGATAATCTGATATTTATCGAAAAAGAAAACTCAATGATTCCGCCGGATGAGATACAAAACTGCGTATCAGAGTCGGAGAGACATTTGAATGTGTTCGGTATTTTTTTTCGTTCATCGATTCAATTAAACGGTAATTTATCCATTGCAAAAACGGCACGTCTGTATGATGACATTACGGAAATATTGGAAAATACGGAAAGATTCAAACCGTCTTACTTCTTATCATTAACAGAAGAGCAGGATACATATGAACTCAGAGTCAGAATATCCGGTATAAGCGATTGCCTGACGCTGTTTCCTAAAGGATATAAAATCGAACAGGAAGACATTGACGAATACATTATAAAAATATCATATGATAAGGAGGACGGTATTGTTTAAAAAAGACAGATCATTCTTTGCCGGCCCGAATGCCGTAAAGGAAGCTTTTGATAAATTTCCGTCCGGATTATGTTATTTCAATTCCAAAGGTTTGTTGATTATGAGTAATCATACAATGGATGAAATAACTGCTGATTTGCTGCATAAAGAGCTGCAATATGAGTCCGAGTTGTTAAATTTACTTTCAAATTGCTGTGACAATATCATTACATCGGAGTGCGGAACCATATGGCAATTTCACAGAAAAAAGATCCGAAGAAATTGGATGGAGTATATTGCCGTAGACATTACCGAAATATACAGAAAAAATAAAGAACTTCAAAACAATAATGAAGAACTTAAGAAAATGATTGAAAACATCAGAACGACTAACAGGAATATCGTGGAAATAGCAAGAGAGAAGGAAATTCTGTCTATGAAAATGCGTATTCATAACGATATGGGCAGAAATATACTGAGCATGCACAGGTACTACGTCAACGGATGCATTGCTTCGGAGAAGGAAGATATCATTCGTCAGATAAATAAAACAATAGCCGTATTAAGCAGAGACGGCGAAGCTTCAGACGAAGTGGATGACATAAAGGAATTAAGTGAAATTGCGGAATCCATAGGCGTAAAAATCGAGATAACGGGAGAGATGCCTGAGAATAAAGAAAGCATTATGTTGATTGCGGCGTCAATCAGAGAATGTATCACAAATGTCGTAAAACATGCCGAGGGAGACAGGTTGTTTGTTTTGATAAACAGCACAGATAAAGAGCATATGATTGAAATTACAAATAACGGGAATAAACCAAAGGGTGAAATCGTTGAAGGCGGAGGTCTTAAGTCCCTGAGAAAGAAAATAACCGAAGGAATGGGACGAATGGAAATCATTTCAAAGCCCGAATGTAAAGTGATAATAACTATCCCTAAAAAGGAGGATGAGCTGTATGACTAATGTTCTTATTGTGGATGACGAGCGTATCGTTCAGGAGTTATTTACGTACTATATCGAAAAGACTGAGGGCAGATATGCTCTTGCCGGTGCAATCAAGGATGCGGACAATGCGGAAATATATTGCGCAAGCGGTAAGGTTGATTTGATCGTAATGGATATTTGCACCGCAAATGAGCACAGCGGTATAACGGCGGCTAAAAGAATAAAAAGCAAATATCCCAATATAAAAATAATTATTGTAACCAGTGCTCCGGATTATCGTTTTATTGATAAGGCGAAAGAGGTCGGAGCAGACAGCTTCTGGTATAAAGAATTCAGCGATGAAGAGCTTATAGATGTTATGGATAAAACGATGCAGGGTGAAAAAATATACCCGGATTCCACGCCTGACGTACAGATAGGAAATATAAGCAGTGAAATGTTTACACCTAAAGAATTGGAGGTATTGACATATCTTGTGCAGAATATGGGATTGCATGAAATAGCGGATAGGATGGGCATCGCTTATACGACCGTAAGAAGTCATATCAAAAATTTAAAAGAAAAAACCGGAGAAAGTAACCTTATAGGACTGTGTTATCTCGTTACAAAAAACAGACTTATTCTTCCTGAGTATTAATCCGAGAAAACAGTCATTTAATTACTACCCTTGTATGATGTAAAAACACAACAAAAATATATAATGAGTATAAAGAAATATATTATAAGTTTGTTTTAAAGGTTTTAAAGAAGGGTAGGAATTATTATGTCATTTAAGAAAGTTATAGCAATATCATCCGTTTCAATTGCGGCAGCGGGAATTTTCGCAGGATGCAGCGGCGGCGGAGATACTAAAGATGTTGCCGGAAAGTATTACATAGTAAGTATGGAGGTCGAAGGCAATAAAATAAACATCAAAGAACTTGCTGCATTAAGCGGTCAGGATACGGAGAAACTATACATTGAATTAAAGGAAGACGGAACAGGAACATACAGTTTCGAAGATGACGTTTCGGAAATCACATGGACCAAGGATGAGATTAAAATGGGCGATGAATCGCTTAAATATACCGTAAAGGGAAAAGAGCTTGTAATCTCACAGGACGGAGGTTCCATTAAAGCCGAGAAGAAATAATAAAAATAACTGATATTTTATTGCAGATTGTTTATGTACTTTAAACTGCCTCTTATCATTGACGATGAGAGGCGGTTTTTATTTTGGAAAATTGTTTGGCATCATTATACGCAACGCAGATAATGGTATGAAATTTAATAAAAACAAAGGTTTGTGATAAAATAAACAAAACAATTGCAAAGGTATCAGAAAGGATGAGATATGTCCGTAACTTTTATTATAGGTCCTTCAGGCTCGGGAAAATCGGAATATGTATATGATTCTGCATGTGAAAAAGCCGGGGACAGGTCCGAAAATATTAAGATTATAGTCCCGGAACAGTATACTTTAGAGACCGAAAAACAAATTATATCAAAGAGTCGAACGGGAGGATTACTTAATATAAGTGTGTTAAGTTTTAACAGACTTGCATATAAAGGATTAAGTAAAATCGGAGGCGGAAATATACCGGTTATTGATGAGGAAATAAAAAATATATTTATAAGAAAAATAATCAATGACGGTAAGGGTGAACTTAAAATATACAACAATGCCGCCCTTAAAACGGGAGTAACCGAAGAGCTTAAATCAGTTATTTCAGAGCTTTTACAATACGGTATAGACAGTGAAAAACTGAAAAAAGCGGCATTAACAATTTCAGATAAAAAGCTGTCGGACAAATTATCAGATATTTCTTATATTTATGAAAGATTTAAAGAATCGGTAACAGATAACGGTTCAATGGCGCTTGAGGAATTAATACCGTTGTTTACAAAGCGTTTATCGGAATCCGATTATCTGGATAATGCCGTAATATACCTTGACGGATACACGGGTTTTACCCCGGCTCAATATGATTTGCTGAGAGTAATTATTAAGAAAGCAAGAGAAGTATATATTACCGTTACGGCCAATGAGTTTGAGGATTTCATGAATTCAACATCGTCTCGGGAAGACGGAAATAATATCGGCAACCTGTTTTTTATGAGCAGTGACATAATCAGATATATATCGGATATCACAAAAGAAATCGAAGAAGAAATAAACGAACCTGTTTATCTTGAAAAAGCTCTAAGATACGATAACAGAGAAGATTTGGTATTTCTTGAAAAAAACATCCTTAAAAACAACGGGAAAACATTTTACAAAAAAACCGAAAATATACATATATTGGAAACGAATACCGTTGACGAAGAACTAAAGTATGTTGCCGGAGAGATATATAATCTGACGAGGAACAAGGGTTTCAGATACAGGGATATCGCCGTTGTTGCAGGGGATATTAACGCAGTTGCGCCGTCCGTAAAAAAAATTATGAAAGACAATAATATCCCGATATTTATAGATGAAAAATCCGGACTTGATAACAACAGATTTCTTCAATATATAAGATATATTTCGGAATTATCCGTCGGGAGATTTAATTACAACAACATAATAGGTTTGATAAAAACAGGTATATACAACATTTCTGAAGAAGAAGTCTTTAAAATAGAGAATTATACCCTTGCCCTCGGTATAAATACTTATTCAAAATGGAGTAAGAAATGGGACAGACGTACAAAAGAGGAAAATGCAAGGCGGGAGAATATCTTAAACAGCGAAGGCTCCGACGAAAATGAGTGCAACGAAGGCGATACAGATACGTGGCAGATATATGACTTGGACAGACTCAATGAAATCAGGGAATATATTATATCTGAAATTAACATGCTGAAGGGAGCGATATCCGATAAATCCGTAAAATCAAACATAAAATCCGGAGACGTAAAATTCACGGACGCAAAGACGGTAGGCAGGAAAGCGGAAAGATTTATTGACTTTTTAAACAAAAGTAATGTGGATGATAAGATAGAAAGATATATTGATTCCGTAAAAGAAATAAATCCGTCGGCTCATTCCGAAAACGTTCAGCTTATAGAGAAAATATTTGATATTTTAAATAATATGAAAAATATTTTAGGCGATGTTGAAGTTGATAAATCAGGTTTTATGGACATGTTTAACGCTGCTCTTGAGGGACTGTCGGTGGGAATAATACCTCCTACCAACGATCAGGTTATCATAGGTGACATGGAGAGAACCAGACTCGGTAAGGTAAAAGCGGTATTTATTATCGGAGCAAATGAGGGAAGCATACCAAGGACACATTCCGACGGAGGAATATTGACCGATTCCGACAGATCGAAGCTTGAAAAAGAGGCCGGGGTCACGCTTTCCCCGGGAATTAAAGAAAGAAGCTTTATACAGAGATTCTATATATATCTTATGTTAACAAAGGCGTCGGACAAATTATACATTTTATATACCGTAAAAGATAACGGAGGATCATCCCTTTTTCCGTCTTTTTTAATAAAAGAAATCATGGATATGTATCCCGAAATTAATACCGAGAAAGTAAATAATGACACCGCATCCGCCAATATAATCATTCCGAAAGCCGACTGTCTTATATTGCCGGGATGCAGGGATGCCGAATTAATCGCCGACGCATTTAATAAAGCATTAATCGTGCCTGATGAGAAGAATGTTCTTCTTTCGAACGCTCTTTACGGAAACATTGTCAAAGGCAGCATATCAAGATTTGAAACATTTTCGAAATGTCCTCATATGCATTTCTTAAATTACGGTATGAGGCTTAAACAAAGGGAAAAATATGAATTTAATCAAATGGACATGGGTATATTTGCTCACGAAATAATGCAAATATCAATGGAAAAAATTAAAGACGGATATATTGATGCGAACAGCATTTCAAAATCGGAAATTATGAGTATAACATCGGATATTATTGATTCGGTATTGAATAAATATTCATATCTTACGGAAACGGACAGGGGATTATTTATTAAGAAAAGCCTAGAGAGTCGTATTAATAAAAGTCTGTGGGCAAATATTGCCCAGATAAAAGGTTCCGGATTTATGCCGGATAAATTGGAGCAAAATTACTCATACGGTATGGAACTTAAAAACGGCGGAAGATTATCATTTAGCGGAAAAATAGACAGAATAGATATATGTACCGATGAAAACGGCAAATATATCAGAGTTATAGATTACAAAACAGGTAATACCGATATAGATTTGAATGATATATATGACGGCAGGCAGCTTCAAATGCTTATGTATTTGGAAGGTGCAATAAGCAACGTATACAGGGATGAATCAATAATACCCGCAGGAGTTTTTATAAGTCATTTAAGAAATCCGGTTATAGAATATGAGAAATTAAGTACGAATGTTGATTTTGAGATACAAAAAGAGCTTTCTTTGAGCGGTATTATTAATTCCGACACGGAAATAATAGGCCTCATGGATCGTGAAAAAACAGGAAGTCTGATTGATAAGGTAAAGTTTAAAAAAGACGGTTCAATGGGAAAAATAAGCGCCGTAACAATGTCTACCGCTGAATTTGCCGCGGCGAGGAAATTCGAATCTGGCAAGATAAAATCGATCGGAGAGAGAATATTATACGGAGATATCGAACCTCATCCTTTTAAAAAGCAAGCTGCAGACACAAAGAATCCAAAGAATAATACGGCCTGTGAATATTGTGATTATTGCAATATTTGTCCGTTTTCCAATGATAACAAAGCGTTCAGTTATAATAATTGCACTAAAATGAAAACAGAAGAAATTATAGGATTAATAACCGGCAAGGGGGAGAATTATGAGTAAAGGATGGACAGACGCTCAGCGCGAGGCTATTAATAATTCAGGTCATAATCTCCTGGTTTCAGCCGCTGCAGGTTCGGGTAAAACCGCGGTTCTCGTTGAGAGAATATGTAATAAAATCATAAACGAAGGAATAAGCGTGGATGATATTGTTGTGGTTACTTTTACAAAGGCTGCCGCATCGGAAATGAAGACACGACTCAGAAATAAAATAAATGATGAATTGTCAAAAGCGATTAAGAACGGAGATATTGAATTAAAAGAGAGACTTTTGCGGCAAAAAGTTTTGCTGCTTGACGCTAAAATAACAACAATAGACAGTTTTTGTCTTGATATAGTAAAAACATATTTTGAGGAATCGGGTGTAGAACCGGGCTTCAGAACTCCTGATCGGGCTGAAATCGAACTAATAATGCAGGAAGCATATGATGAACTGACGGATGAATTATCATTCGAAGGGGATTCGGATTTATTTGATTTAATAGAATTGTACGGCGATGTAAGAAAAATAAGCATAAAAGAAATTTTGGACAGGATATACATTGCCGGACTTTCAAAGCCGTGGCCGAAGGAGTGGCTGGAGAGTTTATACCGACACGAAAATGACAATATAAATAATATACATTTGAATTTATATATTGAGGACATAAAGAAGAAATTAAAATATTACTGTTTTAAAGCGGATAAACTGTTGTCCCGATTTCCGAATACAAAAAAATCAGATGCTCTGAAAGCATTTGCGGTTGAAGAGCTGACCGCGATAAAAAATTTTATTGAAACGAAAGATGTGAACCGAAGCTTTAATATTTTCATTAACGGTATTGAATTCAAAAGATTTCCCGTTCTGAGAGGACTTGATGACAGCGAATCGGAATTAAAAGATAAATATAAAGTCATAAGGGACGAAATAAAGGAAATATTATCCGATAAGTTCCTTTTACAATTAAACGATAATGTATATGAAAAAGTAAACAATATTGAAATAAGAATAACAAACAGTCTTCTGGATATGGTGAAAAGATATTCCGAGAAAATTGAAAGAGAAAAAAGAAGAAGGAAGCTTGTCACATTCAGTGATATGGAGCATTTGGCTCTCGGAGTGCTGGTGAAGTACGGAACAAGTGAACCGACTGAAATCGCTCTCGAACTAAAAGAAAGATATAACGAAATTATGGTTGATGAATATCAGGACAGTAACGATATTCAGGAGACAATATTAAGCGCTGTTTCGAAAGACGCAAACGGAAACAGATATATCGTAGGTGACGTAAAGCAGAGCATATACGGGTTCAGAAGTGCCAAGCCGGATATATTCATGGGGTTTTACGATTCATTTGATCTTTCAAAGTGCAGTATGGATAGTAATAAGGATCTTTCGTCCGAATTTAAGGAATATAATGAATTTTCGGTTGGAGAAACCATACTTCTGCAGAATAATTTCAGAAGCAGAAAGGGAGTGGTGGACAGCGCCAATGCATGTTTCAGACCTCTGTTTAATAAGGATTATAATTCCATGGACTATACAGTAAGGGATGAATTGGTATGCAGTGCAAAATATCCTCATAATAACAATTCAGAGGGAACAACATTTGAGGGGGTAAACGGCATATGTGAGGTATATCCCATAGTATATGATAAGAACCATATAAAAAACATTCGTAAAGAGGCTCAGTTCATAGCAAAAAAAATAAAAAAGCTGATGAACGGCAATACATTGGTATTTGATAAGGATGAGGGCATTTACAGACCGATAAAGTACAGAGATATTGTTTTACTTGCAAGAAATAATACAAAGGCCGGACAATATGTCGAAACTTTAATGAATGAGGGTATATCCGTATACGCGGAAAGTACAATAAGCTTTTTGGAGACATATGAAATAAAACCGATTATCTCCCTGCTGGCGGTAATAGATAATCCGTATCAGGATATACCGGTTATGGGGGCGTTAACCGGATATTTCGGCGGTTTCACACAAACCGAAACGGCAATAATAAAGTCATGTTCACCGGAGCTGGGATTGTATGAATCATTGCTTAATTATATCGGAGAATATGAGGGCAAGGGACAGAAAAAAGTTGAAAATGCGGATATAACAATAAAAAATAAAATTAAAACATTTTTGGACAGAGTGAAAAAATACAGACAAATGCTCTTAAACGAAGGTGTTCATGATGTTATATGGAATATAATATACGGCACCGGGTATTTTGATTTTATAAGTAATTTAGACTCTCCGGAGATAAGAATCGCAAATGTAAATTATTTACTCAGCAATGCATTATCATTTGAAAAGGCGAATTATAACAGCTTATTTCAATTTTTAAAATATATTGAAAAAATAATAAAAGAGAATATAGAACTTGGTTCGGGAAGCGTAATAGATGAAAATGATGATGTTGTCAGGTTTATGACCATTCATAAGTCAAAGGGGCTTGAATTTCCGGTTGTATTTATCGTAAACATGACTCAGAGTTTTAATTTATCAGATAATAAAAGTAAGGTTATAATTACCGATGATGCCATAGGAATAGATGTGGTTGATAAGGAAACAAGAATAAAATATAAAACAATAATAAAAGAATCCGCCCGTAAAAAAATTAAAAAAGATCTTATATCCGAAGAGATGAGACTTCTCTATGTGGCCATGACGAGAGCAAGAGAAAAGCTTTATCTCGTTGGATGCCTAAATGAAGACAGAATGGAAAAGTACAGATCAGGCGCTTTGGACGGGGATGAAAGGCTGTCATATGCCGAATGTGATAATCTCGGCTCTTACTTTGACATGGTAATGCCGTCGGTTTTAAACAGAAAAAATAAGGACATTTTTGAGGTTAAAGAAATAAATGAGATGACGCTTATATCCGACAGAGAGGATTTTGGCTGCGCAACTTCATGTAAGACCGACTCCCGCTTCGGGAACAATGCCGACGCTGTACGCATTCCGTATAAATTTGAAGATGAAACACATAATATACCGAAGATTTCCGTATCAGAACTGACGGAAGGAAATATTAATCTGTCGGACTATGAATTTGATGAATATTTTAATATTTACGGAAACATAAACGAGAATTCAGATGAAGAAGAGATAACGGACGAGGCTTCGGAGAAAACTTTTGCGACATCGGACAGGAACCGTGTAACAGATAAATATTCAAACGCGGAAAAAGTAAAAGAATACGGAGTGTCGAAATATAATAAAAAAACACAAAACACTTCCGCAGGCAGAGGAACCGCATACCATAAGGTTATGGAATTTCTTGATTTTAACAGGGCGGAAACGCTAAAGGAAATTGATTCTCAGATTGTGGAATTGGAGCTTAAGGGCGTTCTGACGAGGGAGGCCGCAGCCGGTATTCACAAAAATGATATACTTTTGTTTGCCAAAAGCAATATGGGCAGAATTATAGCCGATGCTCAAAATAAAAAAATTCTTCACAGGGAACAGGAATTTATGATCGGAATTCGCAAAGAAACAAGCGAAGACATACTCATAGTACAGGGGGCCGTGGATATGTATATTGAATATGAAGATCATATCGTATTACTCGACTTTAAAACGGACAGAGTACGACATGTCGACAATCCTGAGGAAACTCTTAAGGACAGATACAGGGAACAGGTCTTTTATTATTCAAAGGCACTGGAGCAGGTTACGGAAAAGCAGGTTACGGAAAAGTACATATATTCCTTCAACCTCGGGAAACTTATAGATGTATAATTACGGTATTATCGATAAATGTGCCGTCCGATAATCGTCGGATATAACGGCTCCGGAGAAGAGTGTTATATTAAAGGTACAATTATGAGAAATACGGTGGTAAATAGTCATTTTTCGGAGTAAAATAATAATATATAATAAAACACTGAAAAAGATTAAAATTTATAAAAAAAAGAGTTGCAATATTATTGCGGCTTGTATATAATAACCCTTGTCGTTAACAGGAACGGCAAGGAAATGCACCGTTAGCTCAGTTGGTAGAGCACCTGACTCTTAATCAGGGTGTCCAGGGTTCGAACCCCTGACGGTGTACTTTATAGGTTCTTTGATTTGATGTGCGGTCTTGTCATAGAACTTATTTTAATTTAATATGCACCGTTAGCTCAGTTGGTAGAGCACCTGACTCTTAATCAGGGTGTCCAGGGTTCGAACCCCTGACGGTGTACTCTATAGGTCCTTTGATTTGATGTGCGGTCTTGTCATAGGATTTATTTTTTTGCCGTTTTTAAAATACATTAATCAATTTAATTGCATGCAACACATTATACAATATAATACAAGTGTGTATTGTAAAGAGTGATAATCATTACTAAGATAAACACAATAGGGTCATTTAATAAAGACCTAAAAAAAGTACGAAATAAATAAAAGGGGTTCTTAATAATGAGTAAGACAGTTCAGGATATTTTAAATGAATTAGAAACAGAGGAAGTTGTTAAGGCTGTTCTCGGAGACAATGCATCAACGGAAGAGAAATCAGAAATCACAAAAGCTCTTTCAAGACTTAAAGATATGGATGTTTCGGACAATAAAGGCGGCGTTATGATCGGCGTTTGTCACAAAGACAACGGAACAGGTGAGAATAAGGTTCATTACTATACCGAAGAAATAAGAAATTTCGGTAAAAATGACGAATTTGAAACAGTTACATTTGAAGAAATAGATGAAAATGCGGGAATCTTCGCTAAGGAACTCCTCGAGAAGAACATTGTTCCGATATCTGACGCAATGGCATTCCAGAGTTGGGCCGATGTAATCGGTGCGAGTGTTGCCGACAGCAATGTTGAACAATACGGTAAGCTTCAGTTCATCGCTGACATTATCTCAGAGCTTACATTCCTTGGATATGATGAAGAAGCGCTTGAAGAAGTACGCGCGGGTCTTAAGGCTTTCTCTGATGATACAAAGAAGAACGGAAATAAAACTTTCGAAGAAATGAAGGCTACTCCGGAAGGCGCTCATCATCTTTTAAGCGGCGTCGGTCTTAATGATAAGAGTGAAGAGAAGGAACTTGCAAAGATTCAGGCTACAAAAGATGTATTAAAGGAAAAGATTACGGAATACAAATATATCTTAGATGTATTGGAGAATTTATAATCTTAATATATTCAGCAAAAAAAGCCGTAAATATTGATACAGTAAATATCAATATTTACGGCTTTTTTAATATGAAAACAACGACTGATTCCGTGTTTATTGTTTAACGAAATCCTTTATGATATATGCATCGTCATATCCCTTTTTATAGAACCTGTCAAAGTTCTCTTTGTTGCGTTTTATGGTATCTACACCGCATGTGTCATCGGGATATACTACCAACGCGGTGCCGTTTTTCTGACACTCAAGAGCATATTCTACACTTTCTATGTATTTTCCGGCTTTTTTTCTGAGGGCGTCGGCGGCTTCGGGAAATCTTTTTTCTATTTTTTTAGCCAGCTTAAGATCCGTTTCGGACACATCCTTACTTGCGCTCAGCGGCTTTGTGAGAATTACCACGACCTTATCACATCCCTTTTCGAAAGCCTTTCTGACAGGCACCGGATCCCCCAATGCACCGTCAAAGTAATATATTCCGCGAACGGCATGTGGCTTGCAGACATACGGAATGGAAGAAGAAGCCATGAAAATTTCATAATGATCCTTTGAGAGATAGGATTTATCAAAATACACGGCTTTACCGTTTTTGGCTCTTGTTCCTACAACCAACATTTCAGCCGGATTTTTCATAAGAGTTTCGTAATCAAGAGGGTATTCTCCTCCGGAATTGCTAAGCTTTCCGTATACGTATTTAAGATCGATAAAGCTCCTTTTAAATATAAAGTTGGCAAGACTCATATATGATTTTCTGAATGAGTATTCCGCGTAAAACATGTAATTTCGTCCTCTTTGATTGGCCATGTACGAAGCGACGTTTGCACTTCCCGCAGAGACGCCTATACACAGATCAAAGTGAATATCGTTATCCAAGCAATAGTCAAATACGCCTGCGGCATATATACCGCGAAGACCGCCTCCTACATCAACAACACCGATTTTCATTATAAATACCTCTGAATATTTTTAAGATCAAATTAAGCATATTATCAGAATAATATCACTTTTGAGGCATAAAAGTAACCATAAATTTTATTCACATTATGAATAATATGGTAGAATATAAACAATTAAAATTGAGCGGAAGGTAAAGATGAAAAAGTTTAATATAGGGGATATTGTAAAGGTTTCGATTAAGAAGACTGAAAAAGCGGGAGTAATACGAAACATCATAGGAGAATATATAAAAATAGTCTTATTGGATGAGAAGGACGGGGAATTATATACATTTAAAGAGGACAGACTGGAATATGTCGAACCCGTGGTCATAAAAAAAGATGATTTGAAATTATTTTGCAGATATGAAATATCATACGACGAACTTATGCAGGGGAAGCCGTATGCATATGCCATATTTGATGAGGATTATATACTTACCTCCGATGATATACTTGCAGCCGTTCGTAATTACCGTTTAAAAAACGAACATATTGATTCGTTCAGAGATAATTGGTTTGCCAAAATATATAACAATTTATATAACTTTGTGGGATTGGATAAGATTTTTGCAGTCAATATTAACGATGAAATCACGGACTTTCCGGAGGACAGGCATGTGGTTTCGGATTGTTTTTTTATAATGTCTCAAATATTTATAGAAAAAACAGATATTTTTAAATTGGATGACGTGATTAACGAAATAACCGTTTATACGGAAAACAGAAATAAGCCGATATTAGACAAGAAAATGACCACTCTTCAAGAGAGTTTTTTTATTATGTACTGGCTTGAAACAGGAAGGTTAAATAAAGCAGACGGAGATATTAAAAAGAAATTAAAAACCTATATTGACGAGAGGTGTCTTGAAAATGACGTCTATACATTGAGATATAAGGCGTTTGCCTGCTATAACAGAGGGAATCCTCTGTATGACACGGATTATCGCGCAGCCGAGAAATGTCTTGAAAGACTTATGGAGAAGGCTCCGGAACCCGTATATGCGGAAATGCTCGGCTGTATATATTATTTCGGAAAATGCAGCGGAGGAGTTCCGGATTATGATAAAGCATTTAAATGTTTTTCAATAGGATCGGATGCATTATTGCCCGAATCCACTTTCAGATTATCAGACATGTACTGTAACGGTCAGGGAGTATGGAAAGATGAAATACTCGGAACATCAGTGCTGAAAAGAATATATATAGAACTTCTTCACGATATAACGGAAGAGCATATTCATGAGGATTTTGCGGATATTGCCTACAGAATGGGAAATATCGCAAAATTCGGACTGGGAAGTACAGATGTTGATTTAAATCTTGCATATTTCTTTTACCTGCAGGCGAGATTTGCATTATGCAGCAGAGAAATAAATGATCCTGACAGTGCCAAATTATACAGTGATATTGAAATGGCGATGGGAGATATCAAACCTGTGATTGACCGTGGCGCCGACAGCGAAAGAATAAAACTGTCAAATGATTCTCCGGCATCGTCATTGGATGCCATTATTCACTTGGGACTGGACGACGGATACATCAAAATGAGATATGCTTATCCGGGTATGGATAACCTTAAGCTTAATCTGACATTTTACAAAGACAGAGCATGTACCGTAAGGAGAAAAATATTTGTGACAATTCCTCAATTTGATTATTGCGGATATGCCGACGGTTTTATTATAGAGGCAAAGAATGTTAAGATATTTGAGGACTATCAGACGGATGAAGAGGATGATGACGATACATCCGTTATTGAATTTTCGGATATAGAAAACGGCTTCTTTTTAATAGACGGGGTTGCGGTTGCAAGATTAGATGCAGATCTGTATCTTGTTAATACATTTAATAAAAAATAATATATGCTATAATCGTTTACAATAATCTTTTGCAATAAGGAGAAACACATGTCGGATGTAAGGGCAAGACTAAAAGATAAAAAGAGAATAGTGGTTAAGATAGGTTCATCGTCTCTTATGTATGCCGAAACAGGGCTGCTTAATATCGGTAAAGTCGAAAAGCTGGCGAGAATCCTTGCGGATCTCAGAAATGCGGGCAATGATGTATGCCTCGTATCGTCAGGTGCGATATCAACGGGTAAAAACTCATTGGGAATGAAAACGGATAACCATTCTTTAAGCTTTAAGCAGGCATGCGCCGCCATAGGCCAGGCAAAGCTTATTGCGCATTATCAGAGGTTTTTTGCGGAATACAGTATTAATACGGCCCAGGTTCTTCTTACGGAAATAATATTGGAAGATGAAGAATCCAGAATTAATGCCCTTAATACCTTTAATGAGCTTTTTAAGCTGGGAGCGGTACCGGTCGTTAATGAAAATGACTCAATTTCAACGGAAGAGATAAAACATGTACATACATTCGGTGACAACGACAGATTATCGGCCATAGTTGCAAAGCTGATAAAGGCCGATTTGCTGATTATTCTTTCTGACATAGACGGTATGTATACGGATGATCCGAGAAATAATCCAAGTGCCGAGCTTATGTATGAAATAAACGGTTTTTCAGACGAATTGGAAAGTATGGCGAAGGGAACGAAAGAAGGCGGTGTCGGCACCGGAGGAATGGAAACCAAACTTGCGGCCGCAAAGATTGCAACAGGTGAAGGGATAGATGTTGTCGTTCTGAACGGAAACAACCCATATAATATAAGAAGACTTATGGAGGGTGAGAGAATCGGCACATTATTTGTATCAAGGGATTGTGAATAATTGGATATAGTAGTTATTAAAAATTTAAATTCCGACAGATGTGAGAAAATTAACGATACCGCTCTCCTTAACATTATTGACGAAGAATATTCGTTTGCCGGTTTTTCGGAATTCAGAATGTATGTATATGATTATAAAAAAAATTACAGAATCGACGTGGCGGGAGAAATTGCAAAGCTTGATATTGCTGACATAGAATATGCGAAAAATGACAGAGACTATGTGGTTTATACAAGTGCGGTAAGTATCGGTTACAATAAATTACTTGTATATTTTTACAGTTATAATTATCTTGATAATTCAAACAGAGTCATTGCCGAATATAAGTTGGATATAAGCAAGGTCGACGGAAGAATGAAAGCATTTGTTTTAGATGAAAACAATATACTTATTCAAGAGAAGACATTTAACGAAGAAAAACCGTTTAAATTACATATTTACAGACAACTTTTGGACAAATCTATAAATGTCGATATTGACGTACTTTCAAAGTACGGGGTACAGAAGATTATTTCATATCACGGGAATAATTGTGTCATACAAATCGGAAGAGATTATTCAAATGTAACATACATAGGAACAATATTGATCAATAAATTTATTTCGGAAATTTCGGTAAATATCGGAACGGATTTGTATAATTCCGTGGAACAGTCATCAGAGGATACTTATATTGCCAATCTCGGCGTATGCGGTAAGTATATATATTATATGAAGATAAACGCGGAAGACGGAAGCGAACAGGTCATTGTATATGACAGCGACAATAACTCCAAACGTATAAGGATAAATTATAATATTAATGAGAAATCAAAGATAGAAAAGATTTTTTTGGTCGGAGGCGAGCCTATTGTTATTACCGACTCAAACGGTAAATATAAGGTGGTTAACCTGGGAACCCAGAGTGAAATAATGGAATTAATGAAGGGGGACGAAGTTCTGTATATTGACGATACATTTATCGTAATGAAAGAATATATCAGAAGATTCTTTTGGCAGAAATACAGTGAAGAGGTAACTGTTTACAGATATCCCGGGATTTATGACGATGATAAGCGCATATTGGTTGAAAACAGACGATTTTTAGACTGTATACAAAACAACGACGAACTTTTGATTCTTTTGGAGGGGGAACGGGATGGAGAACATAAAAGAACTGAAGAAGAATCTGAGAAAAAGCATTAATAAACTGCATCATGAAGTAAGCAGCGATGATTTAGCCGAATTTTCCCAAATCGCATCCGAAAAAATTATTAAGGACTGTAAAGAATATATTACGGCTGACACGGTTTATGCATTTGTTTCCTTCGGGAAGGAAATCGATACATCGCATATTATCAAAGATGCGTTGGACCGGGGGAAACGACTGCTGCTTCCGAGAGTGACAAAAGAAGGCATGGTATTTAAAGAAGTTGCGGATTTAAATAATCTTATAAGAAGTGACTACGGTATTTTAGAGCCTGCGGGGACTCTTCCGGATATATGGGAAGACGGATTCATGTTGGTTCCGGGAGTGGTATTCGGGAGAGATCTGTACAGAATAGGTCACGGAGCCGGTTATTATGATAAATTTCTTGCCGAAACGGAGAAGAATATTTATAAAGCCGGATTTTGTTATAATTTTCAGATTATTGATAAAGTTCCCGCGGAGGAACATGATATAAGAATAGACGCAATCTATTCAAACGGTGAGACAATTATATAACGGAATAGATCGATTATAAGAAAGGGGACATATGATTAGTGTTGCGGAACTCGGCGAAAAAGCCAAAAAAGTTTCAAGAAAACTTGCCAAGATGAAAAGCAGTGAAAAAAACAGAGCTTTGCACATTGTTGCCGATGCTCTCATACAGTCTGCAAATAATATACTGGCGGCCAATATGCTGGATGTGGAAAATGCCGTAAATAACGGTATGAGTAAAGCCATGCTTGACAGATTAACACTTACTCCGGAGAGAATAGAAGGGTTGGCCGACGGAGTAAGACAGGTTGCTTCTTTAAACGATCCGATCGGTGAAGTAACTCATATGTGGGAGAGGCCTAACGGAATTAAAATAGGGAAAATGAGAGTACCGATAGGAGTTGTCGGTATGATATATGAATCAAGACCTAATGTTACGTCAGATGCATTTGCAATATGTTTTAAATCCGGAAATGCCTGTATTTTGCGCGGAGGTTCTGACTGTATACATTCAAATACGGCAATAGCGGAGGCCATAAAGACGGCTCTTTCAAAGCATGGCTTTGATGACGACGCACTCCAGTTCATAAGCGATACGGACAGGAAATATGTAACCGAAATGCTTAATCTTACGGATTATATAGACCTGATTATACCGAGAGGAAGCGGCAGACTTATAAATTTTGTGGTAAAAAACGCCACTGTTCCGGTAATTGAGACCGGTACGGGAAACTGTCATATATTTGTGGACGAGTCTGCGGATACGGATATGGCCGTTAATATTATTGAAAATGCCAAAACACAGAGAATAGGAGTCTGCAATGCCGCAGAATCCCTTGTTGTACACAAAAATATCGCAAAAAAACTCATACCTGCTCTTGCGGACAGACTTGCGCCTTATAATGTTGAAATGCGTGGAGACGAGATCGCAAAAAGCATTGACGAAAGAGTGGTTTCGGCCTCGGAAGATGACTGGGGAAAGGAATATTTGGATTATATTATTTCAATTAAAGTCGTTGATGATTTGGACAGTGCGATTGAGCATATAAATACATATACAACGGGACATTCGGAATGCATAGTTACGAATAATTATTCCGATTCACAGAGATTTTTAAATGAAATAGATGCCGCATGCGTATATGTTAACGCATCTACCAGATTCAGCGACGGCATGGAATTCGGATTCGGTGCGGAAATCGGAATAAGTACACAGAAAATGCACGCAAGAGGTCCTATGGGTCTTGAGCAAATTACATCATATAAATATATAATTTACGGAAACGGACAGATAAGAAAATGAGCAAAGGAATAGACAATGTTCTGGAGATTCAGGAAAAATATATAGAAAAACTCAGAGATACGGTAAAAAAGCAGTCGGAGGAAAAAGGGAGACCGATGACTGCATGTGTCGTTACATTCGGATGCCAGATGAATGAGAGAGATTCCGAGAAATTAAAGGGGATTTTGAAGGCGGCAGGATATGAATTAACAGAATCCGAAAAAGCGGATGTGGTTCTGTATAACACATGTACCGTAAGAGAAAATGCGGATACGAGAGTTTTCGGGAGATTGGGATACCTGAGCACTTTGAAAAAGAAAAACGAAGATATGATTATCGGTCTTTGCGGATGTATGGGGCAGGAACCTCACATTGTTGAAAAGCTTAAGAAATCATATAAATTTGTAGATCTCATATTCGGTACATTTAATGTATATAAGCTTGCGGAGTTGTTATATGCTCACATTACTTCCGGAGACAGCATTATCGACGTATGGGAAGAAAGCGAAGAATTTGTTGAACTGCTCCCTACCGAGAGAAAATACGGTTTTAAATCAGGAGTTAACATTATGTACGGATGCGACAATTTTTGTACATATTGTATAGTTCCGTACGTAAGGGGAAGAGAAAAGAGCAGACCCGTAAAAGATATCGTGGAGGAAATAGAAGGACTGACGGATAACGGAGTTGTAGAGGTATGCCTGTTAGGTCAAAATGTTAATTCATACGGAAAGGGATTGGACGGAAATGTCACATTTGCGTCACTTCTTCGGGAAATTGAAAAAATAGAAGGTTTAAAGAGAATAAGATTTATGACGCCTCATCCCAAAGATCTCAGCGACGAAGTTATAGACGTAATGTCAAAATCAGAGAAAATATGCAGGCATATACATTTGCCTGCCCAGTCCGGAAGCAGTAATATTTTGAGAAAAATGAACAGAAATTATACAAGAGAAGATTATCTGTTATTGGTTGAAAAAATAAAAAAAGCAATGCCGGATATTGCAATTACAACAGACCTTATAGTCGGATTTCCGGGAGAAACAGAGGAGGATTTTGAAGATACTTTAAGTCTTGTTAAAGAAGTCGGATATTCTTCGGCGTTTACTTTCCAATATTCCAAGAGAACAGGTACTCCGGCAGCGACATTTGACGAACAGGTTCCGGAAGATGTTATTGCGGAAAGATTTAACAGGCTTCTTGATACGGTAAAGGAAAGTTCGGGATGTAATGATAATCTTACGGGCAGGACCATGGATGTGCTTGTGGAAGGTACAAATGACAAACTTGAAGGATACCTGTCCGGAAGACTGAGTAACAATATGCTTGTACACTTTAAAGGTGACAAGGATTTAATAGGCAAAATAACAGATGTACATATAGATGAATCTAAAGGCTTCTATTATTTTGGAACAATCGTATAACCGGAGGATGTTATGTTATCTCCAATGATGCAGCATTATGTCGATACAAAAGAGAAATATAAAGACTGTATATTGTTTTACAGGCTCGGTGACTTCTATGAAATGTTCTTTGATGACGCATTAATCGTATCAAAGGAATTAGAGTTAACGCTTACGGGAAGGGACTGCGGTTTGGAGGAAAGGGCACCAATGTGCGGCGTTCCGTATCATTCCGCGGAAAGTTATATTTCAAGGCTGGTAAAGAACGGGCACAAGGTTGCCGTATGCGAACAGCTGGAAGATCCGAAAAAGACGAAAGATATCGTTAAGAGAGACGTTATAAAGATTATTACGCCCGGAACTCTTGACGATACAGCCGTACTTGATGAAGGCAAAAATAACTATCTTATGTGTATAGCATATCTTGGGGATAAGTTCGGAATATCGTACATTGATTACACTACCGGGGAATTCTTCGTTACGGAAGTAAAAGAAGTTTCGGTTTTAATGGATGAAATTAACAGAATTGTTCCCGCAGAGCTCGTAACAAATGAATATTTTTTGATGAGCGGTGCGGATATCAGGGAGTTATCAATTAAGCTGAATATAGCTGTTTCAACTCTTGACAATTCATATTTTGACAGGGAATTGTCATATGAGTCCATAAAAAAACATACCGGAAGAGACAGAAACGACTCGTTGCTTAAAAGTTTGTCAATCGGCATAATTTCCGCCGGCGCAATACTCGGTTACATAGATGAAACACAAAAAATCGCATCTAAGCATATTCTGGAAATAATTCCGTACGATCCGAAGCAATATATGATTATTGACTCATCGACATGCAGGAACCTTGAGCTGGTTGAAACAATAAATGATAAATCGAGAAGAGGATCCCTTCTCGGTATATTGGATAAAAGCAATACGGCGATGGGAAAAAGGCTGCTCAGAAGTATGATAGAACAGCCTTTATGCAGTGTAAGAGGTATCAATGAAAGACTTGACGCTGTAGAGTCATTTGTGAAAAATCCCATAGACAGAGAAGAACTGAGAGAATATCTGGGTCAGGTATATGATATTGAAAGACTCTTGGGTAAGATATGTACCGGAAGCGCAATGCCGAAAGATCTTGTGAGTTTTAAAAAGTCGCTCAGTATAATACCGGCCATAAAACAGGTTATAGCAGGATATAATGATGTTCTTATTACCGAATGCTTTAATAATCTATATGACTGTTCGGACATAGAATCTCTCATTGACAATGCAATAGTTGACGATCCTCCTCTTGTTATCAGAGACGGCGGAATAATTAAAGACGGTTTTTCACATGAAATAGATGAATACAGAAGTGCAAAGACCAATGGAACGGAATGGCTAAACAGGCTGGAAGATGAAGAAAGAGAAAAAACGGGAATCAAGAATCTCAGAATCAGATTTAATAAAGTATTTGGATATTATCTTGAAGTAACAAATTCCTACAAGGATAAGGTTCCCGAGGACTGGATAAGAAAACAGACTCTTACAAATGCCGAAAGATATATAACTCCCGAACTAAAAAGACTTGAAGATATGATCCTCGGCGCGCAGGAAAAGATGTCTAACATTGAATATGAGACATTTGTGGAAGTGCGTGAAAAAATTGCGGGAGAAGCCGAACGGCTGAGGAAGATATCATACGGAATTGCAAGGCTTGACGTATATACGGGGCTTGCCAAAGTATCATCTCAGAATTCATATGTAAGGCCTCGTATAAATGCAAGCGGGGATCTTGTAATCAGGAACGGAAGACATCCCGTTATAGAAAATATGGTTCCGGAGAATACATTTGTTGCCAATGATACCGAACTTAACAATTCCAATGAGAGAATTGCACTTATTACGGGTCCGAACATGTCCGGAAAGTCAACATATATGCGTCAGACAGCGCTTATAACATTAATGGCTCACATGGGATGTTTCGTTCCCGCATCATCCGCAAATATATGTATAGTAGACAGAATATTTACAAGAGTCGGGGCAAGCGACGACCTGTCATCCGGGAAATCAACATTTATGGTGGAGATGAGCGAAGTTGCGACTATTTTAAATAATGCTACCAAAAAGAGTTTGCTTATCCTTGATGAAATAGGAAGGGGAACCGGAACGCTTGACGGTCTTTCGATTGCAAGAGCCGTTGTCGAATATATTGCGGATGAAAAGAGATGCGGAGCAAAGACATTATTCGCAACACACTATCATGAATTGGTAGAGCTTGAAGAAGAAATACCATGTCTTAAGAATCTCAGCATTGCCGTAAAAGAAAACGGTGATGATATTGTGTTTTTAAGGAAAATAGTAAGCGGAGGAGCGGATAAGAGTTACGGGATTCATGTTGCAAAGCTTGCGGGCGTGCCTAAAAATGTTATTGAGCGTGCGAAAATTTTGCTTGCGGAATATTCCAAAGACGAAAGGTTTGTCTATACGAGGGACCGGTCAACGGAATATGGCGATAAAGCCAGAACACAGCTGTCATTTTTTGATAACGACGGCGACAGAACCGAATGTTCTGAAAACACGGATAATTACGGCGTTTCCGAAGAATACCAAAACTTTATCGAAGATATAAAGAGTATTGACATTAATCATTTAACGCCTCTGGATGCGTTAAAAAAACTTATGGATCTTCAGGAAAGCGCTAAAGAATTAATTTAAGACTTTTAGTATTTATATTTAATACCCCTGCAGATGTTAAATCCGCAGGGGTATTACGGAAAGTTACGGGTGCGGTATGTCCATACATATTTTAGATTCTGATACAATTAATAAAATAGCTGCCGGTGAGGTTGTAGAGAGACCTCTGTCTGTTGTTAAGGAGTTGGTTGAGAATTCAATTGACGCAGGTGCATCATCAATAAGCATTGAAATTCAGGACGGCGGTAAGAAATTCATCCGCGTAACGGATAACGGAAGCGGAATAAGCAGAGATGACATAGAAAAGGTCTTTAAAAGACATGCAACAAGCAAGCTTATGTGTGCGGAAGATCTTTTCGACATTAACAGTTTAGGTTTCAGAGGCGAAGCCATGTCAAGCATAGCCTCTATTGCCAATGTAACGCTTAATACGAAAACGCCTGAGGACGAACTGGGAACATCATATTCGATTATTTCCGGAAATATCGAAAAGAAAGAAACGGGTTTATCAAACGGAACCAGCATCACCGTGGAAGATATATTTTATAACACACCCGCCAGGTATAAGTTCCTTAAAAATTCCGGAACAGAGGGCTCATATATAGTCGGATTTGTGGAAAGACAGGCTATGGTAAGACCTGACATTTCATTTAAGCTTACGGTTAACGGAAAAGTTAAGCTGCATACAAGCGGAAGCGGAGATCTGAAAGAAGTCATATACATGATTTACGGCAGAGAGATTGCGAATAATATAATAGAAGTAAGCTGCGAAGAAAAGGGAATAAGCTTTACGGGGTTTATCGGAAAACCAATGATAAGCAGGGGCAACAGAAGTTTTGAAAATTATTGGATAAACGGAAGACTGATATCAAACGATATAATAGGCAAATCCATTGAAGATGCTTATAAAGGTTATATTATGCCGCATAATTTCCCTTTTACGGCTGTTTCATTTAAAATAGACAACTCTTTAACGGATGTAAACGTACATCCGGCAAAAAAAGAATTAAGACTTTCCGATTCCGAAAGAATTTCCAATATAATTACAACGGTTTTTAAAAATGCAATCACAAAATCCAACATTATTCCCAATGTACATATAGAAAATAAAAAAGACTTTACGGAGGGAAACAATAACAACGAAATAAAACCGATTGACGGCGAGGGAACAAATCATTTTAATGGCGATAATACCGGTAATATACGGATATATAACGGAACAAGCGAAGGCAGACATGAAGAAAACAGAAATTTCGGAAGCACCGTCGGAGACTCTTCGGTAATATATGCAAAAACATCGGATATTGAAAAAATCGATCATAATAATGATGTAACTGTAAAATCCGATCAAAAGCCGGAACATGAAACAATCGTGAAAAGTGAAGTGAAAGAATATTCACACATCGGCGACTTTGTGTTTAACAAAGATGAAGTTCCGGAATTTCCGGAAAAGAACTTCATTCAGCAGGCAATGGAAAGCGTTGAAGAAAGCAGGCCCATAAAGGTTATAGGACAGCTGTTTAAGACATATTGGCTTATCGAGCATGAAAATACATTTTATATTATGGATCAGCATGCGGCTCATGAAAAGGTATTGTATGAGCGCCTGATGAAACAGATCGAATCAAGGGAAGTTGCAAGTCAGGGACTTCTTATGCCCTTTATTATAAATGTGGATCCGACGGTTGAATTAATGCTGGAAGATGAAACAATAACAGACGGATTTAACAGCATAGGATATGAAATAGAATTGTTCGGACAGTCGAGCATAAGAGTGCTTTCCGTTCCGGCCGTCCTTCCGAAGGCCGACTATAAGCAAATGATAATCGACATGCTTGATTCTCTTTCGGAAAACGGATGGGATATGACGCCTGCCCTGTTAATGGAAAAGCTGGCGTCCATGTCCTGTAAGGCGGCCATAAAAGGGAATGATGCCATAAGCTTCAGAGAGGCGGAAGAACTAATCAATGAGCTTATGAGGGCCGACAACCCATATAACTGTCCGCACGGAAGACCTACTCTGATTTCAATGAGTAAGTATGAAATTGAAAAAAAATTCAAAAGGATTGTTTAGTTTTATGATGGGTAAAAAGGATAATATGGTTGTGATCGCCGGACCTACGGCAGTCGGAAAGAGTGCGCTCGGAATTGAACTGGCAAAGAAATTAAACGGCGAAATCATAAGCGCCGACTCAATGCAGATTTACAGAGAAATGGACGTGGGTACCGCAAAGGTAACCGCAGAAGAGATGCAGGGAATAAAGCATCATTTAATAGACATAGTCGAGCCCGATGTTAACTTCAACGTAAATGATTATAAAAAAAAAGCTGACGAAGTAATTGAAGATATTTTAAGCAGAGGTAAATTACCGATTATGGTAGGCGGCACCGGCTTCTATATACAGGCCGTACTAAAGGATGTGGATTTTACCGAAGAAAAAACGGACAGTCTGCTCAGAGAATATTTCGATAAGAAATCTTCCACGGAAGACGGGAGAGATGAGTTATATAACAGACTTATTATAATAGACAAGGATTATGCGGATACGGTTCACAAAAACAATATTAAAAGGGTGATTCGGGCTCTGGAATATAATTATCTCACCGGGGAAAAGATGTCAGTTCACAATAAAAGAGAAGAAAAAAGAGAATATAAATATAATGCGGCATGTATATTCTTAAATGATGACAGGTCGAAATTGTATGAACGGATAGACAAAAGAGTAGACAAAATGGTTGAAAACGGCCTGTTTGAAGAAGTAAAATCCATACTTGACAAAGGAATTCCGAGAAACTGTACGGCTCTTCAAGCTATCGGATACAAAGAAGCAGTAAGTTATTACGATAATGTATCGGACCTAAACAGAACCACAGAACTCATAAAACAGAATACAAGGCATTATGCAAAGAGGCAAATTACATGGTTTAAAAGGGAGAAGGATTTTGAGGAAATCAATATATCCGACCTGAATTATGACAGAGATAAAATTACGGACGCGGCCATGGAGATAATAAACAGAAAATGTGAGGGTATGTAAATGTCGAATGAAACATTAACTTTAAAAGAGAAAATACAGAATAATTACGGCGAGCTTTTCGGTATCGACAGCGATGTACTTTCATTCTGTAACGAAATATCTTCGGGACTTGAAGAAAGATTTAAAGACATTGATACCGTTGCGGAATATAATCAGATGAAAGTGTTAAAAGCGATGCAGAAAAACAATACTGCTGAAATGCATTTACACGGAAGCACGGGATACGGATATGACGATGAGGGAAGAGACAATCTGGAAAGAATATATGCGGATATTTTCCATACGGAAGATGCTCTCGTAAGACCTCAGATTGCATGCGGAACACATGCGTTAAATATTGCGCTGTCGGGGAATTTAAGACCAGGAGATGAATTACTCTCCCCGGTGGGAAAGCCGTATGATACGATGGATGAAATAATAGGAATAAGACAATCAAAGGGAAGTCTTGCGGAATACGGAGTAACATACAGACAGGTTGATTTGCTTTCGGACGGAACTTTTGATTATGAAAATATCAGAAAAGCCATTAATGAAAAGACGAAACTTGTGACAATACAGCGCTCAAAAGGATATGACAGCAGACCGAGCTTTACGGTAAAGCAAATCGGTGAACTTATAAGTTTTATTAAAGGGATAAAGCCCGAAGTAATATGCATGGTCGATAACTGTTACGGAGAATTTGTCGAAACGATTGAGCCTTCCGATGTGGGCGCCGATATGGTTGTAGGTTCTCTTATTAAGAATCCGGGAGGAGGCCTTGCGCCTTGCGGAGGATATATTGCCGGAACCGCAGAATGTGTTGAAAACGCCGCATACAGACTCTCAAGTCCCGGACTCGGCAAGGAAGTGGGAGCTACACTCAGTGTAAACGACAGACTGTATCAGGGTTTGTTTTTGGCTCCGACCGTTGTTGCGTCCGCACTTAAAGCTGCAATATTTGCGGCAAACATATATGAAAAGTTAGGTTTTAAATCAATCCCTGACGGAACGGAACCCAGAGCAGATATTATACAGGCGGTTGAACTCGGAAGTCCCGAGAGATTATTGGCGTTTTGCGCAGGTATTCAGGCGGCGGCTCCCATAGACAGCTTTGTTACTCCGGTAGCATCGGATATGCCGGGATATGACAGTCAGGTGGTCATGGCCGCCGGAGCCTTTGTTCAGGGTTCATCGATTGAACTGTCTGCGGACGGACCATTGAGAGAGCCGTTTACCGCATATTTCCAGGGCGGACTTACATGGCCGCACGCAAAGCTGGGAATCATAAAGAGTCTCCAGACTCTTGTGGACAGGAACCTTGTTGAATTGGACGGTAATTTATAATAAATAAAATTGCAACTTTTTATTTATTTCTTAATATATTTTATGCTACAATTATTCGCGTCAAAGTAATACATATTCATGTAAGGGAGTTATAAGATGGAAAAGATCTACGAAGGAAAAACAAAAGATGTCTACAAACTTGATAACGGCAATATTTTATTAAAGTTTAAAGATGATGTTACAGGTAAAGACGGAGTGTTCGATCCGGGTGAGAACGCCGTAGGACTCACAATTGACGGTATCGGAAAGGCTAACCTTGAAACATCTGTCCTCTTCTTCAACTTATTAAAAGAAGCAGGTATAAAGACACATTATGTTAGCGCAGATGTAGAAAATGCCACAATGGAGGTTCTTCCTGCAAAACCTTTCGGACACGGTCTTGAAGTTATCTGCCGCTACGTTGCAACAGGCAGTTTTGTAAGAAGATACGGTGAATACATTGAAGACGGCACCCCTATTGAAGGCGGATATGTTGAGTGTACGTTCAAGAATGATGCATTAGGCGATCCTCTTGTAACTAAGGAAGGTCTTGTTGCCCTTGGAATTATGACTCCGGAAATGTTTGAAAGTCTTAAAGAGCAGACTTTAAATATTACAAAGGTTGTTGCCGGTGAGCTTAAGAAGCACGGTCTCGATCTTTGGGACATCAAGTATGAATTCGGATATAACAACGATGAAGTAATTCTCATTGATGAAATTTCATCCGGAAATATGCGTGCATACAAGGACGGAAAAAGAGTTGATCCTGTTGAATTAACAAAATTAATTTTAGATAAATAACGACAATTTATATATTTTTACGATATAAGTCACTTGTAAAAATAAGTTTCACATCATGTTAAACATGGGTGGAACTTATTTTGTTACAAATGACTTTTATGATATACAGCCTATCATGATTTATTTGTGGTAGGTACTTGTATAATGTAGTATATGATACATTGAAAAGCTATTTTGTCGGCTGTTATACTAAACAACTTGTTTGTTGCATGGAATGGAGAATGATAATTGGATAAAATTGCGGTTTTAATACCATGTTACAATGAATCTCTTACGATAAAAAAAGTAATTGAAGATTGGAAATCCGCTTTGCCTGAAGCAAAGATATATGTATATGATAATAATTCTACTGATAATACTGCAGAAATAGCAATGAATGCAGGTGCTACTGTTAAGTATGAATATCAACAGGGAAAAGGTAATGTTATCAGACGTATGTTTCGTGAAATTGATGCCGAAAGTTATATTATGATTGACGGTGACGATACATATCCTGCGGAACACGGACGCGAAATGGTAGAGCTTGTGCTTAACAAAAATGTGGATATGGTAGTAGGTGACAGATTATCTTCAACTTATTTTGAAGAAAACAAAAGACCATTTCATAACTTTGGGAACGAAATTGTTCGTAAGTCTATAAATAGAATGTTTAAAAGCAACATAAAGGATATTATGACGGGCTTTAGGGCTTTTAGCTACAACTTTGTAAAGACATTTCCTGTGTTATCAAAGGGATTTGAAATAGAAACGGAAATGTCAATTCATGCTGTGGATAAGAATATGTATGTTGAAAATGTTATTGTGGATTATAGAGACAGACCGAATGGAAGTGAATCAAAGCTCAATACCTTCAGTGATGGAATAAAGGTTTTGAAAACAATTGGAAGGTTATACAGAGATTATAGGCCATTGGGATTTTATTCATTTCTTGCAGTAATTTTAGCAATTATAAGTACGATATTTTTAATTCCGATACTGATAACTTATGTAAAAACAGGCCTAGTACCGGAATTTCCTACACTTATTGTTTGCGGTTTTGTTTATTTAGCAGCCTTGCTCTCATTTTTCTGTGGGATGATTCTTGCATCTATACAATTAAGAAATAGGCAGGAATTTGAGATGGAATTGATAAAATGTGAGGAAAGAAAGAAACGGAAAATACAAAGTAAATAATGCATAATAAATAAAGATTCTTTTTTATTAACATAGCCGAGGATAAAATATGATTAGTTTATTAAGAAAAAATAATATAAATGTATTTGAGATAATTGTGGCATTATTGCTTGGCTTCGCATTTGCTGCTGCTCCTCACTACATCAATAAAGGAGAATGCTACTTTACCATTGGATATTTTATAGTATCCATTTTTCTCGGTATCATATTTATAGTATCAGCTTCCATAATACGAGTACTGATAAAAAGTAATATAAGTAAGAGCTATGAAAATAGGTTTGTATCATTTATTTATAGAATTATTTGGGAAAGAAACCATCCGCTTTTAATTCTTACGATAATCATATTTTTATTACAACTACCTTTATTAATATTGCTTTATCCAGGAACTTTGATTAATGACTCCTGGTGGCAACTGAATATGTATCAAGAATTTATCAATACAGGAAAAGGTTTGTCAGATCATCATCCGATTATTGATACATTTATTCTTGGAATAATAATATTTCCTCTAACAAAATTATTTGCTAATGTACAGGTGGCATTTTTTATATATGTATTAATACAGTCTTTATGCACATCTTTTGCCTTTGCATTTACGCTTCATTATGCTGATAAGAAATTAAATATAAGAAAAGGTGCTCTCATATTCTTTTTGTTAATGTATATATTTCTCCCTTTGTATACTATGAGTGTACAAACGATTTCAAAGGATGCCTTTTTTTCATGGATATTTATTATTTGGCTTACTTTATTTGTTGAAATTATACGAAGTAAGGGTGATAGCCTTAATTCAAAAAGTGGATTTATATATTTTATATTGATTTCTCTAAGTTGCTGTGTGACAAAGAAGGTAAGTGTATATATATTGACACTCTCGATTGTGATGGTAATAATTTTTTTAAGGAAAAAATTTATTAAATTATTATCTGTATTAGCAATTATACTTGCGGTAATGTTTATTATAATGCCATTATCATTTAAAGCTATGAATATAACTAAGGGCGGTAAGCAAGAGATGCTATCCATGCCATTTCAGATGACAGCAAGGTATGTAACTTATTATAAAGATGAGATGCCTAATGATGAATTAGAAGTAATCGATAAAGTCATAGGATTAGATAATATAGAAGAAAGATACGATCCGTTAAATGCAGATCCTATTAAGGGATTCGGTCAAAGAGCTGATGGAGAATATTATGACAAATATATAAAGGTGTGGTTTAAGGAAGGTAAAAATCATCCGAAAGTATATTTTGAATCTGCATTTGCAATGATGTCGGGATGGTTTTCTCTTTATCCCGCAACGCCATTGCTTAATATGAATCACCATACATCACTTAGGAATTTATTTGATGAGGATGTTACACGCAGGCATGGTTTTTTTGAGAGCACTGCGGAGATGGTACAAAACATTATGGATACATGGGGCAAGATACCAGTGCTAAACTTTTTCATATCATATGGACTATATGCCATATTAATTCCTTCTTTTGCTGTATGTACACTCTTTAATTCAAAAGAAAAAAGAAAAAACAAGTATTGGTTAGTAGCCGTACCTATAGCTTTATCTGTAATTATAGGATTGTTTTTAGCTCCTTTATCAATGCATATAGAAGGAAAAAGATATTTATATCCTCTCACATACTCAGCCCCATTAATTTTGATGTGGCTGATGTATACGGCAGGATTTAAAAATAAAGACAAAGATACTTATGAAGTAAATGACAGCTATAATAATCATCATGAATAAAAAATAATTATGATTTAAACACATATGATATAATCTTATATTGTTTATTAAGCTTTATTTCTGCCTAAGAATAAGGAGCAATAATTGAACCGTGAGATAAGTAATTTATATGACATTAATCCGCATCCATATGAAAAAGTATAAGATATGGAATTTCCTACACTTATTGTTTGTGGCTTTGTTTATTTAGCAGCCTTGCTCTCATTTTTCTGTGGAATGATTCTTGCATCGATACAATTAAGAAATAGGCAGGAATTTGAGATGGAATTGATAAAATGTGAGGATATCAAAAGATATCTACTGAATAAGGATAAAGTTTGAAATGACTAATAATATAATTCGAAGAAGAATAAAAAGTATCATTATAGGAATATTACTTACTTATACTTTCTTTTTTCAATATAAGGCTGTAGAATTATCCCCCGCTTTAGAAAAAAGTGGTTTTGTAGCAAGGGCATTTTCTATTACATCACAGGTTTTAAATGGATACAGGATTGTTCATGCATTTATATGTGCTTGCATAATCTTTGTTGTATATAAAACGCTAAAGCATATGGGAAGATATAACTTTAAATATGGTAAATTAATTTTCTTCATAGCACCTATTTTTGGAATATTAAATGTTCTTGGACTTTGTATGTATCATATGGACAAATTACCTAATGTTTACGGTGGTGTGTACACATTTTGGATAATAATTGTCATGTTAGGTTGGACTGTTGCTTTTTTACTTGCAGCCTATTGGGTATGGTATTTTGTTGAATACCGATTACTTAAAGCTTCTATAGACAATAATAAAAGTGCAAAATGCGAATCCGGTAAGGAATCTGACCGAAAAACTGAATCATCAAAGAATTCATTTTGGAATAGATTATGGGCTTGGTGTAGTTCTCATTTTTTTATATCTTCTGCCATTATTATCTTTTTATGTTGGATACCTTGGTTAATAATATATTATCCTGCAAGTATGGATAACGATGTGTATTGGCAGCTTGCTTTGTATTTTGGGAAAATAGAACAAATAAATCACCATCCGTGGTTTGCCAATACAATACTAGCAATGTTTTATTCTTTGGGCAAACAGATGGGAAGTGCCAATTTTGGGATATTTTTATATGTTCTTATTAGAGACATTATCATGGCATTTATATATGCCGCCGGTGTAAATATGCTTCGTAAAGCTGGTATAAGAAAATTATTTTATAGATTGGTACTTATATATTTCGCAATAACACCGGTATGGGCTGCATATGCTAAACATGGATTTAAGGATACTTTTGCAGCAGCTTTATTTACATATTGTGTGATTAGCTTTATAACTCTTATATATAAGATAAAAAATCATGATGATAAAGTGATGGATTATGTTAATTTCGCAATTGCAGTATTTGTTGCATCGTTGTATAGAAATAATTACATATATTGTATAATTCCTGTTGCAATAGTAATGGTTGTTTTTTGTCTTGTTAAAAAAATTAAGCTATATAAAATTGGAATTATTATTTTAGCGTTTGTATGCGTATTTGGATATAATCAATATTTATATAAAGGTCTTGGAGTAAAAAAGGCTTCTTCGAATGAAATGATGTCATTGCCATATCAAGTGACTGCGCGCACTGTTAAGGAACATAAGGATGAACTTACAGAAGAGGAGTATAAAGCTATTGATGCCGTATTTCCTATAGAAGAGCTCGGAAAGGCCTATAATCCAACGGTATCGGATCCGGTTAAAGGTCGTGCAAAAAGCGGTTTTAGCTTTAAGTCAGATGAGTGGAGAGCATGGCTGAATACTTGGTTTGAAATGGCATCGAAATATCCCGAAAGCTACTTATCGGCGATCATTGCTTCTACATATGGATACTATTCCTTCACACCGAAATTACCGTTTGGTTCCGGAAATATGAATTCTGGAATGACAATATGGAACTGGGCAAGTTCAGAAATGTTTGGAGAAGAATTTCCGGAACTTCATTACGAAAATCCGGATTTAGATAATGCGAGAGAAGCTATGCAGCAGTGGACAACAGTGTGGGATAACACATTATTTTTAAGCTTAACGGATGTAATAGCTCTTTATACATGGCTGACGGTTCTTATAGGTTGGATATTAATCCGTAAAAAGAAATATATATATCTTTTACCTGTTATTATGGTTGAACTTCTTATACTTACATGTATAGCATCTCCTGTAAATGATTGCTTTAGATATTTTGCTCCAGTTGCTGCATCACTTCCGATGCTATTGGCAATATTTGGATTTATTGATAAGGAGCGGGACGATAAAAAAATTACGGATGATATACCATAATGATATTAAAAAGTAGATTATGTTGAATTAGAAATAGTCATAGATATTAAAACAAATAGATGGTTATTCAAAAAATCATATGACTTTATTGCTATATTGGCTTTAAATTCATATGATTTTTTATTGCATCCTCAATTATTGCAAATTAATACCATACTTAACTTTTATTTAATAATTATAATTTAAACACATGTGATATAATCTTATATTGTTTATTAGGCTTTATCTCTGCCCAAGGATAAGGAGTAATAATTGAACATTGGCATGAATAATAATTCATATGACGTTAATCCGCGTCCGTATGAAAAAAGCATGAAATACGGGATTTCCGCTCTAAGCGATGCGGAACTTCTTGCAATTATTCTGAGGACGGGTACAAAGGGAGCGGATGCAACATCTCTGTCATCGGAAGTCCTAAGAGCCTTTGCCGGAAAAGACGGAATAGTCGGTCTGTGTAATGCGGAAATCCATGAACTTATGAGGATTAAGGGAATAGGAAAAGTCAAAGCAATACAGATTCGGGCTATAATCGAGTTGGCTAAGAGACTCTCAAAGGGAAGTGTAAGCGAAAGAAAATGCTTTTCGAATCCAAAGATAATAGCCGATTATTACATGCAGGACATGATGCACCTTGAAGTTGAAAAGGTATTATTGGTCATATTGGACAACAAATGCAGATTAATCTGCGATAAATTTGTGTCACAGGGGACCGTTAACAGCTCTGTAATTTCTCCGAGAGAGATAATTATAGAAGCTCTGAAGCATAAAGCCGTATTTATTGTTGTAATACATAATCATCCAAGCGGCGATCCAACGCCGAGTAATGATGACTATAATTTCACTGACAGGTTAAAGCGTGCTGCGGAAATAGTTGATATACCTCTTTTGGATCATATAATAATAGGTAATAATCAATATATAAGTTTAAAAGAAACAGGTAAGTGTTAGTCTTCTGAAAGGAGAAGAAATGGCTCAGAATACATACGGTCTCGATATTGGTACAAGTAATTTTAAGATGTGCTGTGACGAAACCATTCTTAACGAAAGAAATATTATTGCTTTAAGAAATAAGGAGATAATTGCATTCGGTGACGAAGCATATGAAATGTATGAAAAAGCACCGGTCAATATCGACGTTTCGTTTCCGGTAAAGTTCGGAGTTATAGCAGATATTCAGAATATGCAGTCATTGATTTATAAATTCTATGAAAAAATCAGTGAAACGAAGAAGGCTTCCGGAGCTGCAGATTTCTATATTGCGATACCTACAGATGTTACGGAAGTTGAAAAAAGAGCTTTTTACGAACTTGTTCTTAAATCAAAAATTAAAACCGGCAATGTATACGTAGTTGACAAACCGGTTGCCGATGCAATCGGAGCAGGTCTTGATGTTACATCGTCAAAGGGAATTATGGTAGTTAACATAGGTGCCGAGACCACGGAGATTTCCGTTTTATCCCTGGGCGGAATTGTAATCAGCAGAACAATTAAGATAGGCGGATCTAAATTAGATGAAAGTATCATTGCCGCAATCAGAAAAGAATATAATCTGATTATAGGAAAGAGAACTGCCGAAAAGTTAAAGATTGAACTCGGAAGTGCTGTTTGCTCGGATGAAACAGAAGAAATATTTACCGACGGATACGGAAGAAATGTTATTTCCGGTCTTCCGGTAAGCGTTAAGGTATCGTCCAAGGTTATCCAAAATGCAATATCAGATCCGCTGCACCAGATTATGGACTCAGTAAAAGTTATGCTTGAGAGAACTCCTCCGGAACTCGCTGCAGATATTGTTAAGGACGGGATCTATCTTACGGGAGGAACATCTAATATAAGTCATCTTGAAGAACTGTTTAAGTCTGAAACGGGAATAGAGGCGAGATTGGTGGAAAATCCTCAGGAGAGTATAATCAGAGGACTGACTGAAGTTGTAAATAATCCTTCATTTAACAGTCTTGCATATATACCTAGAGATAAGGTTTTTGATTAATCGATAAAGAGTATATTTATGAAAAATAAATTATCCAAGTTTTTTACACCGAAAAGAATTCTTCTTGCAGTAGTTTTTTTCTGTGTTGTTCTTACGGCAACGAGCTTCTTTACGGATAAGCTGATTACACCGTTAAGAAATGTGTTTTCATACATAGTGGTGCCGATTCAAAACGGTATCAATTCAATCGGTTCCGGTTTGACGGATGATGACAATAAAAAGAAGACGTTAGAGGAACTTCAAACTCAAAATAAAGAACTTGAATCTCAGGTTGCATCATTAAAAGCGGAAAATGACGCATTAAAAAGCGATGCGGATGAACTTTCCGACTTGAGAAACTTTTACGGTATGGAAAGTCAGCTTTCATCATATACAAAAGTGGGTGCAAGAGTAATAGGTACCACATCGACCAACTGGAATCAGAGCTTCACCATTGATCAGGGAAGCAAAAAAGGAATTAAAGTTGACATGAATGTAATAACCGACAAGGGACTTGTGGGGATAGTAACGGAAGTTTATGATTCTTATTCTGTTGTTACTACAATTGTTGCAGACAATTCAAATGTTGCGGCAATGGATGAGAGAACCAAAGACCAGTGTATTGTTGAGGGTGATATTACACTTATGGATTCGGGTATTATAAAGCTGAGTCGAATTAAATCCAATGCGGGAATTAAGAGCGGTGATAAAATTGTCACAAGTAACATAAGCAGTAAATATCTTCCCGGATTGTTGGTCGGATATGTTAAGGATATAACGTCAGATGATTCCGGACTCTCAAAATCCGGAAATCTTGTTCCGGCGGCGGACTTTGACCATCTGACAGACGTTGTGGTTATTACAACGACTAAAGATCAGCTTACCAACGGATAAGCGGGAGATTGACATGAAAAGAAAATTCTCAGAAATCGGCCTCATATTCGGGTTTTATATTCTGCAGGTTACACTTTTTAATTACATAAGGATAGGCGGAATAGCTCCTAATTTACTGATTATTCTGCCTGTCTTTTTTGGGTTGTTAAAAGGCAAAAAAGAGGGGATGTTTGTAGGAATATTTTCCGGTTTTATATATGATATATTTTTTTCGGGATTATTGGGATTCACCATGCTTATATATACGGTAATCGGTTATATATGCGGCATGTTTTTTAATCAATATGAAGAAAGTAATTTTATTATTCCGTTATTTTTGACGGCGGCGGGAACATTTTCATACGGGTTTCTGTCATTTGTAGTTCAGTTTTTATTACACAACCGAATTATAGCCGATTTTTTCATTATAAGAATTATTATGCCGGAAGTCGTCTATACAGTAATCGTAGCTTTGATTATTTATAAACCTATCAGATTATTAAATAATATTTTAGATAAGAAGAAAAGTAAGGCGGTGAATATAGATGAAGAAATTAAAAAATAGCCTGAAGTCATTTTTTAACAACAGGGTTTCCGTACTTATTGTTGTTATGGCGGTTCTTTTTTCCATACTTGTTGTCCATTTGTTTAACCTGCAGATAATCAGGGGAAATGAATATAAGCAATCGTTGAATTCATCAATTGAAAAGGTAATCAGCACACCTGCGTCAAGAGGAAGAATATTTGACAGAAACGGAGTGCTGCTTGCTTACGACGATATAGTATATGCCGTAAACATAAGTGACTCAGGTTCATTTAAGAATAAAACCGAAAAAAATGAAGCCATCAATAATTCAATTATAAAAACATTGGCTATACTCAGTAAAAACGGAGACAAATACACCAATACATTCGGAATATCATATGAAAACGGTAAATACGAATATAATGTTGAGGGAAACACAAGGCTTGGTTTTCTGAGAGATTGTTACGGGAAGGCAGCAATTTCGGATTTAACCGATGAACAGAAGAATTCATCCGCTGATGAACTGATGAAATATATGATAACCAATTATCAAATAAATACGGATAAACTGTCTCCGGATGATTTATTGGAATTGCTGTATTTAAGAATGAATCTTACCGCTAATTCTTATACCAGATATAAACCGATAACCATAGCAAGTGAAATTTCCGAGGCAAGTATCGCCGCCATATCGGAGAATCAGAACACGTTTACCGGTGTAACGGTTGACAGTCAATATGTACGAAGATACAACGACAGTAAGTATTATTCCGCACTTATGGGATATACGGGAGTTGTAAGCACGGATCAGTTGGATGAACTACGTAAAGAAAATTCTTCATATGACAACACGGATTTAGTCGGAAAGGGCGGAATAGAAGAAGCGTTTGAAATGGACCTTGCGGGTAAAAAGGGAGAAAAACAGGTATATCTGGATACTGTGGGAAGAATAACAGAAGTTATCGGCGAAACACAGTCCGTCGCCGGACATGACGTATATCTCACAATAGATTCAAGGCTTCAGAAAAAGTTATACGACCTGCTTGAGGAAAAGCTCACCGAAATAGTGCTTGCGCACCTGAAAGAGAGCGGTGAAAAGTATGTATATGATTCAGGCGGAGCACTTATAGATCTGTATATATTAATGCCTGAAGTATATTTCGCACTGATAGATAACGATTTGGTATCCTTTGATAAGTTGCGAAATCCTACAACGGATTTAGAGAAGAGCGTTAACGGAAGATATGAAGAAAGATTAAAAGAAAAAACCGACTGGCTTTCAGGTGAACTTAACGGTCAGGGTACAAATTACAAGGATCTTTCGGATGAGAATAAGTCCTATATATGGAGAGCATATGAAATTCTCACAGAGAACAAAATTATAAGAACCGATCTTATGAACAACGAAGATCCCGTAACCGTAAAATGGAACAGCGGCGAAGACATAAGTTTTAAAGCATTTATAGAGCACTGTATAACAAACGGATGGGTTGATCTTTCAGAAATCTCCGACAGTCAATATACGGATCTTTCCGAAGTATACTCAAAAATAACATCATATATTACTGAAAAGGTTAAGGAAGACAGAAAGTTTTGTCTTAATATCTTTAAGTATCTGATTCAGGACGGAACCGTTTCGGGCAGAGAAATGTGTATGCTTTTATACGATCAGGGGTATTTACAAAAGGATGATTATTATAACTCATTGTCAAATTGGACATTATCCGCAAGCGACTTTATAAGAACGGCAATGAACAATAAGCTTTTAACGCCTGGTACTCTGGGTATTGCTCCGAGTTCCGGTGCGGCCGTTCTTGAGGATCCCAATAACGGACAGCTGTTGGCACTGGTGTCTTATCCGGGTTATGATACCAACAAATTAAGCGGAAACATGGATGTGGATTATTACAATCAAATAAGCAAAAATGCTTCTAAGCCGTTGCTTAACTGGGCAACTCAGGCTCAAACTATGCCGGGTTCCACATTTAAAATGGCCACGGCATTAGCGGGACTTAACAATGGAATAATCGATCCTTATACACAGATATATTGCAGCGGTTTATTTACCGAGGTTACGCCTTCGCCGAGATGTTCGGTTTATCCCGGAGAACACGGCAATGAAACAGTTCAAACCGCCCTCAGGGATTCGTGCAATGTATTCTTCTATTCAATAGGTTATGATCTTGCAAAGAGCAAAGACGGGTCATACGATTCGGACTACGGAACGGATATACTCAAAAAATATACGGATGATTTGGGACTTTCCGTAAAATCGGGAATAGAAATACCGGAATCCACGCCGAAAGCGTCTGATACAAATGCCATTGCATCTGCGATAGGACAGGGTACGGCACAGTATTCTTGTCTTAATCTTTCAAGGTATGTATCTACCATTGCAAACGGCGGAAAGAGTTACGAAACCCATCTTGTTCTTAAAGTTACGGATAATTCGGGAAAGACCATAAAAGAAACAAACAGTGTTTTATCAAATGAAATGAATTATATTTCAGATACGGCATGGAAGGCCGTTCACGACGGAATGATTCTTGCAGTGCAGCATTACAAGACATTCAGCGGATTGGAGTCACTGAAGGTAGCGGGAAAAACAGGTACGTCACAGGTCAATAAAACCACAATGGATAACGGTACATTTGTATCGTATGCACCTTACGACAATCCGGAAATTGCTCTTTCCATTGAGATTCCGAACGGATACACATCAACATATAATGCACAGAGTGCAGCCGCTTTTTATGAGTGGTATTTCAAAGATTTTAAGAATGGAGCCAATAATTAATGTTTAAAAAATACAACTTGCGAAGCTACAACTATGCGCTTGTAACGCTTGTTGTAATAACTTCGATTTTCGGACTGTTAATAATTAACAGTGCAGATTCATCATACACGGTAAAACAGGCCGGCGGCATTGTTATGGCATTACTTTGGATGACGTTTTTGTCATTCGTTGATTATCATTTTATTTTGAAATATTACAGAGTGCTGTATATATTACTTGTTTTACTGCTGGTAGGAGTAAAGCTGTTCGGTGTATCGGCGGGCGGCGCAACCCGTTGGCTCGGAAGCGGCGCGTTTAGAATTCAGCCTTCCGAAATGGGAAAGCTTATGCTTATACTGTTTCTTGCTCAGCTGCTTTATACCAATAAGGGGAAGCTGAATTCATGGAAATTTCTGGTTTTTGTAAATGCAATACTTGCGGTTCCGCTTTTGCTTATTGTTTCACAGCCCGATCTTTCACAGACGATATTACTGTTTTTGACATTGTTTGTTGTTTTATATACGGCCGGTTTTCCATATAAGAAATTGGGGAAAATAATGATGGTTGCGGTTCCCGTAGCGGTTGGGTTATTTATTTACATACAAAATCCCAATCAGAAACTGTTAAAACCTTATCAGTGGCGAAGGGTAATGGCGTTTATAAACCCTGAAAATTATGACGATAATGTCTATCAGCAGAAATATGCGGTTCAGGCCATCGGATCCGGAGGATTGACCGGCAAGGGATTAGATAATGATGACCCGTCATCACTCCTTAATTCCAATTACATTGCCGAAGCGCATACGGATTTCGTTTTTGCGGCTTTAGGAGAGCAGCTTGGATTCATAGGCTCGGTAATAGCCATAGGCCTTCTGGCTGCCATTGTATTTGTATGTATATATATTGCAATCAAAACCAGAGACTATGCGGGAAGACTGATAGTCATAGGAATTGCGTCATATATAGGTTTTCAAACATTCTTTAATATAGGTGTTGTAACTCAGTTGCTGCCTAATACCGGACTGGCATTGCCGTTTTTCAGTTACGGACTGAGCTCTCTTATTACTCTGTATACCTCAATGGGGATAGTATTAAATATAAGTTTGCAAAACGGACAGGTTAAAGATAAAGATTTATTCATAAGCGGCATAGTGGACATCGAAGAAGTCAGAGATGATGAGAAGAAGACCCACAGACTCAGACTGTAAGGAGTAATTATGGCAAGAAAAAGATATTCGGCAAAACCGAAAGCGGCAATAATTATTTTCATAATTGTAATCGCTTATGCAATAAGCTTTTCGGTAATGATTCTTTTCAGACCGACAACAGCAATATATGAGGTAGTTGCCGGAGGGCTTTCTCAGACATATACCGCCCGTGGTTTGGTAATGAGACAGGAAAAAGTTTATAATGCCGAAAACAGCGGAACCATATCATATTTTCAAAATGAGGGTGCGAGAGTGAAAGTGGATGATCCCATTTATGCAATGGGAAATGTGGAAGAGGAACTCGGCAAAGACAAGACTCAGCTTACAAGTACAAGAATAGATCAGTTGAGAAGTGCACTGAAATCATATGTAACCAATTATGATACGGACGGATTCGGTTCACTGTATGATACCAGGAATATGATAAATACCATCCTTGTAAGTGCTCACAATGACGTTACAAACGGGGGTAACGATATAAACACGGTAAATGCTCAGGTTACGGGATATGTTGAATATCGGGTGGACGGACAGGAAAATATTAATGAAGATTCGCTGAGTGATTCGATGTTTGACAAAAATAATGAAATAAAACCCGTAAAAACCGCTGACAACAATAAAGTGGAAGCGGGTAAGCCTGCATACAAGATTGTGACAAGCGAAGATTGGAATATTTATATCAAACTGGATGACAGTATAATATCCGAATACGGTCTTGACGATGTAAATGGCGTTTCCCTCAGATTAGGGAAAAATAATGTTGTAACAAGAGGTAATTTCGAAATTCTTGAAAAAAACGGCAAAAAGTACGGAAAAATAACGCTGAACAAGTATATTGAATACTACCTCTCGGACAGATATGCCAATATTGAAATTACATCCAATAATGTAAGCGGACTTAAGATTCCCAATTCTTCATTAGCGGTTGAAGATATGTATGTGGTTCCTGCGGATTATCTTACAAAGGGAGCGTCCGGAGAATACGGTTTCTTTCAGCAAAACGGTTCAAACGTGACATTTATAACGCCTGTTATTACAAAGACGGACAATGAAAACTGTTATATAAGAACCCGCCGCATGAGCAGCGGTACGGTGTTGAAAAAACCGGATTCAAGCGAAACATATACCGTTGGGAAAATTGAAAGACTTACAGGCGTATACAGTGTAAATACGGGATATACGGTATTTAAACCGGTTGAAATACTGGATCAGAATAAAGAGTATTCCATTATTAAGTACGGATATGAACAAAGCCTTTCAATTTACGACAGAATACTTTTAAATGCCGCAGATTATAGTTCGGATGAAGTTGTTTATTAAGAGAGATAAAGACATATGTTAAAAGATTCATTAAACGAAGTTAAAAAAAATATATCGGAAGCCTGTAAGAGAGCGGGCAGAGATCCAAAAGACGTAACATTGATAGCCGTAAGCAAAACAAAGCCGGTGGAAATGTTATCTGAAGTATATAATGAGGGTGTAAGAGATTTCGGTGAAAACTATGTTCAGGAATTAGTCGATAAAATCGAAATAATGCCAAAGGACATAAGGTGGCATATGATAGGTCACCTTCAGAGAAACAAGGTAAAATATCTGGTGGGTAAAGTTGCCTGCATTCACTCAGTTGACAGCATAAGACTGGCGGAAGAAATAAATGAGCGCTCCGTTAAATCAGGTATAGTAACAGAGATTATGGCCGAGGTAAACATCGCCGGCGAGGAATCAAAATTCGGTTTCAAACGCGATGAGGTCTTTGATTTTGCCGAAAAGGTAAGCGTTATGAAAGGCGTTAAACTGACAGGTCTCATGACAAGCGCTCCGTATGTTGCCGATCCTGAAGAAAATCGTATTTACTTTAGGGAAATGAAGTCGTTAAGTGTTGACATAAATGCGAAAAACATTGATAATGTAAATATTACTGGGCTATCTATGGGAATGACGAATGATTATGTAGTTGCAGTAGAAGAGGGGGCGACTCATGTCAGAGTCGGAACGGCAATATTTGGTGCAAGAAATTATAATTGAGTATGTGAGTGGAGGCAGTCGGTATGGCATTCGGAGCGTTGAAGAACCTTTTCAAGGAAGATGTAGAGGACGAAGAGGAATTATACGAACCTGAAAAGTATGATGTGGATGAGGAACCTAAGGCTACTAAGCGTAAGCGTGGATTTTTTTCTAAAAAGGACGACTCAGAAGATTTATACAAAGAAGATGAGTACGAATCAAGAAACGACAATGTAGTTCCTATTCGTACAACGAGAACAAAACAGATGGAAGTAGTAGTTATTAAACCTAATTCAATTAACGACGGTGAAGAGATTACAAAGACATTGTTATCGGGAAGAGCCGTAATTCTTAATTTGGAGGGAATCGATTATAATCTTTCACAGAGAATAATTGATTATTCAGCCGGAACATGCTGTGCGATTGACGGTAAATTCCACAGCATCACAAACTTTATTTATATTGTTACGCCTAAGGATGTTCAGTTATCCGGTGATTTTGAAAAAGCCATGGGTATGTTCGGAGAGACTTCCGTAGATTCAAATCCCGTTTCCTCAATGGCATCGGGAAGCAAATATGAATATAAGTTTTAATACAATATAATTATTAATACGGAGATAGTTATGTCGGAAATCATAAATGTAAAAAATGGTGATGACATACTGTATGAAATTAATATTACAAAGGGGTTTCAGGAATTTTCAAAGTTCTTGAAACCATTTTTGTCAAATGGGCAAAAAGTTTGCATAGTTTCAGACAGTAATGTGGCACCTTTATATATGGATAAGATAAAGAATATTGTTGAAGAATGCGGTAATGTATGTTTTTCTTTTGTTTTCAATGCAGGAGAGGAGAATAAGAACCTTAATACGGTTCAGGATTTATATGAATTCCTTATTGAAAAGCATATGGAGAGGAGAGATATTTTAATTGCTCTCGGAGGAGGAGTGGTCGGAGATCTTACCGGTTTTACGGCGGCAACATATTTGAGAGGAATCGGTTTTATACAGGTACCTACGACACTTCTTGCACAGACTGATTCAAGTATAGGCGGAAAAACCGGAGTCGATTTCAGAGGTTACAAAAACATGGTGGGGGCATTTCATCAGCCGTCTCTGGTTTATATGAATATGGATACCGTTAATACACTCGATAACAGACAATTTTTATCGGGACTCGGGGAAGTGATTAAAACCGCCTTAATCAGAGATGCGGCTCTTTTGAATTTTATCGAAGATAACACATGTAAGATTATTGATAAAGATACGGATGCACTGTCTCATATTGTAACGGGCAGCTGTAAGATTAAAAAAGGTGTTGTGGAAAGAGATCCAAAGGAATTCGGAGAGAGAGCATTGCTTAATTTCGGTCACACTTTGGGACATGCCATTGAAAAATGCGCCGGTTTCAGGATATTACACGGGGAATGTGTGGTATTGGGAATGGTTGCGGCACTGAAAATAAGTCTTTCAAGAAAGCTGATAAGCGAAGACGATTATAACAGAATTTATGAACTGTTTGAAAGATTGGGATATAATCTGGACATTTCATATCTGAATGCCGATGAGATAATAGCAGCCACAAAATCCGACAAAAAAATGGATAAAGGTATTGTCAAATTTATTCTTCTTGACGGACTCGGAAACGGAATAATCGTAAGAGATATTACGGATGATGAAATGCTTTACGGTTTATCCGCAATAATGAATAAGGAGCAAAATGAATACAAATAAAAATAACATTATAAAATATTCCATATTTATTGCACTTTCTTCACTTTTTTTATTTACGGATCTGCTGACAAAGTTTATTGCGCAAACCACTCTTGAAGGGAAAAAGCCCATAGTTCTTATTGACGGTGTTTTGGAGCTTTTATTTATCAGAAACGAAGGCGCCGCATGGGGTATGTTCTCCGGAGCGGGAATAATATTTTCCGTGATTGCAATAGCGGCAATAATTTTTATGATTTATGTTCTGATCAAAATGCCCGCAACTAAACATTACGGAATGCTTTTGGCAACAATAATATGTCTGTTTACAGGTGCATTGGGCAATTTAATTGACAGACTGTGGCTGTCTTATGTTCGTGATTTTATTTATTTTTACGGAATAGATTTTCCGGTATTCAATGTAGCTGATATATTTGTAACAATAGGAGCGGTATTGCTTATTATTTCACTTATATTTATATACAGAGAAAAGGATTATGCATTCCTTAAATTAAAGAGATAACATGGAAAGATTAATACTAAAAGCAGATGAAAAAATAAGATTGGATACATTTATTTCGAATAATACAGAAATATCCAGATCGGCGGCTCAGAAGATTATTAAGTCGGGAAATGTATATGTTTTTCCGCGTAATATCGATACCGACACGGAAATATTGTTGCGTAATGTTTCGGACAACAATGTTTCCGATGAAATTTGTACGGAGAAGAATGAAGATTTATTTTCCGAATATTCCGTTGTTAAACCGAATTTTACCGTTTCTTCGGGAGACAGTGTTTTAGTCAACATACCCGATAATGACGAGAAGGAAATACTGCCGGTAAATATACCCGTTAATATTATATATGAGGACGAAGATGTTGTTGTGGTAAATAAGGACAGAGGTATGGTCGTTCATCCGGCTGCCGGTCATTATGACGATACATTGGTGAATGCTTTATTGTACAAATACGGAAGAGACGGTTTATCTGATTTAAACGGAGAAGACAGACCCGGAATTGTCCATCGAATCGACAGAGATACTTCAGGATTGATTGTATGTGCAAAAAACAACAATGCTCATGTTAAGTTGGCGGAACAGTTGGCGTGTCACGGAATGACAAGAAAATACGAGGCAATCGTTCTTAACGGTTTCAGGGAAGAAGAGGGGGTTGTTGATGCACCTCTTGCCAGGGGAAGCGTAGACAGAAAGAAAATCGTAATTGATCGTATTAACGGAAAGAGAGCCGTTACGCATTATAAAGTTTTGGAAAATATAGGTACATTTGCCAATATTGAGTGTATACTTGAAACGGGAAGGACACATCAAATAAGAGTCCATATGAAAAGTATCGGACATCCGATTTTGGGAGACGAAGTTTATTCCAATACAGGTGCAATGCTTGGAAGATTTTCTTCCGGAGGACAAATGCTTCATGCAAGAACCATAGGCTTTTTACATCCTTCCACAGGAGAATATATGGAATTTACTTCGGAGTTACCAAAGTATTTTAGGGATTGCATCGAATTCATAAAAAAGAAAGGCGGTATTTAAAGGTGAAGGGTAGATTTATTATCACAATAGGTCGTGAATTTGGAAGCGGCGGTCATGAAATAGGAATAGAATTAGCTAAAACATTGGGCGTTAAATGTTACGATAAGCAGCTTATTGAACTTGCCGCAAAGGAAAGCGGACTCAGTGAGGAAGTGCTTAAGGCGCAGGATGAGTCAAGATCAAACAGTCTTATATATACTTTGGCTATGGAATCATATTCATACGGTTATCCTGCAGGCGTTTATACGGAAACTCCGCTTAATGAAAAAGTATTCAATGCTCAGCAGGATGTAATCAAGGAAATTGCGGCCCGCGAATCATGCGTAATTATCGGAAGATGCGCTGATTATACATTGGAAGACGATCCGGATCTTATCAGCGTATTTATTCATGCTCCTTTTGAAAAAAGAATATCCAGAATAAAGAGAATATACGAATTAGATGAAAAAAAGGCCGAAAAAATAATTAAAAAGACAGATAAGAAGAGAGCAAATTATTATAACTTTTATACCGAGAGAAAGTGGGGAGATGCCAATACATACGATCTCTGTTTTGATTCAAGTAAATTAGGGTTAAATAAAGCGGTAGAACTTATTCAAATGTATGCAATGATAAAGAAAAAAGACATTTGACGGGTTAATACCTTACTTAAATATTTCATTTTGTAAAGCAAGCGTACGGTTATATCAATAAAACCTTGATATAACCGTACGCTTGCTTTTGTTTGTTTTGTAGAAAAAGTTTTGTGTGACGTTAATTTTAGTAACAGATACTGTTTATGTCAACGGTAAAATTTGTAAATAATGCATTTGTAACATAAATGTATTAAATTACGCACAAATAAGTAAAAAAAATATTGTTAATAGTTATACAATTACAAAAAAGACAGTTTTTATATTTATAAAAGTTTTATAAGTATAAAAACTTATTAAGACTAAATTAATATCTTTACTGTAATTGAGGAATATTGCTATGAAAAAAATCAGAAACAGGAAAAGCAAAGTCAACGGAAGTATGAAAAAAGTCAATGCGCTTATTTTATCCGGCGCACTGGCGACTGCAATAGGAGTTACGGCCCCGGTTATGGCACAGGACGGAATCTCATCAAGCGATAAAGTTGAAAGCCCTGAACATGTTATATCAAATGCGGCATATGCAACGACCAGCCAAATATATGATTTTATAATAAAGGATAACAAAGTTTATTTACAAAACACTGCACCTGACGATGCAGATGCATACGAAGCCGAATTAAGCGGATTTACGAATCAGGACGGAACCATGGTTTCCACTAAGGCCGAAGCTGTCTTTCCGAACGGTGTCACGGTTACTATTACGCCGTCGAACAACGAACAGATGCGCTTATCATATAACAGTACCGCTTCAAAATATTATTTAAACATAAATGACAATATAAATAAAATGATTAATGTAACCGTTAAACACAGTAATGACGATTATTACATAAGATATTTGAAATTATCCAACGGACTTTTTACAACAGTTGATGTGACAAATGACGGTTCATCAAAATCTCTCAGCAAAGATTTTCATACAATCGGAGAGATTGAGTTTAATTACGGAGCAGGTATATATGACATAGGTGACGGAAGAGTAAGCACTTCTCCCGGAACGGCTTCCGATTATGACGGAAATACACATAATCCTGATGATGTTGCAAATCAGACGTTAACAGACAGCAAAAGAGGAGTTACCCTCGTTAAAGGCACGGATTATGATGTTCAATATGTATACGAAAGCAGCGGAGAAGTTGTAACAAATTGTGTCGATGCGGGAAGGTATCTTATTAAGTTTGTCGGTAAGGGATTGTACGGCGGAGAACAGGTTACATATTATTGGATAAATCAAAAGCAGGTTAATATATCGGGAACATATAAGATTCTTGATAAGACATATGACAGAAGCACTTCTGCTCAGCTTGATACGGGTCGGTTGTCTGTTACGGGACTTGTTTCGGGAGACGAACCGAATGTGCAAATCTCATACTCGGCTGATTTTGAAACCGCCGATGCGGGAAACAATAAAAGTGTAACGCTTAAACCGCTCACTCTTACGGGAAGCAAAGCTCATAATTATATTATTAACGAATCACAAAATGTAACAAAAACATTAAACGGCAATATATTGCAAAGTACATTTACCGTTGACGACATAGCTGCCGGAACATATACGGGGAATACAAACAATCCGACCGTTACGGTAAAAGCTCCCGACGGCACGGTAATCAATGAAGGTACCGATTATACCGTAACTTATTCATTTAACGGACAAACAGTAAACGATTGTAAGAATGCGGGAACATATACGGTAACAGTTGCCGGTAAAGGCAATTATACGGGCTCCGTTTCAAAAACATATACCATAAATAAGGCGGATATCACGGCTTCAAACATCAGTATAAAAAATAAAGTTTATGACGGCGTCACAGATGCACAAATAGACTTTACAAAAGTAACTTTAGGCACTTTCTCCGGAGATAATGTAGGGGTGACGGGAAGTGCTTCATTTGACACTGCTGATGTGGGAAATAACAAAAACGTAGCCGTAAGTTTAAGTCTTACCGGAACGGGAGCTTCCAATTACAATTTGACAAACAAGAATATTACATTAAAAGCGAATATTACTCAGGGTTCGTTTAAGGCGAATGTTGTAAATGCAAGTGTTACATACAACGGAAATGTTCAGAACCCGACATTAAACATAACCGATTCCACAAGTGGGAACACATTACGTAAGGATATTGATTATACGGTTACATACTCCGTTAACGGACAATCCGTTTCCGAATGTAAAAATGCGGGAACGTATACGGTAACCGTTACGGGTAAGGGTAATTACACCGGATCCGTAAGCAATACATATACAATTAATAAAAAGCAGGTTACGGTTTCAGGTATAAAAGTCAAAAATAAAGTATTTGACGGTAATACAGGTGCGCAACTTGATTTCAGCTCAGTAAATATTGTCGGAACAGTAAATTCGGACAATATTACCGTATCGGGAGTCGGAACATTTGAAAGTCCGGAAGTCGGAAATAACAAACGTGTAAATATTACAAATCTTTCACTTTTGGGAACGAATGCCGATAATTATTCTCTTGCATCAAGCGGACAGCAGACATACGTATTGGCAACAATAAACCAAAAGGCAATTACGGATGATTTATCCGCTTATGAAATTACCGTAACATCGGAAAATATATATAACGGAAACGTCCAAAATCCTGTCGTAACCGTAAAAGATAAATCAACAAATCAGACTTTGGTTCAAGGTACGGATTACGAAATAAGTTATATATTGAAAGATAATAATGTAACCGAATGTAAGGAAGTCGGAGAATATACCGTAAGAATAGAAGGTAAGGGTAACTACAGCGGAACCGTCAATAAGTTATACAATATCACACATAATCCGGACTGGGATTCTGATAATGACGGAGTAGCGGATGATAAGGAAACAGAAGACGGAACGAATCCTCTTAAACCTGATACAGACGACGACGGAGTAAACGACGGAGACGAGAAGAAAGACGGAACGGATCCACTTAAAGCCGATACAGACGGAGACGGAGTAAGTGACGGAGATGAGAAGAAGGACAGAACGAATCCTCTTAAATCCGA